>QZLB01000217.1 GCA_004796425.1 Desulfobulbaceae bacterium | reverse complement strand
TTGCGCCCAGAACTAATGCCTTTTTCATTTCATCCTCGGTTTGTAATTACGATGACTCATTCGAATAGTGTGTACAAACAAGTCCTATTTGCTGGGAGATTCTCTCCCGGAGATGGCTGAGGGATTTCGTATCATGAGTACTTCATTGCCATACCGCTGGAATTCATAATCAACACTTCTGATTTCCAACTCTTTCTCCTGGAACTCTATGAGTATCTTCTCAAGGTAGGGAGATTTTTTACCATTTACATCCAATAATGGAAATATTCTCACTTCTTTGGCTACACGCAACATTTCGGTTATCGATTCAACATGGAATTCATACGTGAGATTGTCTGAATACAAGAAGAGAAAGTGAGAACTTAACGCAAGATCAAAGGTCTTAGCAGCAAAGGGCAGGCTCGGTAACATTGCCGGGATATAATTCTGATTCCTTTTTCCCTCCTCATAAGACTCAAGGAATCTGTTCATCGCTTCCATTCTAATTCTGCCAAGATCTTCGACAGATGTAATCGTATCCCAGACAAATTTCTCTTTATTGGCAGCGGTTTGACGCAACACATCATCGTAGGTTTCATCGATCCGTTTTTTTATCTCTACTTTCGATAATTGATAAAGAGGGTCTATCGAAACGACCTGACCACCGTTACTGTTGCATTCTATGTTAAAGCTGGCAGGACCATCGCCACAGCCCACTATTCTTAACGTGAGCTCATCCTCTGTGAGATCAAACATCCGCTTATATTCATCTAAACTCCTTCCCCACGGGACAACACTTTTATATTTAAGACTCATATTTAGTTCCGTATTCGTTTGCGCCTCATCGATTGAGCAACCCAGCCATCTTCCCACGTTCGCTCACCCGATCAGTTTTACACCGTGAATGGATATTTGCCATCCGATAATGCCTGGTGGTAACGGTTCATAGCATTGAGAAACAGTTCCCGCTGATGTTTTGTGAACTGGTTATCTATCTGGGTTTCCCGCCAGGTTGTCGAACTGTTCAGGGCCATCCTGTTAGCCAGAGACAGCAACGTGGATCCAGATCTATTTCCTGAGAGAAGTTCTTTTTCCTCGACTGAGAGGAAACACTCCAGGGAAAGAGCGATGAAATGTCCAAGTCCGATAATGCTATTAATTCGATCATGTTCTTCCGCTGTGGTAGGTACGATTGGTATGTCGTTTTTCAAAAAGAAATCTGCCATACCATCATCAATCGTACCCGTTATACAATACTCACCGTTTTTCACATCGTGCATACCAAAATGCTGACGATGAAGGTTCTCCAGTGCTTGTTCTGCAGGAATCCGTGCGGAGCAGCAATCTATTACCACAACGTCTGCTGATGCGTGGACATTTACTTCCTCAATCAATTCCGGTAGAGCCTTAAGTGGGATCGCCAGGAAGATATATTTTGCTTTCGACATTATTTTCTGTCGGTCACTGACCAGCACTGCACCAAGACTCGCCACTTCATTTTTTACCGGGCGGGATGAGGAAACATAGACCGAAAAATCCTGAGAAAACAGATGAGTAAATAGTTTTCCCATCGGACCAAACCCGACGATGCTCATTATCGGCTGAGCCATATTCTATATCCTTATTTAGTTAGTGATGTGTTGGTTGGTTTAATCACAGTACACCGTCGGTTGCTGGTTCTCCTGATAAGCTTTTAAACCCAGAACAATATCTTCCGATAGGACACGGGCCTCGGAAAGTGTCGGCAGCGCATCAACCGAAAAGAAGCGGGCATCTGATGTTTCCAGCGTCGTAGCTGCAGAGCCACCGATCACTTCAGCAGTGAAAAAGAGCTTATAGAGGCTGACGGGATACTTCGGTGTGTAGTCATGTCGGTCACGGTCTCTGACCGCATAAAGCGACCGGATCTTGACTTCGAAACCAGACTCCTCCTTCACCTCGCGGATGATCCCTTCAATGGGTGATTCATTCTGATCAGCCCAGCCACCAGGTAATGTCCACTTATCATCTGAGCGTTCACGTACCAGCAATACCTGGTTGTTTCGCACAACACAGGCACGCAGGTCCACCTTCGGTGTCGCATAACCGTTTTCAGGAAAAAAGAACTTTTCTATCTGTGAAACATCGGTTGTACTTAAGTCAGCAAAGAGCTCCAGGGCGATCTCATGCAGGCGCTGGTAACGTTCACGGTCGTAATCATCTTTGGTGTAGTGCAGTCCGGTCTGGGCGATTGCCTGTATCTCTTTGATTAGTTCATGCAGCATCAGTTTTTCCAAACTGCTCGTCTATATGCTTGAATAATTTGAGTCGTACCTGCTCGATTTTCAGAAACTCTTCCGGCTTTGAGAAACCAATCTTCTGGTAAAAGTTCAACGCTTTACTGTTTTCAGGAGTCGTGGTGAGGTAAAGAGTGCGCACACCACGGGCGCGCATGCGCTCCTGAAATGCTTGGATCAGCAAGGTGCCGGCGCCCTTTCTCTGATGCTTGGCAGCGACTCCAAGGGAATAGATAAACCCCTGAGTTGGTTCTGTCTGGTTGATAAAACCCAGGATAAACCCAATCAACTGGTTATTTGTATAAACAACGAAGGACGTCTCTTTAAAAAACTCTGAAAACAACCAGTAGAATGAGTCTCTATCTACGGCTAACCCCTCACTTTGTGCAGAAAGGTTTCGAACCGCCAGGAGGTCTGTTTCGTTGAGTGGAAGAATCTCCATTGTCAGTCTTATTTGCCTATACGAGTAGATCTGTCAAACTTCGACATAATCCTCAGTGCTATTTAGACATCTTTGGTAAATTTCTGCGGCTACATGTTCAGGAGACCGCAATTCATTATTATTTTTTAACCCGATAAATCTCGCTTTTTCTGGAAATAACTCTTCGGGAGTATTTCTAATTGTTTCCTGCATATCGGTATCGATTACTCCCGGATTGCAGGTTACCGCCCTGATTGGATACTTCTGTGGTGATTGCTCTAACGCATAGGTTCTAAAAAACTGATCAAGACCCGCTTTTGCACCGCAGTATAGTGACCACCCATACTTCGGTCTTATAGCAGCTCCGGAACTGATATAGATTATGGTTTTATTACATCTGTGTTGCTGGAAATATTTGGTGAAAACACCGGAAACCATAATTGTACTGAGAAAATTGACATGGATGCTCTTTTGGTAATCCTCGATCGAGAAATCACCGATCGGACCGATCGGTAAAATTGCTCCAACATTATTAATGAGCACAACCTCAGAGTATTCTGTATCTGAGAGTTGTTTCATGGTCGTGCTGACAATGGTGGCTGATTGATGATAATCCTGAAAGTCACATTGAACACTGTCTTTGGTCGCTCCTGTCCGAGAAAACTCAACAATTCGATATCCATGACGCTTCCATAAATCAACTAATGCGGCGCCAAGTCCTTTCGAGCCTCCGGTAATTATCGCAAGCTTCATTTTATTCAGCTCCTTTCGGTGAGAGGTTTATGCGCACCGTTGATTGACTCTCTGATTGAAATAGCGCAGGCAACATGGTGGCTTAATTGCACTGGGTGCCGAACATTTTCTCCAGCCCAATCATACCCAGGGCGATCGAATAACCACTCCTCTCATCCTGATAGTTAACGGTTTTACTCTGCCATTCCGGGAAATCGGTTCTGATTGCACAGTAGAGCTTTAAAACCTGTTCATACTCAGTTTTGAACTGACAGGTTTCGAGACTGAAGCAACCACACTCCTCAATGGGTTTCTTATCTTTTTCAACACAGTCGGTTACCTTGCCAGAAAGTGCGCCGATCGCTTCATGTAGATCTGCAGCCCGTAATATCTGTGCCTTGTTGTCCAGTATGACAGAGCTGGCGAATACCTGGGTTGGATAAAGCAGCAAAAAAATAAAGGCCAATTTCTTCATGACGTGACTCCTCCAAAATTTTTATGGTTGCTCATTACCATTCACAACCCATGGCGACCATGGCAGCTTTGTTAGCGGTCTCACCCATTGTACAGGCTTCCACGACCATTTTCTGAGCTTCGGGATTTTGGTCACTGGCGAGATTCTTCATATCCGAGACCACAAAGGTATAGATGTTCACAATTTGATCACGATTTTTTGCAGGTGCAACATCCAGACACATCCTGAGTTTATTCAGGTAGTTGTCACACTCCTCAACCCCCAGGGGGCGCAATCCATACTTCTCTTTGAGGCTTTCACTTGTTTCCTGATCACTGCAACCACAGATTGCGATAGCCACGAACATCACCGTTACTATCAAACGTTGCGTATTCTGCTTCATGTTATCCCTCTTCATTATGGCGACTTTTCTGTCTTACCCCCCGTGGGGAGAATGGCGATTCTCTCGTTCTTAGTTGTTAAGATCGGCAAGGTTCGGCTTGCGGTTAGCCAGGCAATGCCAAAGGCAATCAGACCAGCGGCTTCACCATAAAAAACGATTCTGGGAATGTGATGCTTGATTGATTCGCCGGTTAAAAAATCAATACCCAGGATAACCATTGCAATGATAATAACCAAACCGCAAAGCGCGTAGATCCAGGCACGAACCTTGGCCTGGGGATGCCCTTTGCCAATGGCGCGTAAATGAAATGAATAGCAGAAAACCACGAGGATCGTGAACATAACCCCTGCTGATACGTAATGTAAACCTGGTATGATTTCAATTCCCGTGCCACAGTCGCAGGGAAACAGGGCCACTCCAAGGCAGGCGAGGGCCGCGACTTTGCTGAGTATTCTTTCCGTGTTTGATAAGCCGTTGTACGAAAAGAGAAAGGCAGCGATGGCAAAGAGAAAGCCGACAAAAATATCCCGTGCCCAAAACCCCTGATGGTAGGATGCACTGATGGAGTCAAGTGGTGCTTCGGAGAAATAATTGGTCAGCACGGGGAGTGACAGGGCAATCATGCCGACGATTAATTTGTTGATGTGGTTATCTATCTCTGGTTTAGCCGGCTTTGGCATCATCACAACTCCTCAAATCATCCAGAAGATTTCACGGTATGCGTCTTTTTGCTGATTCAACAGCTTATCGATCCTTAGTGTTCTCAGGGGTCCATTCGGACTGTTTGAATAGTGCCGGTTCCCCTGCACCATAGCTGAAAATATCAGCCAAAATTACCCGGACCCACGGTTGTGTTTCCAGTTTCAGGATTTCTTCCCTGGTGAAATACGCTCCCTCAATACTTTCATCATTCACCAGGTTCAGCGATCCATCAATTACCGAACCCTCAAAAACGGTCATCACGTAAGAAACCGAATCGCCATTCGAATACTCCACGACAAACTCAGGACCGCCATAAACACCTAATACGCCTTTGAGTTCAACGTATAAGCCGGTCTCTTCCCACATTTCTCTTACCGCTGCATCAGCCGGGGATTCACATGGTTCGACCGCGCCACCCGGGGCAACCCATAGCTCGGTGTCTCTATGCTTCAGAAACAGAACCCGACCATTTTCATCATAATTGATGATGGTAACGGAGGGCATTTGCAAAAGACGGTGACCGATCTTTTGTCGGATATCTTTTATGTAAGATGACATTGTCATAGTGATGGATTTACTGACTGTTGAAATGACCTGATGGTTTGTTATGCATCGTTTAGTTTCTTCAAAAAGCAGACGACTCGTTCAGTTTCGCTGAAACCGAGGTGCTTATGCATCGCAATGCTTCGCGTATTGTCAATTTCGGTATCACTTGCCAGTTCGTTGAAACCCAGTGAGCGAGCCCACGCTTCCGCCTGGTGCATTAATTGCCTGCCATAACCGTTCCCCTGATGGGCCGGAGTGATGTACCATGCTTCAACATAGGGAACCGTCGATTGCCGACTTCCCTCAGCAAAGTTCCTGATATTTAGTTCAATAAAGCCGATAATTTCTCCATCGACTTCAGCCAGATATGTTTTTTCAATATCAGTCGAATCATTGGCAAAATATGCTGCTATTTCCGCTCGGTGTTCATCGTCCGTATCCGGCCAGAGGGCAGTTCTCATTTTCGACCAGGAATCACTATCGCTTTGATGTGCTTTTCTAATAATCAATGCTTTTCTAACCCATTATTTTTGCCCGCATTTCCTCTGCTTTCTGAGGACTCTCGGCGAGATATATCAGATGTTCAGCGCAGTATAGTTCAAACAGCATCTTGATCATCCGACTAAACCCATACTGCAGTGTGTTGCTACTGATTAGAATAGTAGCGATTGGATTCTTCTTGATTTTGATTTGGTTATAATTCTGTGCAATGCTCCCGACATCTTCCGATGAGAGGGAGAATTTATCTACCTTGGTAAAATCGACAACTTCTAAAAAACCATTCCTGATCTGTTCATCCTCGACGTATTCCTCAAAAGTACGTGCGACATCCTTGAGCGAAATTTCACCTGATGGTGCAGTGGAAACAATATTGTGTTCCGAGGAATACGAATAGGTGACGGTCATAATTTCTCTCAATTATGGTTTGGGTGGCATGACACCAGAGTGATCCATGTGTTTGGAATCATAGGATCGGTTCGTGTCGTTTTTCCATTTTGCTTAAGCGATTGAGGTGCCTTCCTCCTTCAAATTTCTCATTCAACCAGGTATGCACCATTTCAAGCGCTTCACTTTCACTTACCATCCTTGCGCCGATCGCTATCATATTCGCGTTGTTGTGCTGCTTTGTTAATCTGGCACTTTCAATATTCCAGCACACCCCACAACGAACGCCTCTGACTTTGTTTGCAACCATGGCTTCGCCATTACCGCTTCCACCAAAAACGATGCCAAAATCACTCTCCCCCGTTGCAACACTTAGTGCTGCCGGATAACAGTAATCCGGGTAATCAGAGGCCTCTTCACTAAAACAACCAAAATCGTTTATTTTGTAGCCTTTGTTTTCAAGGAAGATTTTGATTTTTTCTTTCAGTATGTATCCCGCGTGATCAGAACCAAGTGATATGGTATTCATCGTTTGCCCGGGCTTAGGTTGAATTACATAATCTGTGTCATTACTCAGCTTTTGCATGAAAGCGATAACTGAGGTTTAGCTGGCGATAAGACCTGATATGAGGCCCATACCGATGATTATTACCGCAACTCCTGGTAGGAGGACATAGAGCCACTTATAAAAATGAGGGTTCCAGTTTTTGATTCGCTTGTCCCAGGGACCAATGGTAATGCCCTGCAGACCAATGACAACATTACTAATGCCGATCACAACTGCAACCAGACCAATCAAATATGTCAAAATATGTCTTCTCTTCTCAGAT
>QZLB01000186.1 GCA_004796425.1 Desulfobulbaceae bacterium | reverse complement strand
TCCTGTACCCAAACCATCCTCTGATATTCTCTTGAAATATTTTCTCCGCGCATACTCATGACAATCTCCTTTCTCTGTGTTTGGCAGGTGCTGTCTTTATCTTTGTTCCGAACATTTTGTTTCGGCCCTGTTACCTGCGTTGTTGAGTTATACATTAAGTTCCATATTACCCTTCACAACCGAAGGATAACCAGGGCTTGTTGGTAGTAAAAACTACCAACAAGCGTTTATCACTGAATGACTCACAACATACTTTTTTGGGTTAATAAAGTGCTGATGAGGAGTAATCCTCCCCGTATTGGTGGTAATTTGTTTACAGAGCCGATTTGACTGTTAAGTAAATTGGTTTTGTGTTATTTTTTAAATATTTTAGATTATGATGAAGCCCTGTGGGTAAAATCTTCTGCAGGGTTCGATATCTTCTGATACCGTTGAAAACAATAACTCATGAAAAAGAACCTGATCATCTTTGTTCTAATTCCATTAGGCATAAACATCCTGTTTTTCAGCCTCTATTTCTCAGGTATACCATTTCTCCAGCAACTAATTGCTCCCAAAATATCCCACATTCCTGAGCCATCATGGAGAGAATTCGGACTGGTTGAACTCAGTCAGGATTTCATCCTGCTGCTCACCGTCCTCATCCTTATCTGCGCTTTTTTTTATCGGAAGAATTTGAAGGAGCGTCTTTTCTTTCTTATCGGAACGCTCTTTATACTCTTCCTCTTGTTTGAGGAGATCGACTACGGACTGCATTTTTATCATTACTTTTCTGAAACTCGATCTGAAATTGTTCGACTGAACTGGCACAATCAACACACGTTTACCGACCGGGAAAATGGTCGCTATCTCGGTCAACTGGGAGATTTACTGCTGGTCGTTTGGTTTCTGGTCATGCCACTGGTCGCGAGAAAGGCAAAGTTGGCGAGGATCAGGCGATTTATCCCTTCACCCTGGTTTATTGCAACTGTTGTAGTCGCCCTGGCCTGCTCACAACTCGGACATTGGCTTGAGGATATCGGGCTGGCAACTATTGATGGCGCCCACGGACTGTTACGAGGAAATATCTCTGAGTTCAGAGAAACGACCATATATTACATCGGCCTCCTTTACAGTTGGCAGCTCTTTAAAACTCCAACCTTATTCAAGCTCCCCCTCCTTCCTGAAGGGGTAGAAATCCCGCAACCCACTGATAAAATGATTTACCACTAAATCAGTGTTCGCACCCTTTTTTAAAGGTTAGGACATCGCCCCTTTCTCCTTGCTTCTCACACACAAATGAAGTTGAATAAAAACATGCTCGAAATGTAATCGGATCGTGTCAAACCTATTAGATGGGGACAGAAATGGATACCGAATTCGCGCAGGCTGAAACAGCCGCACCAGAGATGCTCCAGGAGCAGATCATCACAATCTCCAACAGTTCCATTTTAAATGGTTTACTCCAGACAGTAAGCGGGCTGCTGGCCGTACTTAACGATCAGCGCCAGATCCTTTCATTAAACGATTCCTTCATGCAGATGTTGGGCATCGATAATCCTGAAGAAGCCTTTGGACTGCGTCCGGGCAAGGTGTTGGAATGTGTCCATGCAAACAGTGAACCAAGTGGTTGCGGAACCACGAAGTATTGCAGAACCTGCGGAGCGGCCGTAGCTATTGTTTCCTGTCTGGCAGATGATCAGCCGGTAGAACGTACTTGTGCCGTCATGACTCATAGGGATGGTACGGAACAGGAAAAGGCTTTTTCAGTCAAGGCCCAGCCGGTGACAATCGATGGTCATAAATTTGTCCTACTCTTCCTCCAGGACATTACCATTGAGGAGCAGAGAGCAGCCCTGTCCCGAACCTTTTTTCACGATGTCAGCAATATGTTGTATATACTCTCGGGCAATAGTGAATTACTACTGCAGAAGTTTCCCTCCGAGATATCCACCGATATGTATCACGCCACCCAACGGGTGCTCAAAGAGGTGGAGATCCAACGCTGTCTGTTTGATCAGGACGGTTATGAGTACAACCCCGTGCTAGTCACCTTATCTACAGAGCAAGTTGTCAGTGAACTAAAGGAATTTTTCAAGAATCATCCGGCAGCCAAAAATCAAAAGATCGAGTACCAGAACAACTGCTCCGATGAAACGCTCACCACTGATTTTTCCCTGCTGCAACGAGTGCTCTGCAATATGATCATAAACGCACTTGAGGCCTCCGGGATAAAACCTGTCAAATTCAAGGCCGAAATGGCTGATCAAACAATCCGCTTTTCCGTCTGGAATGAACTCGCCATCGAGGCTGATATGCAGAAACGGATTTTCACCAGAAATTCCTCGACGAAACCCGGGGCCGGTCGAGGCGTCGGCACCTTTTCCATGAAGCTCTTTGGCGAAAAGTACCTCCACGGTTCGGTGGATTTCGAATCATCACCAGAGGTCGGCACCACTTTCACTCTTACACTTCCTATGCAGCCCGCGAGTTGAAGTTCACTGCCCAAACTGATGAATAAGCAGTCCGGCAAAGACTCACCAATTAAAAATCCCATAAACCCCTGACAACATCGAACTCAGCGGTTTATGGGATAGGTGCAAAATTGTGTTTTTAGTAGGAATCAGTTTTATCAAATATTAAGTCGCGTGCTTGGAGAGGTATTCAGCAACGCCTTCCCTGGTCGGCTTCATCGCTTCCTCGCCCTGTTTCCAGTTTGCCGGGCAGACTTCACCATGCTCCTCGGTGAACTGCAAGGCATGCAGCACCCTGAGGGCCTCATTCACCGATCTTCCCAAGGGAAGATCGTTAACAACCTGATGCCTGACAACTCCTTCCTTGTCAATCAGAAACAGGCCGCGCAGGGCAACACCTGAATCCAGGAGTACATTGTACGCATTAGATATTGCCTTGTTTAGATCGGAGACAAGCGGGTACTGGATATTGCCGATTCCGCCATCATTGATTGGGGTATTTTTCCAGGCAAAATGAGAGAAATGGGAATCGATGGAGACCCCGATAAGTTGGCAATTTGCCTCTTCGAACTGTTCTACTGCCTGATTGAAAGCCAGAATCTCCGAAGGGCAGACAAAGGTGAAGTCCAGCGGGTAGAAAAACAGCAGCACGTATTTCCCGCGATAGTCAGAAAGCTTGAAATCCTCTTTAAAGGAATTGTCTGCCATCACTGCCGTCGCGGAAAAATCGGGGGCCGGGTTGGTAACCAATAAACTCATGTCTCACTCCTTGGTATTTAGTTAGCAGATATTACTAATTGAGAATCAATACTAATTAAGGTTTGTCAGATGTCAACCACCCGGAGGTATTTCTTCTCCCTGACTGACGGTATCCTGGGCCACAGTCTGTGGGCTGGCTAAACTACCCTGCACAAGAGGATGAATTGTTTATTTTGGTTTATCTGGATGTCGTGTAGCTTTATTTGTGCAAATTCCCAGAATCTCCTCCTGCGATTTGACTTTCTTTCTTTAGAAACGATACACTTAACTGATAATCCCAATGACATTCCTTCTAGGCTCGAGGGGGGACGCAAAATGTATAATAACGCACATTTCTGTTTGTTTTTGGCGATATTTTCCCTCTGTAGCACGCTCGCCCTAACCTCATGCGAGTTCGATTCCGCGAGGACTTCCGGCAAAACATTAGAGCCAGTCACCCTTCAACTCAAATGGGTCCATCAGGCGCAATTTGCAGGCTTCTACCTCGCCCGAAAGTTAGGTTATTACGAGAGTGAAGGGTTGAAGGTCACTTTTTTAGAGGGTGGCACCAATATAGACCAGGTAGAACAACTCAAGAGCAACAAAGCTGATTTTGCGCTCGTACCGGCTGAATCGCTCTTTCTGAAAAACAGTGACTTTCAGATGCAAGCAATTGCGGTAATCTACCAGCAGAGCCCGCTCATCTTTGTCTCAAAAAAAGACTCCGGTATTACCAAACCAGAACATTTTCTTGATAAAACGGTTGCCGTGGGAAGCCTGGATGGTGGATTCCTCGAAGGTATCATTCAATTCAACGCCCTTGCAAAAGCACGAAATATCGACACCTCATCAATCACCACGGTTCCCTATGATTGGAGTTTTAAAGGGCTGATTGAGGGCAGTGTCGATATCTCCCCTACCTACCTAACCAGCGGTTTTATCAAGCTCAAGCATATGGGGGTCGACACAGAGGTTATCTGGCCCGGTGATTATGGGCTCAACTATTATGCCGATACCCTCGTTACTCAATGCTCCATGATTACTGAACACCCGGACACGGTACTTCGGTTTCTTCGTGCATCTTTGAAAGGGTGGCAAGAGGCGGTTTCTAACCATGAGGAGGCTCTTGCCGCAACAATTGAGCAGGTGAAAGAAGTCAACAAAGCAAAAGAAGCTGACATGCTTGATTCACAGCAGCCTCTGATCGACACCGGAGTAAACCCTATTGGCTGGATGGAGAAGAAGCGATGGCGGATCATGCATGATCTGCTGATTGAACAAGGCGTCCTGGAAAAACAAATGGACATCGACAGGATTTACACAACCGAATTTCTCGTGAACATTTACGCCGGGCAATAACGCGAAAAGGTAAAGTATTACGCAAATATGACTCTAAAGACACGAATCCTTTTGGCGTTTCTATCAATTTCATTTCTTGCCCTTGTCTTGGCAAGTTACAATTTTTTCAGGATCAGTACTGATTCCTACAAGAACGAGCTTTATTCCTACCTGGTTACCATAAATTTTCAAAAGCAGCTTCGTGTTGAACAGTGGATTGAACGGGAAACCATAAACCTCGAACTGCTGGCAAAACTCTCTGTCTTCCAAGCAGCTTTTACCGATCGCGCCACGCTTACTCAACGCCAATTGCAGAACTCAACTCCCGATTCTATTGTTGAACGACATCTCATGCCTTCATTGCTTAGTGGAATTTATCAGGAGCTCTTTATCCTCAATATTCCCGATGGTGAAGTCATCATTTCTACCTCCCGAAGCCAGGAAGGCAAAATCATGTCTAAAAGACCCTTTTATATCCAGGGACAAAATCGAAGCTATGTTTCCAATCCCCATTATTCTCTTTCCATCAGAGAGCCAACCATGGTAATCAGTACCCCGATTCGCCATAAAAGCAGTGTTGTTGCCGTGCTTGCCGCCCGCCTTAACCTTAACTATCTCACCTCAATTATTACGGAGCGAACCGACCTGAAAGGAACTGAAGACTCTTTTATCGTAAACGATAACCATTATTTTCTCACTGAACCGCGCTACGGTAATAATTATGCACTCAAAAAGACTACCTATAGTGATGGGGTAACTGCCGCTTTAGCCGGTCAAACCGGAGTGAAGTGGTACCTTGATTATCGTGGGGTGCCGGTAATAGGTGCGTATACCTATCTCGACAAGCAAAACATTGCTTTGCTCACCGAGATCGACCAGCAGGAGTACCAGGCTCCAATAAGGGAAATCAAAAACAAGCTGATTCTGGTGAGCCTCCTCGTTGCTGCAGCGGCAGTTGCAATAGGGCTGTTTACCGCAGAGATGCTTTACAAACCGGTTCGTAAACTCGGTGATGCCGTAGGCCAGATGAGCGGCGAGAATTTGCTTGAATTCAAGAACCCGCTGAGTGGAACTGATGAACTCGCCATATTTGGAGATAAATTAGCTGCACTCACGAACAGGTTGCGCAGTACCCTGGTCTCTCAAGATGAACTTTTGGTTGAAATCGAGCGGCGTACACAATTAGAAAAGCGATTGAAAAAATCACTTTTGGAAACCAAGCGTTCGAACGAAGAACTCCAGCAGTTTGCCTATGTTGCGTCCCACGACCTGCAGGAGCCATTACGAATGGTCTCAAGTTTTACTCAGCTCCTGGCTGACCGTTATAAGGACCAGCTTGATGAAAAGGCCCACCGATACATTAATTTTGCAGTCGATGGGGCAGCGCGCATGCAAATATTGATCGAAGATCTGCTCCGCTTTTCTCGGATCTCCACCCAGGGAAAGGAACTTGTCCCAATCAACTCCAGTGCGGTACTCACAGACACACTCCACCTTTTGCGAGTGCTTGTCAATGAACGAAATGCTCAGATTACGCACGACAACCTGCCCACAATCATGGGTGACGAGGTGCAGATAAGCCAGCTCTTTCAGAATCTGATCACCAACGGAATAAAGTTTTGCCAAGCGAAAACACCAACAATCCATGTCAGTGTGCAACTGAATGAAGACAATTTCTACCAGTTTTCATTCAGGGATAACGGAATCGGTATTGACCAGAAATATAAGGATCGGGTGTTTGTCATCTTTCAACGGCTGCACACCCGTGAGGAATATAGTGGAACCGGCATCGGATTGTCGCTGTGCAAGCGGATCGTTGAGCGCCATGGTGGACAGATCTGGTTCGACACAGAACCAGAGGGTGGAACAATCTTCCATATTACCCTGCAGCCCGCAGGTGATGTTGAGAATCCCGATGCAGACAATTCTGACAATTCAGAAACAAGGAGTATTGCATGAAACCAATTGATATTCTGCTTGTTGAAGATAACCCCGGTGATGCCGAACTGGCAAAAGAGGCGCTTGAAGAAAGCAAGGTGAATAATAATCTCCATATTGTCGGGGACGGAGAACAGGCGATGGATTTTCTTTACATGAGAGGGCCTTTCCAGGATAAACCACGCCCTGACCTTATCCTGCTGGACCTCAACCTGCCGCGCAAAGATGGCAGGGAAGTACTGGCAGAGATCAAAAATGATGCAAACCTGAAGCGTATACCGGTGGTTATTCTCACCTCGTCCAAGGCTGAGGAGGATATTGTCAAAACCTATGACCTCCATGCAAATTGTTATATCAGCAAACCACTTAATTTTGACCGCTTTGTAGAGGTGGTCAAATCAATAGAGTCTTTCTGGCTCTCAATTGTGGTGCTGCCAAAAGAAACAGAATAATAATGGTAAAGACGCTCCTCATAGAAGATAATCCAGGCGATATCGACCTGATGCGTGAGATGCTGGAAATAGCATCTGAACCGAGTTACCAGATTGAAGCGGCCCAGCGCCTTGCTGACGCCGTTGTTCTCCTGGCACAAAATAGGTTTGATCTGGCAATCATCGATCTTGGTCTGCCTGATAGTGACGGACTTGAAACACTGCAAAGTGTTGTACATCTGGCTCCGGGATTACCGGTCGTGGTACTGACCGGTAACCTGGATGAACAGCTGGGATTAGACGCGGTGAAACAAGGTGCCCAGGATTTCCTGGTCAAAGGACATTTCAGCCATGCACTGCTGCTCAAATCTCTGCGCTATGCGGTTGAGCGAAAACAGATGGAGCATGCCCTGCAGGACTCGATGAAGCAATCACGCATTATCCTCGATGCGATGGACAATCAGGTGCTGCTTCTTGACAGAGATAAACGAATAATCTGGCCCAATAAAAAAGCATGTGAAGTGAGTGAGCTTGAAAGGGCTGAGTTGATCGGTAGGAAATGTTACCAGATATTTCACAGCCCGCATGACACTCCCAAGTCCTGTCCGTTTGAGGCCATCGTCAGCCAACAGATAAACCAGACCGTTGAATCAGAAATGGAGGCGCTGGGTAGAAATTACATCGTATCCTGTACCCCAATCTATGACCAGGAAGGTAACCTTGATAAAATCATTCATGTGGCCACCGATATCACCAAACGAAAACAACTGCAGCGCGAACTGATTCAGGCCCACAAGATGGAGGCAATCGGTTCGCTCGCGGGCGGTATCGCTCATGATTTCAACAATATTCTTTCGGCAGTAATCGGCTTTACCGATCTAGCGATGCCCCGCATCAGTCATGATCCTGAACTCAAGTCCGATCTTGAGGAGGTTTACAAAGCCGGACTTCGAGGCAGGGATTTGATCCGCCAGATCCTGACCTTTGCCCGCCACTCTGACCAGGACCCGGAACCGGTACGAACCGATATTCTGGCAGCTGAAGTTGTGAGGCTTTTAAGATCGACCATCGCAACTTCCATTGAATTGAAAACTGAATTTAACTCCGATGCCCATATTCTTGCCAACCCGGTCAAGCTCCATCAGCTTTTCATCAACCTGTGCAGTAATGCAGCCCATGCGATGGCTGACACCGGTGAACTCACTATTCGTCTGGATGATGTGAACATAGAAAAGGAAGTTTCCACGCCAATGTCACAACTCACACCAGGTATCTATCAAAAAATAGAAATTAAAGATACTGGTTCCGGAATCCCCGAATCAATAAGAGAACAGATTTTCGAACCGTTTTTCACTACCAAAGATCTACATGAAGGAACTGGTATGGGGTTAGCGACAGTCCTGCGTATCGTCAAGGATTGTAACGGGTCCATATCGGTAAATAGTCAGGAGGGTGTCGGTACCTGTTTCTCAATTCTTATTCCGGCGACAACCGCAAAAGCTGCCAAGCCAATTCCACAACTAGATGAAATACCAACGGGCAACGAAACTATCCTGGTGGTTGATGATGAACCCTCAATCTGCAAGTTTGCTGAGCGCATTCTGGAAATGCAGGGGTATTCAGTGGTAACGGAAACAGACAGTCGTAACGCGTTGAGTCTTTTTACTGAATCACCCGCTAAATTTGACCTGGTGATCACTGACATGTCCATGCCCAAGCTCTCAGGTGATTCTCTTGCTGAAGAGATCAGCACAATCAATCCGGAAACCCCCATCATCCTGGTGACAGGCTATAGCAGGCAAATCTCAGTAGAGCGACTCAAAGAAATCAACATCAACAAGATGCTCCACAAGCCTTATGAGCGTGGAGACCTGCTCGAAGCTGTCCGAACAACCTTGGATTCGGTAAAATAACAGGCGGCTGTTCCTGTTCGATTTAACCGGGCTGGACAACAAATCCTCTAGATTTTTGTCGCCGGCCGCAGCGGTTCATAGGTGTCAAGCTGCAGATGATCGCAAGCCTGGGCAGGAACATGACTGTTCAGGCTGTCATGGAGCACATGCGCTGCAGAAATATTACCGATACTCGGTGTCCCCATCAGACGCATCACCATGGTCAATTCTTCTTTAAACAGTGCGCACATCCGCTCAACACCTGGCTGACCAAAAGCGGCCAGACTATAAAGGACCGGCCGCCCGATACCAACCGCTGTTGCCCCAAGAGCCAGCGCTTTGAAAATATCGCTGCCCCGCCGAATACCACCGTCAACAAATAGCTCGAACCGATCACGCCAGTTTGGGTCGTGGTGGCTAAGGGAAGCAACCGCTTCCACCAGTATTTCTATCCCGGAACGGGCTGTATCCAGCTGCCTGCCACCGTGGTTGGATAACACGACGCCCGCACACCCCGCTTGATATGCCATCACTGTATCCAGGCCACAGCCGACACCTTTAAGGATGATCGGTAAGGCCGTGATGGATTTGATCCAATCCAGATCCGCCCAACATAATCCGGGGTCGATAAATTCACTAATCGCACGGGCTACGCCCTTGTTTCGATCGACCTGTTGACCCTTTTGAACATCAGCATTCTTGGTAAACTTATTGCGCATATCCTTTTCACGACGGCCCAGTTGGGGGGCATCAACAGTGACAAAGAGTGCTTTGGCACCACCGGCCTCAAGTCGCTTAATATACGCTTCTGTCTGCTCCCGCTTCGCGTTCACGTAAAGTTGGGCAAACTGCACCTGGGAGGGCTCACGAACGGCAAGCATCTCGTCCAGAGTGTAGGAAGAGAGGGTCGGCAACATATAGATCACCTCACTTGACGCGGCAGCCCTGGAAATAGCCAACTCGCCTTCGGGATCGGCAAGCTTACCCAGGGCGGTGGCACTGAAATAGAGTGGAAGTGACGAAGGGTGACCAAGGATCGTGGTCGACATGTCAATCTGCTTCACATCAATCAAGATCCGTGGCTTGAACCAAATGCGCTGAAAAGCGGTATGATTTTCCCGCAAGGTGATTTCGTCATCAGCACCTGAAGAATAGTAGCCCCACCCCTCCTCTGTCATGGTCTGTGATGCGACACTCTCAAAGTCAAAACAGTTCAGCATGGTTTCCAGCACCGGTTTCTGCCAGGAATCCTGAGCTGCGGTCAAAGACTCAGCGGTGTGAGAAGTTTGCGACGCCCCCCGGGATGGCGCTTTTTCCGGTCCTGTCACCACATGCTGAGTGGGATCAACAGTCGCTTCATCAACCTCACCGATGCACGCTTCCTCTGGAAGAAGCCGCTGAATGATATCGTTGGGATGAATTTCATTGAACAAGTGGGAGACATCTTTGCCTGCATTGTCAGTAATGATCTTCGACCCGCCCGGATGCTGCTTTTGAAATGAAGATAGGTCATAAACCCGACCGTTAATCACCACCCAGCAATCATCGGGACTCTGATGTTGCACTACTTCTTCCATGGAAATAATTCGCATCGTAAACAACCCTCACATTTTATTATGATTGTATGTTTATCCCTCAGCCATGAACATCAAGCCCTTTCACCGTAGCAGTGACCCGATGCCACTATCTGGCACTTTTCACATTTCTCATGGCAGAGCAAACCAGGAGAACCTCCTCAAAGGGTACGCCACCCTCCCGGTATATGCAAGACTATTGGCAGCGGTAACGACGTATTGTCAGTGCCTATCTGGCAGCCGACGTGCGTTGCTGAATTATCTGATAGAGTAGTTGGACCAGGGCCTGATTATACCCATGAGACGTCATATTAGCCACCAGCCGTCCCCTGATCGGGTAGCCGAGTAAATAAAGATCTCCAATGAGATCAAGTATTTTATGGCGAACAAACTCGTCCGGATAGCGAAGTTCAGTATTGATCACCTTACCCTCATGCATGATGATATGAGAATTGAGGTAGCCACTCCCTACTTTTCCCAGACGCTGGGCAAGATCAATATTTTCAAAGGTGTTGAAAGATCGAGCGGGGGCGATTTCTTCGGTGAAAGAAACGTTATCGGGGTTGAAGGTATACCGTTGTTCACCAATTGGCAGCGGGTAATCAACCCGCATTTCAACCTCAAAACCGTCAAACGGTTCAACATAGAGATACTTCTCTGCACTGTTTTCCTGTCCAATCCCAATCTTCTCCCTGATCACCGCGACCTTGGCCGGAGCCTGCTGCTCGACAATCCCGGCACCAACGATCAGGTCATTGAAGTCCTTTGCTGAACCATCAATATTTGGAATCTCATCATCTATTTTTACCAACGCATTGGTAATACCGTAGATCGAAAAGATCGCCATCAGGTGCTCCACGGTACGAACCTGCTGCCTGCCTTTTTCAAGCGTGGTAGAGTTGGCGGAGAAGATTTTTTTCGGATCTATATTAGAAAAATTTTCAAGCGAAGTGATGTGTCCGGGTATCACCTGTCCGTCGAGATGCTGGAAAACAATGCCTTCATTGACCCCCAGAGGGCTGAGGATGATTCCCGTCTTTCTGCCGCTTAAAAGCCCAACCCCATTCAGTACAACGTTTTCCCCCAGCGTACGCTGGGGTTCCTCTGAATCTATAATATCGACCGTTTCTGAGGATATCGAAGGGTCATAAGGGGTTTCTCCCGGCTGGCTAACGGCAGATTCTGACACACCGTTCTTTGCCGGTCGCTGGGAAACTGCTGCTTCAACCTTTTCGAGCAACACGTCGATATGAAGCGGTTTTTCCATAAAATCATAAGCACCCGCTTTAATGGCAGTAACCGCCGTTTCTATCCCGGCATGACCACTCATCATAATAATAGGCAGTGAGGGGAAACGCTCATGCAGCCGACGCAGCAACTCCAGGCCATCGACTCCCGGCAGCCATATATCAAGCAACACCAGTGATGGCTGTTGGGTTTCAAGACTCAACCAAAAGCTCTCAGCGTCCTGAAATACGACCGTGTTATATCCCTCGTCTGTTAAGATACCTGAAACCGAGGAACAGATATCTGGCTGATCATCTACTATGCAAATCGGGTTCATCATTTATTTACATTCCAGGAGTTAAGTTTCACGTGATTCATGGCCCGTTATCATACGTTATTTTTCAGGAGTCTGCAGTGAAGTTCTTTACTAAAATCGCAATTTATCGCTCCATGAAACGCATTCTTGCTGCAAAATCGTCTTTACCTCTCGATTTTGGGACCATTTCCCCTCTCATGCGTGACCTGGGGGCCACCGCTGGCTCAGGCCACTGTATGGCTAATTCCTTTTTGATTGCTCTTCATTACACGTGACATACCCGGGAATTTGGCTACAATGATTCTTTACAAATCAAGGTAATTTTACGTTCATGTTCTGAGACCCCATGATCTGATCTTTTTTTTTGGATAAACCTGGGCACATTCAACCGGCCATGAGTGAACCGATGCAGAAACCGGTACATCAAAGAGCATTTTTCTTCATCCTTCCCGCTGTGGTTGTAGTGAGCAGTAGTTTGCTGATCCCGCTGATTGCGATCATTAACTTTTCGGTGCAGGATGTTTTTTACGGCAACGATTTTATCTGGGTTGGGATCAAATGGTTTTCTGAGGTACTCAACTCGAAAACCTTTTACGCCACACTCTTTCGCACCCTCGCCTTCTCAACCCTGGTGATGATCATTGAGGTACCACTTGGGATTTTAATCGCTCGTTGTTTACCTAAAAAAGGTCCACTGGTTCCGCTCTACCTGATTGCCATCGCCATCCCCCTGATGATTCCCTGGGTCGTTGTCGGTCTGATATGGTCGATGATGATCCATCCCCAATGGGGATCCTTTGGCGCCCTGCTCTCCCTGGTCAATCTCAGTATCGACATCAACAATCTCGTTGTTGCCTGGTGTTTGATAATCTTTGTCGATGTTTGGCACTGGACCAGTTTGGTCGTTTTACTCTGCTATTCAGGATTGGTGGCAATTCCAGATCGTTATTACCAGGCAGCCCGTATCGACGGGGCCAGTCGCTGGGCCATTTTCCGCTATGTGGAATTACCCAAAATCAAACGGGTCTTGCTGATTGCACTGCTGCTCCGTTTTCTTGATAGTTTTTTTGTGTATGTAGAACCATTCATTATTACCAGGGGCGGCCCCGGAGAGGCCACCGTGTTCCTTTCTCAAAGTTTGATGAGAACGGCCACTAAACAATTTGACCTTGGGTACTCAGCAGCAGTCTCACTGATTTATCTGCTCATTATTTTGCTCTTTTCCTGGATCCTCTACAAAGTAATGAATCGATGAAACGTATCGTCAATCCTCAGAAATTGCAGCGGATTAAAAGAATCAT
>QZLB01000032.1 GCA_004796425.1 Desulfobulbaceae bacterium | reverse complement strand
CGCTGCTATCTGGTCGATGAGGATGTTGAGCTCGAGGTGTTTGTTGCCAAAAATCATGATCGTATGACCGAATGCCAGTATCTGGAACCGCTGAAGAGTTTTGAAACTGGAGTGGAACCCGAGCCGGTATACGAGGTTGACCTGATTACAAATGGTCCTGATGGGCTGTTGGAGATCCCGGGAATTTCAATGGATGAGTGGGACCGCAATCTCTATTATGATTATTTCGTTAACCAGCATAAAAGAAACCCGACCATTGTCGAGATTATGGATCTCAACAATGCCAACTCGGAACATTCCCGCCACGGCTTTTTTAAAGGGAAGCAGGTAATTGATGGAAAGGAACAGGAGGGCACCCTTTTTGATCTCGTCTCAGATACCCTGAAGGCAAACCCGGCCGGGTCCATTGTGGCGTTTAAGGATAATTCCAGTGTAATTGAAGGATCGGAAATAGCCACTATCGTACCGGAACAGCCGGGCTCACCATCACCATTTTTAAGCGTGCAACCGCACTATCACCCGCTCCTCACCGTTGAAACTCACAACTTTCCGACGGGAGTTGCGCCATTCCCCGGTGCGGAAACCGGCACCGGAGGTCGAATACGCGATGTCCAGGGTACGGGGCGGGGTGGTTTTGTAATTGCCGGGACTGCCGGGTATTGTGTCGGTAACCTCAGAATTCCTGGATATCCGCTGCGTTGGGAAACGGAATTTGATCAGCCTGATAATCTGGCAACTCCATTGGAAATTGAGATTGAGGCCAGTAATGGTGCTTCAGACTATGGAAACAAATTTGGTGAACCTTTGATCCAGGGGTTTACCCGCTCGTTTGATTTAAGACTGCCTGATGGCGAACGGTGGGCATATCTCAAACCGATTATGTTCACCGGAGGGCTTGGGCAGATCGATGGCACGCTGACGGAGAAAAAGCCTGAGCGGAAAGGGATGCTCATCGTCCAGATCGGGGGGCCTGCCTACCGAGTTGGATTCGGAGGTGGAGCCGCGTCGAGTATGTTGCAGGGAGAGAATGTTTCGGAGCTTGATTTTGATGCGGTCCAGCGTGGCGATGCCGAGATGGAACAGAAAATGAACCGGGTAATCCGTGCCTGCAGTGAAATGGGGGCACAGAGCCTGGTTGATGTGATTCACGATCAGGGAGCAGGTGGCCCGGCGAATGTCTTGAAAGAATTGGTAGAGCATTCAGGGGGCAGGGTCGAAATCCGAAATATCAGGGTAGGTGATCCGACCATGTCAGTGCTTGAAATTTACGTGGCTGAATATCAGGAGCGGACCGGGTATCTGATTAGTCCTGAAAATATCGAAGCATTCCAGAAAATTTGCGAACGGGAAAAGGTTGGTTGTGAAGTACTTGGTGAAGTTACCGGCGATCTCCGATTTATCGTGCATGATGAAAAAGACGGTACAACGCCGGTCGATATCGAAATCGACAAGCTCCTGGGGAGCATCCCGCAAAAGACTTTTAATGATTCGCGAAGTATCACCAGGCTACCTGCCTTACAGTTGCCTGAAGACTTAAATGTAAAGGACGCATTGTATGATGTCTTGCGCTTGGTTTCTGTTGGCTCGAAACGATTTCTGACCAATAAGGTAGATCGTGCAGTAACCGGTCTGATTGCCCAGCAGCAATGTTGCGGTCCACTGCAGCTGACCGTGGCTGACGTGGCGGTTGCGGCGCAAAGTCATTTTGGGCTGACCGGTATGGCTACTGCTATTGGCGAGCAATCTATCAAGATGCTGGTAAGCCCTGCAGCCGGAGCACGGATGGCGGTCGGTGAGTCGGTTACGAATCTGATGGCAGCCGTTGTCAGAGGGCTGGGGCATATCAAATGTTCGGCTAACTGGATGTGGGCGCCGAAACTGCCGGGAGAAGGGGCAGCAATCAGGGAAGCGGCCGAGGCCATGCGCGATATAATGATTGAGTTGGGAGTGGCAGTAGACGGTGGCAAGGACAGTTTGTCCATGGCCACTATGGTGGGTGACGAAACCGTTAAATCTCCGCGTGAGCTGGTAATTTCGCTCTATGCGGCAATGGAGGATATCACCAGAAAGATAACCCCGGACATAAAATCTGAAAATGACCAGCTCCTCTATCTCGATCTTTCTGCCGGACACCACCGGCTCGGTGGCTCAGCGTTGGCCCAGGTTTATTCTCAACTGGGCAATGAGAGCGCAGATGTTGATGACCCCGCCGTGCTGAAGCGAGCTTTTGTCTGTGTTCAGGAATTGATTTCCGAGGGACTGGTTAGTGCTGGGCACGATCGCTCAGACGGCGGTCTAATTGTAACCCTGTTGGAAATGGCATTCAGCGGCAATGTGGGTCTTTCGATCAACCTGGACAGTTATGGGGCTGATCCGCTGGAAGCACTGTTTTCAGAGGAGCTTGGATATGTAGTGAGTTGCCCTAAAGCACAATTATCCGTGGTTACTGAAAAACTGAAAGCGGCCAGGATACCCTATCAACATCTTGGTATTTCAACACTTGAGCAGCAGGTACGAATTTCATGTAATGGCGCGCAGGTTCTTGATGAGTCAATGGTATTGCTCAGAAGTTGGTGGGAGGAGACCAGTTATCAGCTTGAGCGGCTGCAGGTAAATCCGATCTGCGCAGAGGATGAAAAAGAGAATAATTACCAGCGATCTGGTCCCTCATATGAGATCAATTTTGCGCCGAAGCCGACTGGGCTAGAGATTCTCAGTCGCGATAACAAACCCAAAATTGCCATTCTCAGGGATGAAGGTTCAAACTCTGACAGGGAAATGACTTCAGCCTTCTATGCTGCGGGGTTTGAACCCTGGGATATCTGTATGAATGATCTGCTTCAGGAATCGATCAACCTCGATGGTTTTCGTGGCCTGGCGGCGGTTGGCGGGTTCTCCTATGCCGATGTGCCTGAATCGGCCAAGGGATGGGCAGCGACCATCATGTTCAATGAGCGGATTCGTGAACAGTTCGATCAGTTTTATCAGCGAGAAGACACATTCACCCTCGGTATCTGCAATGGTTGTCAGCTCTTTGGTCTGCTGGGTTGGGTGCCCTGGCGCGATATTAATGCCCAGAGCCAGCCTCGCTTTGTGAGGAATGTCTCGGGAAGATTCGAGTCACGCTGGGTATCAGTAAAGATCAACGAGAGCCCGGCAATCATGCTCAAAGGTATGGCGGGTACCGTATTTGGCATCCATGTTGATCACGGAGAGGGGCGCCTCTATTTTCCTGACCCAACTGTCCGTGATGAAGTTCTGGCACAGGGGCTGACCCCGATGGTTTTCGTCGATGATGACAATAAGCCGACAGAGGCCTATCCATTTAACCCCAATGGCTCACCAGAAGGGCTGGCTGGACTCTGTTCTCCTGATGGCAGGCATCTTGCCTTGATGCCGCATCCGGAACGGGTAATCCTGGCCTGGCAGGCACACTGGTTGCCGGAGTCAATGAAGGAACTGCAAGTTACCCCCTGGCTCAAGATGTTTCAGAACGCCTATGAATGGTGCATGAAGTAGCAGATTGTAAAGGAGATTGTTCACTCACCCGAGGGTGACATAAGAAACGGGGGCAGGGATCGGAATCCTCCCCCTCGTTCAGCGCCTCTGTAAAATTCTCTGGCTGCACCCTTTTGCCGCGGCTGCGTCGTAGATCTCATTGATTGCTTCTTTGGTCCAGCGAAGCATATCGTTCCATCCCTTGAGCCAGTCTTTGGCAATTTCCAATGCAGTACGGTCAGTTATAGTGCTCCCTGGTCTGCTCATGCTCAGCCGTTTCACCTCGGCCTGGTAGAAGGCGATTTTCTCATGAATAGTTGGCAGCGATTTGTTAAAGGCCTGCAATGAACTGGCGAGTTCCTCACAAGTGTTTCCGGCAAACCGATTGGTGGCGCCGGGGTGAATGTGCAGTTGCTGTCTGAACTTGCGGTAATGGTGGTCTGAGTTGAGTTGTTGTTGAGTAAGGCGAGCTTGGGCGCTATGTGCTGAGTCGACAAGTGGTAGCGTACAAACAATTACAATGAGGGTGAGCAGTCCGATGATATACCATTTATACATAACAGTACCTCACGAAATGTGAAATGACGAAAAAAAGGGACAAGTCCTTTCTCCAGCAGCAGTTAAATCTATGAATAACGCAATACTCAGGTGCTATCTATATAAGGGGTGAAGCTGTTACAATCGATCGAACGTGCACTTTTAGGGCTCTATCAGAGTCCCATGTAAGTTGCCACCTGCTTGGTCCAGATATGGTTTTCATCAAATTGCGGATACTCCTGAGAAGGAGTTCCATTGTTTTTTTCAAGCGATAAAGCGATGATTCCGGTGATGGTGGCTGCTGAAAAAGAGGTTCCCTTAAAAAAGTTATGCCGGTTTTCGGGTATGGTTGTGAAAACTTCTTCTGCAGGTGCAACGGCATCTGCCTGCAAGGCAATACTTCTGTTAGGGAACGGATTGTTATTTTGACCAAGACCGGCAACCCCGACGACCTGCGGATGTGAGGCCGGGAACGAGATCGACTTCTGACCCGCTTCATTGCCAACCGGTGCAACAAAAGTGATCTGTTGCCTGGCACCCTGTTCAATCAGTTTGGCAATGAGTAGATCCTGCTCAACGGTTCCCAGGCTCAAATTGATGACCTGGGCCTGCGAACTTATTGCCTGATCCAGTGCTTTGGCGATACTCACTGAATCACAGGTGCCACGGGGGGCTACGGGACTCGATTGGCTGCAGGCGCGATAGGCAAGTAGTTTGGCGTCCGGTGCAATACCAATAATGCCAAACTCATTGCGGGAACCGGCAATCAGACCGGCGATTGCCGTACCGTGAATCTCCGCCCGATAGGGCGACCCCCTGATAAAGTTGCGATGCTCGATAACACGGTCCTGTAAATCCTGATGTTTGATATCGACACCGGTATCCACAACGGCTACCCTTACACCCTTGCCGGTAACTCGCTGATGGAGGGCCTCGAGCTCAAGCAACTTATCGATTGCCTGCATGGAGCGCAACGGGTCACTCTGGTTTAAGGTAGAGAAGATGATATTGGGCTGTGAATGATAAAGTCCCGGTTCCTGGCGGAGCAGATCAGCCGTTTTCATCACCGCTTCATTGGTGGTGCAGAGCACCATGATTTTCTGCAATGATTTCAGAACAGTCTGTTCGACAACTTCAAGACCATGTTTGTCGGCGATGGTGGCTATCAGTGCGCGACCGGCCTCTGTGTCATCGACCATGAAGAGGATCTGCCCTGGGACATAACTGGTTTTAGGTACCAGAGAGAAATTTCGTTTTGTGCTTTGGGCGGCAACGATTCCCTCACTGTTGAATCCGCGTACCTGCCATTGGTAGGTTTGACCTTCAGAGAAGTTTAATTCAATGACTTTGGCTGGTAATTGATAGCTGCCTTTTTGGGTGTAGGCGGTAAATATCGGTTTATCACTGTCCGGGGAGAAAAATGCGAGTTGATAGGTCTGTGCTTTCCTCACCTCACTCCAGGTAAAGGTTGCACCCTGAGAGGATAACTCTGCAAAATTATCCGGGCTCGACAGTTCAAGCGGGACCACGATTTCGGCCTGCTTTGCCTCGACATGATAAATGGCCTGGGGAAAGTCTATGGCTGCAGCGGCTGCCGCTGGCTCGGTGATGATAAACATCAACCGATGAGCACCCTCTGAATAGGTCGGTAATGGTGGAACGTCCGGGGTCTTCAGGGTCAGGATCTTGCCGTAAAAAAGGTTCTTCTGGATTCGCTGGATAATTCGTCGATCTACCTGCCAATAGCCTTTCAGGGATCCGGAACCATTGTAATGGATGTCAATGGCACCTTTGAGGTCTCTGGAGTTTGTCTCGACGGCGATAATGGGTCTGTTATTCTGTTCGAAATAGAGCCGCAGACGGTTGATTTTCAGATCACCTGCAGCGGCTGAGCGCAGGTTTACTTCTGCCTCTCCTGTCCCTCGACCAACATTTCGCGAGGTAAAGGTTCGGCGATAGCGGATTATGCCCTGTCCGGCACCCTGAGCGTTTTTAACAACACTGGGTGGAACGGTGATCGATTCTGTTGCCGAAGGAGACTGTTGATTCAGATTGATGGAAAGCGGTCGGTTATAGAAACCTAGAACTCTTCCGTTGAGATGGAATTCACCGCGGCTTGAGGTGATCGTCTCCGCAATCGGTACGGTTGGCTGGACAACGGTAAAGGTGACCCGTTCACCGGTGCTGCCCGCTTTTGTTACATTGATTGAAGGAGGACTTACATTTACAACCAGATCACCCGGATCGACAATCAGCGTCATCTGTTGAAAAAAGTTGGCTTTTCCCTGGCGAGCGGCCTGGACTGTGAACCGGAATTTTCCTGCCTGGGCGGGGATACCGGTAATTCTTCCGAGTCGATCCAGACTCAACCCCGGAGGGAGTTTACCTTTAGTAATGTTGTAGCGGGTGGATCGCACACCGGTTGCCGGTACGACGCTTTCATTATAATCCCTGCCGACTTTTCCCCGAGGTAAATCACTGAGCGGTTCAGGGT
>QZLB01000005.1 GCA_004796425.1 Desulfobulbaceae bacterium | reverse complement strand
TTAAGCAGACGCTAAGATTGGGTGCAAACGGGTTTGTGCAGAAGCCTTATTCGATATTCACATTGAGTCAGGCCATAAAGAAAGCCTTGACCTAGAAAGGGCAGCCGCCCTTTCCAAAGGAGCAGAACTGCTCCCATATGCGGTGTGGTGTGTCAACCCTGACATGAAGTCCAAATTCTGAGCAACAGTTCCCGTTTGCTGATAAAAATGGTATGGAATGCATATTCGTGGAGTGCTCACACACTAAAAGCAGAAATGTTAATTTCATCATTTCAAAATTCCGGATAATCACATGGAGATGAAAACGCTATTACTCTGCATTGTTTCTATCGCTTGGCTGGTCCTTCCTTCGCTCGGCAACACGATGGAAAGTGATGCGATCCTTGGTGATTGGATCACCGAAAATGAGGATTGTCGGGTGACGATATTCAAAAAAGGTGATCATTATTTTGGAAAAATCGCTGCCATCAAACCCCCGGATTACCTGCCGGGAGAGGTTACCGGCATGGATGATAAACCACGACGGGACCTGAACAACCAGGATGAATCTTTGCGGTCTCGTCCTCTGGTGGGCATCGAGCTGATGCAAGACTTTCGGTTCGATAATGATAAATGGATTGACGGAAAGATTTACGATCCTGAAAACGGGAAAACCTATCAATGCGAGATGTCACTCGCAGAGGATGGAACGTTGCATGTTCGTGGATATGTGGGGATGTCATTTTTAGGGCGGACGACGGTCTGGGATTCTGTAGATGGTTATCTTGAGAAACAACACGCTTTTTTAGGTGTTCCCGACTGCTCTTGTGAGTGAGAAAAAATTTTCGAAGGTGCCTGCCAACGATTGCAAATTTCTGGAATAATTATTCATATTTAAAGTCCCAAAAAAACTTGAAAGCAGCTTCTGCAAAAGATAGACTTTTAGATAGGGAGCAGAAGAGATCTCATGGAATGATACTCATTCAGTTATCAACCATTAGAAAGGCTTATGTATAGAAAAACGTTTTGCCTCGTCATCTCTATGGTTTCAATTGTCGTTTCAGCTTTATCACCAACCCAGGCTGAAACTTTGAACGTAGGGTTGTATGACACCGAGTTTCCACCATTGCACTTCAAAGAGGGTGATCAACGAACCGGATTGGCGAAGGACATTTTGTCTCATCTTAGCAAACTTACCGGACATCACTTTGTTTATACCTATCTACCGGCACTTCGTCTTGAAGCAAAATTTCAAAAAGGTGAGATAGATATCGAAACATTTGTTAATCCAATTTGGTATGAAAAATCTGAGGTTCCTGGTCTTTACTCAGTGCCATATGGAAAATCTTCAGATGTAGTTGTATTCCGCAAAGACAAAAGATTTCCTGTTGCAAAAGCTTCTGATCTCAAAGGAAAACGAGTTGGAATGATTCGAGGGTATTCCTACCCCGGATTTATGGAAGCCATAGCCAAAGGTGATATTGTACGGGAGGATTCCGGAACTGAAATGCAATTATTGGAAAAATTGGCAAAAGGGCGATACGATCAAATTTTTATTCAAAAGGAAATGGCTCAATACGTCATAAAAAGAAATAGTACCTATCAAGATCTTGAGGTTGGAGATGAGATAAGCAGCATAGATGTCATGCTGCGTATACATCCGAGTAAAGATTATATTCTGTCTGACATTAATCACGCTTTGAAAACGATGATCAATGCAGGAGTCATTGAAGAGATTTACAATCAGTATCGATAAGAATTTCAACTAGTCCGCCTGTCGTAGAGAAAACACCAAAAGTTTGCATTCTTTAACAAAACAGCTTCTTGTAACAAAAACAACGCACACTATTTACGACTGAGTAGCTTGCATGTAATTACGTACCTCTCATTTTTGTGTTTTGAAAAAGAGCCCACAAATTAATACTTCCTCGCAATTGTCAAGCGCAATGAAATAAATTAAGGTGCTAATTACTAGAGAACATTCCTAAAAGAATTTGCCAGAGGGTTTGTTTGCTGATTGAAGCAGCCGGTTGTACCTACAGTGGTGTCGATTTGTTTGGTTCCAATACGCAACATTCAAATGAGAGGATAAAACAAAAGTGAATCACGGATCGCCTTCAATAAAAACAAAATCGTTTCTTCTTTTCTGTGCTGTCGGCCTTGTTCCCATTGCGTTGGCGTACGGGGCAGAGCCATCAGTCAGTCTCGAATTTCTCTTCGGCATCACAGTCGACACGACCAACCTTACACACATTATGCGGGCAGTAATGGGGCTGTATTTTGGTATGGTGGTGATCTGGGTTTGGGGGGCATTCGATAGGCAGATGACCGCTCCAGCGCTGGTTTGCTGTGCGGTTTTCATGATCGGACTTGCCCTTGGGCGCATATTGAGCTTCATCGTTGATGGCATGCCGCACTGGTTATTGATCGTATACGCAATTCTTGAGATTGTGCTCGGTCTGGGCGCGATCATGATTTTTAGAGGAGATAATTCTCAGTAATGGGGTGCATCACCACTGGTCTTTGCAGGGGTGAAAAATAGAGGCCACAAATGTCAATTACCTGTTGTTTGTTGATGATCACATCGGCTTCGGTGATTTGAGAGTCGGCGTCTTAAAAAGATTTGATGAAAGGAGACGATCATCATGCGTAAGGCACTGCTTGCCGGAGCAACCGGTGCGATCGGTTCAGTGTTATTGGGGTTACTCAATGACTCCGACCACTATTCGGAAATTCATTGTCTCGGCAGGCGAGAACCACCCATCTCAGGTGAAAAGATCAAATCTCATATCGTCAGCTCGAAAGAGCTGGAGCACTTTGAATTTCAGCAACGTATCGATGACGTGTTCTGTACCATAGGGTCCACTATTCAGGCAGCGGGTTCTGCGGAGAACTTCAAGAAGGTGGATCGGGATTACGTTCATCAAATTGGCAAACTTGCTCAACGATTGGATGCAAAAACATGCGCTGTTATCAGTGCTATTGGTGCCAACGCCGAATCGTCGAACTTTTATAATCAGACCAAGGGTGAAGTCGAAGAGCTGTTGCAGAGCCTGGAGCTGAAGTCGCTCCGGCTCTTTCGCCCCTCATTGCTTCATGGAAGCCGTGATGAATTTCGTTTAAAGGAAACAGCAGGGTATGTCGCGTTGACCATTTTGAGCCCGGTGCTCCAGGGTCCTTGGAAAAAGTACCGGGCCATCCGCGTTGAGCAGGTGGCGAAAGCCATGTATGAAAGTGCAAGGCAAGAGTATCCATCGGGACATATTTTTGAAAGTGATGAGATCCAGCGATTCTAACGATACTCCAACATATTAAATCGAAACAATAAATCGGGTTAGTGTGTACTTATTACACGTGTCCGGTGCCTTATGATCCTGATTAATTTTGGAAACCTTAAGGCCTTGTCATATTTGTGACCGTACCCTTTTTCTAAAACCACACACCACCGAGTAATTCCGCTACTCTTCTCTTCTTGAAGTCGGTTGAAAAATTACATTGCTTTTTCAGGTACCCATTTCTTGCTATTGGCTATTTGGATTTTGGTACTAACCCACTATCAATCGCTTGCTGGAAGAAATCGACCATTGATTCCTTCATCGGTCTGTATTTTACGCCGAGTTCCTGTCTTCCTCTTCTATTGTCGCCCAGCCAGGGAATATTGACATTTCTGGTAACCCACTTTCTCGTTATCGTTTTATCAATCAATGGACCAACTACCCATACCAACCATTTTGGCATTGCCTTCCTCGGGATGGGATATTGGTCGCCATATTTGTCGAGAAGGGTTGAGGCCATCTCTATAAAGTCAGTATTGTGGCCGGAAATAATGTGTCTTCCTTTTGCTGAAGAAATAAACGCTGCAGCAAGGTGTGCATCGGCCAGGTCGCGGACATCAACAACCCCAAATCCTACTTTGGGAGCTCCCGATTTCATTGACCCGTCCCCGAACTTTTTGATAATATTGAAACTTTCTGAAGTCGCCTTTGGATTTGTGCCAGGTCTAATGACCAGAGTCGGGTTAATCACGACAAGGTCCCATTGTTTTTGCTGCTCGTGAATTTGCCATGCTTCTCTTTCTGCAACGGTCTTGGAATAGGAATATACTCCATGGGTTAAGGAGGAAGTTGTATTCCAAATTTCTTCAGTAAACTTTCCCTCGGGAGTCGCTTTCAGGTCAGCGTTGTCCCCGTATATTGCCGTTCAACTGCTGGTAAGAACTACACGGTCGACAGAGGGTGTTTTGCTTGCCTGCTCCAAAACATTCTTTGTTCCGAGAAGAGCGGGATCTACAAGCTCTTTCTGTGGATCTTGTACATCAATTTTGAAAGGTGATGCGGTATGAAATACAACTCCACATCCTTCCATCGCTCCAGCATAAGAACCTTGATCAAGAAGGTCAGCCTTGAAATATTTAATAGTACCAGGAAGTGAATCTGCGAGGTTGTTGAGATGTTGAATTTTCTCAGGCATGCTTGGGTTTCTAATGGGTGCATGCACCATCAGCCCAGCTTCTAAAAGTTTTTTAACGATCCAACCAGCAACATATCCAGTTGCACCGGTAATCATGACAGGTTTATCTCTCTTTATTTCCATCATTTTAATCTCCTTTGTGTAAATCAGTCTTTTTTTAACCGTATTATTTATGAATATAGGTTATGGAGCTCAAACATCTATGGCGATTCACGCCACCATAGAGATTGATTCGAGGAATGTGTTAATAATTTCAGTTTGTCGCAATCCGTATCAAAGGTGTCGTGATCCGCTATTGGAAGTTTCTGTGTGGTGAGTATTCTCTAACTATCTGTTGAATATCAAAATCTTAAAATTGGAGGAAATCATGACAGAGACTGCATTAATCACGGGAGCATCAGGCGGTATTGGGGCCGAATTCGCTCGATATCATGCTGCAAAAGGTGGCAACGTTGTGCTGGTGGCTCGTAGTGAGACGAAACTTAATGAGTTGAAGGCTGAGTTGGAGCGAAAGTATCAAGTCTCGGCAACGGTAATTGTGGCCGATTTAGCAGATCCGGATTCCGCGGAAAAAATTTTCTCGGAAACTGAGGAATCTGGTATACAGATCGATATTCTGATCAACAACGCCGGGTTTGGCGGACATGGGAAATTTCATGAACGTAAGCTTGCCAACGATCGGGCAATGATGCAGGTCAATATGGTAACCCTGGTCAGTCTTACGCATTTATATTTGCAGGGGATGGTTGAAAGAAACTCCGGTAAGATAATGCATGTGGCCTCAACTGCGGCATTCGTGCCAGGACCGCTCCAAGCAGTGTATTATGCGACCAAGTCATTTGTTTTGTCATTTTCTCAGGCAATTGCCCAGGAGCTCAAAGGTACGAATGTTACCTCAACGGTTCTTTGCCCGGGAACGGTCGCAACAGGGTTCGTATCCGCCGGTGATCTTGAGGGGATCAAAGCCTGGGATAATGCAGCGTCCCCCGAATCAGTGGCAAAATGTGGTTATGATGCGATGACTAAAGGGGCATTGGTTAAAATTAATGAAAAAGGGTTGAGTTTCATGGCAAACTGGGTCATTCCATTTATGCCGAGAAAAACGGTACTCAACATTTCGCAGAAATTCATGGAGAAGGGTTGATCATGAAACAGGCAACTCGTTTTATTGTGCATAAAGGGTGGCAGATATTGCTGGCAGATATCGGCTTAAGTCCTGCAAGAGTTCTTGCTCTTGCGGGTCTGCCAGCAGACAGCTTCACCAGTGATGGAATGAAAATAAGTCCTGTAGAGTATTTTAATCTCTGGCAAGCAATCGAGGAATTGGCAGGGAGCGAAGATTTACCGATAAAATTCGGGCAGGCGATTTCAGTTGAAATGTTCGATCCCCCCATTTTTGCAAGTTTATGCAGCGAAAACTTGAACCAGGCACTGCAGCGGCTCGCGCTCTTCAAACGGTTGATTGGGCCAATGATCCTTGATTTAGACATAACCAGGAAAAAGACCAGTATCACCATAGAATGCTACGGTCACGATGGCAATCTGCCATTGAGTGTCGGAGCACTTGAGCTGGTATTTTTTACGGCACTTTCACGAATTGGCACCAGGAAGAAGATTGTCCCAATCAAGCTTGAACTCCCCGAACTGCCTATCAGTTTAGCCCCGTATGATGACTATTTCGG
>QZLB01000127.1 GCA_004796425.1 Desulfobulbaceae bacterium | reverse complement strand
ATGGCTATGTTCGTATCGAGTTTTCCCCCTTACTGCGAATATTCAGGCGATCCCTGCGGGAGGCTGAGGGGGCTGAATTGCATTATTTCATCAATTCCTCAGATAAAATCAGTCGAATGATCCTGGTTGAAGACCATGAATTGGGTGTTTCCCAATTACAAAACTATATACCGGAAGCGGTTGATACTTCATACTACTGGCTGGATATCGTACATCAGGATTTCCCGAAAAAGCAGGATCTCGGCATTGCTGAGGACAAGGTTTCACTCCTCGGTACCGGGATCGAACTGCTCCCGGATTATGGTATGCGTGTTCAGGACGGTCCAATACATACCAGTAAGGAGGCGTGGGAAGGGTTTAGCAATCTGCTGCAACTCCTGCAGGATTACTACCGCACCGGAGTATTGGCCGAACCGCTGATCTACCGTCGAAGCTTCGGCTATTTTTTCGAAGAGGAACAGATGAGCATCCAAATGGGAATCCATCGAGGACAATGATCATTGGGAAGCCAACGTTTCTATTGAAAAGAAGAGTCAGGATCGTTTTAAAAATTATTCTCAAAATCAGCTCGTTAGGTACGTAAAGCCCTTCTTTCTGAAAATATAAGAAAAAATATGAACCTTTTTCCTTCCCCGAGGAACAGAAGGATAGATCTGCTGTTCACCTAAAAAAAACAAGGAGAGGAAAAATGAAAAGTTTTAAACGTGCTGCCATATTCGGAATTCTGTTCACCTCAGCTGTTATGTTTGCAACTTCAGTTTCAGCCACCATGAATCCGGATGATTTACCCGACGGTAGTGTTTATATCGGAAATCCCAATGCAGTCGTGCAGATGAAGCATGTTAAGCAGAGAAATGTATTTCAATCACCTACCATCGCAAAAGAACGATTAGCCAAGGCGTGCGGTCGAGGTAAGATCTGGTACCCCAAAGGGGGCTATTGCATTAACAAATTTGATTGATACAAACAGAGGGAAATGGGAAAACTGCTTTCCAGCGGTGTTTAACCGACCTTTCGGCTTTGCTGTAGTAACGAAAGAGATAATCGCAGCAAAGCCGAAAGGCTTTTCTAGCTTATATGAAACAGCCAAAAAATGTCCACCTGTGATGGTGGTTATAACTGGACCGGCTTTTTGGCAACTACCTCAAACTGGCCCATCATGCCATCATCTTCATGTTCGAGCAGGTGGCAGTGATACATGTAGATTCCAGTGTAATCTTCAAACCGGGCAATAATTTTCACCCGGTCATCAGGCCAGAGCAATACGGTGTCTTTGCGTCCCATCTCAATCGGAGCGGGCTCTTTGCCATTACGCTCCAGAATATTGAACTGTACATCATGCAGGTGCATGGAGTGGGGCAGTTTCATCATCGAGGCTGAGGTGTTGACGATTTCCCAGATTTCAGTTGAGCCGAGTATGATTTTCTCATCGATTCGGTTCATGTCCATCTTTTTACCGTTGATGGTGAGTCTGCCCCCACCCATCATGCCCCTGCCCCGACCTGACATGGTCTCCATGGAAAAAAATCGTGTGTTGGTTGCATTCTCCGCAAGAAGCTGTTGCTGGTCCCTTAAAAACTCAGGGATTTTGTTAAATTCGCTCGTGGTGTTGGTTACAACGAATTCAATCGCTTCATAGCTTCCCCCACTATATTGATCAACCAGGAGATGGACCTTATCACCGACCGCCAGGTGCGAAAAATCAACGAGGATTTCGGCCCGTTCCCCAGCAGATATGATCAACTCGGTGACGGCTACCGGTCGTTCCAGAAAACCACCATCGCTGGCAATTACGGACATTCCCTTCGGATCAGAGAGGCGCAGCCGGTAGATGGATGAGTTGGACCCGTTCAGGATTCTGAACCGGGTAATACCTTTGGATACGAATTGTGTGGGCTGCAACACCCCGTTTACCAGCAGGTAATTGCCGAGCACGCCGTGCATGACGTCGTGCATGGAACGAACGTAGGCAAAAGAACCATCTTCAAAAAATCTTCGATCCTGGATAATCAGTGGGATATCGTCCACCCCATACTGTTTCGGGATGGGCAGTGTTGTTGAAATCTCATCCTCGATGAGAAAGAGCCCGGCAAGGCCTTGATACACATGCTCACCTGTCAGTCCCATGGCATGCGGGTGATACCAGAGCGTAGCTGCCTGCTGCTTGATGGGAAATTTCGGGGACCAGATATCACCGGGCTGAATTATCTGGTGAGGACCTCCGTCCCATTCTGCGGGTACGTGCAAGCCATGCCAATGGACCGTGGTAACCTGCTGAAGTTTGTTGTGCACGTTCAGTCCAACCATGTCACCTTCTTTTACACGGATCGTTGGGCCAAGAAAGGAGCCGTTATAGCCCATGGTTTTGGTGATGACGCCTTCATGAAACTCAGATTCTCCGTAGTCCGCAGCTAATTGCAGGAGACCATTAGAGTCCTTTTCAAGCAGCGGGGGAATCGGCAGGGAAGAGGTGAACATATTTTCCTGGTTAGCCCAAAGGTAGGACGGATTGAATAGTGAATAATCAGCCATGCTCACCAGGGTTGTCGTGGCAAATATTGATTTAAGGAATTCTCTTCGGTGCATATATACCTCCATACAAATAATGAGTACTACAAAGTAAGATAGGTCTTGGTCTTGATGAAAGCCAGAGTGGTGAAGAGGATTTCCTCAGACGTTACATTTTGGTTGCTCAATCACTGGTGGTGCAGTTTTTTTTGTTCTATCTCGTCAATGGAGCTATAATTTTATGAGGTGATCATCATCACATGGTGTGCTTTATTTGTCTTGAACGGGGGGAGGTGATGCCAATTTCTCTTGATTATGTGAATAGTAATGAGGGTGTTATCTTGAGATATTCTGGAGTTACAACAGGGCGCCAGATGTTGAAATCTTACCGGGATATTTACAATAATCAGGAGTATCCACAGCTTAAATATATTATTTCGGACCGGACCAACAGCGATTCATACGATGTTGAGCCCCATCATATCAGTCGTCTGGCCCAGATGACCAAAGATATTTTTCCGGTTAACCCTGATGTTTGCTACGCTATTGTATCCAAAAAGGCTCTTGAATTCGGCATGGCCCGGATGTACCAGCTTTTGACTGAAGAGTTTGGTTTCAAGGTGGTCCATTTTGAGGAGATGGCAGAAGCGCAAAACTGGGTTGCGGAACAGATACGCACAGACTAAATTATTTTT
>QZLB01000020.1 GCA_004796425.1 Desulfobulbaceae bacterium | reverse complement strand
TGCCGATTTGCAGCCGATGCTTTTTGCTGATTTTTAGAAGACCATCAATCATCTCCGGGATTCGGGATCGTGGCACCGTAGCATCCTCGAGAACGCAAGTGGGCCTGAGATTGGCGAGTGCGGGCAGAGCGTCCCGTCTTGCCTGCCAAATGATGTTGCGTTCTTCACTATCTTTGGCCGTTTTAATTTCAACCGCACCACATTCATTACAGATGCGCACAACTGACTCAGCCTCATCCATGACCTGTCCAGGATGACCATCAACCTCAATCAGCAACAAGGCACCGGCATCGGTGGGTAGTCCGGCGTTTCTGAAATTATCGACCGTTCTGATAGTGAAATTATCCATGATCTCAAGGGTGGCAGGGACAATTTTAGCTCTGATGATTGCCGCAACTGTTTCCGAGGCGGCTTCGATCGTTTTGAAAACTGCCATCATGGAACGCGCCTGTTGCGGGGGTGGAACCAACCGAAGGATAATCTTTTCAAATACGCCAAGCCCACCCTCCGAGCCGACCATCAACCCCTCTAGATTTAGCCCGGTTGCACATTTTACAGTTCGCGAGCCACTCTTGACCAGCTCGCCGGTAACATCGAAAAACTCCATTCCCATCACGTAATCTTTAGTCACCCCGTATTTAAGCCCCCGAAGGCCACCCGCATTTTCGGCAACATTTCCACCGATAGTTGAAACGGTCTGGGATCCGGGATCCGGTGGGTAGAATAAGCCCTTTTTGGCAACTTCACTGGCGAGATGTGAGGTGATGACACCCGGCTCTACAACGGCATAAAGATCTTCCTCATTTATTTCCAGTATCTTATTAAGTTTGTTTGTCAAAATAACAACGCCACCCTCCGCTGGTATCGTTCCACCGGAGAGATTCGTTCCCGCACCTCTGACCGTGATCGGTAAATTAAATTTACTGCACAATGAAATACATGCGCCCAGGGCCTCCCTGGTTGAAGGGCGAATGACAAATCCCGGCATTATTGAATCAAGTACCGCAGCGTCATAGGAATAGGAGTACCGATCAGCCTGACTGGTCATCACGTCAACGCCACTAATACGTTCAAACTCGCGCGCTATTGAGCGCTGTTCATCTTTTTTCATGGTCAGTCCTTACAGAAGAAATGAGTACTCGCGAAGATCAAACCCCATCCGGGGATCATTGTGCGAATGGTTATGAGACATCAATAGGTTGTAAAACCAATGTCCTTGAGCAACATAAAAGAGCAAAAACAGAAAATAGAAAGGGAATTTTGCGAAGAGATATTTTTTTAGTTGTATTTACAAATAGTTAATAATTCCAAACCAAATATGGACTTCAGAAAAACCACCCGCAAACAACAACTTGTCCATAAAAAAGGACTGCCCCCGGTAAACAATGATTTCTACCGTAGTGAAAAAAAGACAGGGGGAGTGATCTCTGGTTACCCCAAAAAGCGATGAAGTGTACCTCGTCAAGGAGAGAAACTACATATAATTCTGTAATTACGTCTTTTTATAAAGATTCGGTTTGCACGGAAAGAGAATGCTTTTTGATAAGCGAATAAAAATGAGACCGCGACAAACCGGAGATATCAAGAATTTTCTTTATATCTCCATTGGACTGACGGATCAGCTCACTGAGATATACCTCTTCTGCTGTTCCTTTGAAATCCTTTAGTGATGGTAGTTCTCGATCGAAAATATCTTGAAAAATGTCTTGTCCGATTTTCCGGACTTCACCAATGTCAGACGATTCCAATGTATTGGAAAAGGTGTCTGAGCCGGTCATTTCTTTTATCTGAGCTTTTGCCACTTGAATTCTCAAGCTGCGGGGCAGGTGCATAGCAAACAATTTTTTCTCCTGTCCTGCTGCTATCACCGCTCGTTCCATTATATTAAAAATTTCACGGACATTGCCCGGCCAATCATAATGTTCAAGGGTCTCAAAGAAATCCGTGCTGATTAATTTCAATTCCATCCCATAACGTTCACAGATCTCCTTCACCTTATAGGCAGCCAACACTCTGATGTCTCCCGTTCGCTGCCTGACAGGTGGCAGATGGATAGTAATGGTCTTGATTCTGAACAGCAAATCCTTACGAAAGGTACCCGCTTCCACCATCTCATCAAGATCACGGTTGGTTGCTGCAATAAGCCTAAAATTACTGTGTTGCTCTTTTGAATCACCGACCGGCCGAAAGGTTCGCTCCTGTAATACACGAAGAAAAGATTTCTGGATGGACAATGACATTTCACCGATTTCATCCAGGAATAACGTGCCGTTATGCGCAAGCTTGATCAGCCCGCTTTGATTTTCCTGAGTTTCAGAAAACTCATCTTGCCGATATCCGAAAAGCATGGAATCGACCTGGTTTTCAGTGAGCGCAGCACAATCCACCACCACAAAACTACCCGAAATTCTGCTGCTGTTTTCATGGATAGTCCTGGCAGATATCTCTTTCCCGGTTCCAGTTTCTCCTGATATGAGCAGGTTCGATTCAGAATGAGCCGCCTGCCCCATCTGCTGAACCGCCGCCTTGATCATGGAGCTTTTACCAACGATATTGTTAACGACCAGCTCTTGGGCTTTGCGTGCACTCCGCTTCTCGTTGTGGTAACGAATTGCCCGGTTTAAAGTAAGGGTTATTTCCCGCACACTGGACGGTTTCAGAATATAATCCCAGACACCTCCTTTGATTGCCAACTCGGCACCATCGGGATCTCCTTTCCCAGTCAGAATAATTACTTCGGGTTGTTCCTGGAGCTCGGAAATCTCGGATAGCAGGTCAAGACCATTACCATCGGGTAAACGAACGTCGAGAAAGATCACATCATAGGGTTGTTTGATAAAGGCCAGGCGGGCTGCTTTGAGTGTCTGCACCGTCATACAATTATGATCCTGACGCCCTATCAGGCTCGCCATGGTCTCACACACATCAGGATCGTCATCAATTACAAGTATATTCGCCATAATATCTATTCAAATAAAGTCGTGAAAATAAGCCCAGCAAGTTCATCTTGCCGATAAGGTTTTAAAAACACCTTTTTAATGTTGTCAATTGACTCAGCCAGACCAACTGCATCCTCACGGCCGGATATCATAATTACCGGGAGCGTTTCATTGATCTGAATAATTTCATTCACGAGTTCTATACCATTTAAGTTCGGCATATCAAAGTCGGTAATGAGCAGATCAAAATATTGCTCCTGCCGAATGAAAAGATCAAGCGCCTCTGAACTATCTCCCCGGGCGGTAACCTGGTAGCCAAGTTTTTCCAGAATCCGTGGAACGGTAAGAAGCTGATCTTTGTCGTCCTCAACAAAGAGGATATGAGCCTCGCGCGGTGCCTCGGTTTTACTGGCCAGTACATCCGGTAACGGGTCCGCTTCCACTTTTGGCAGGTATATCTCAAAGGTCGCACCTTCACCGGGCAGACTTTGCACCCTTACGCCACCGAGATGACTTTTAGTGATGCCCAGTACAACGGTAAGTCCCAGGCCGGTTCCCTCACTTTTATCTTTGCTCGAATAAAATGGATCAAACACTTTGTCAATCGCCTCGGGCGAGATCCCCGGCCCATTGTCTTTGACCGTTATTCGCACATAATTCCCGGCTGCCAGTTCCATATAAGCTGCTTCTTCAGATTCCAACAGAGCCTCCTCCAGCCTGAGCTGGATCTCCCCCCCATGCTCTCTGAGTTCATGAAAAGCATTGGTGCACAAGTTCATGATAGCCTGATGAATCTGTGTTGGATCAGCATAAATTCTTCTGATACCGGGCGCAACATAGGAGCGCATGATAATATTCCCAGGTAGAGAAACTTCCATCAGGGCGATTACCTCGGCAATTACCTGTTTGAGATCTGTTGCCCTGAAACCTTCTTGTGACGGTCTGGAGAAGGTTAATATCTGTTTCACCACCCGACCACCCCGGTGGGCAGCTTTGAGTACCCGTTCAAGATCCTTGCTAGTCTGGGTATCCCCCGGTATATCACCAATTGCAAGTTCAGTAGAGTTAATAATTGAGGTCAGGATATTATTGAAATCGTGGGCAATTCCCCCCGCCAGGGTACCGATAGCCTCCATTTTCTGCGACTGCAGGAGCTGCTTTTCCAAATTGTGCTCCCGGGTCACATTCTCTGCGGTGGTCAATACCCCGGTAATTCTGCCGTTCTGGTCGCGCAATGGGACTTTATTAAGCTCCAGCCAGGAAACTTCACCCGATTCATCCACCAGCCGTTTTCTTATTTTCCGAAAGGCTTGTGCCCCGGAAACGACAACTTTATCGGTCTCAATTGACCAATCAACATAGTCCTGATCAAACACAACGTCCCTGGTTTTTTTCGCTACGACTTCAGCTATTTCCTGCAACCCAAAGAAGTTTACAAAGGTTAAATTTGCTCCGACGTAACGGCCTCGGGCATCTTTCCATGATACCAACTGTGGAATCGTGTCGATCAATGTCTCCTGAAAAGTGAGCTGGTCCTTGATTCTTTTTTCGACCCGTCGCCTCGCAAAAATATTCCCAATCAGGAAAACCAGGACGAACAGTAACAGGATGAAACTGACGATGATTGTCCAGAACAGCTCTCTGGGTAATTCGTAAAATGGATCGGGTGCATTTATGATCTTGCTGTTCGGTGGCAGGGAATTTTCACTGATACCCAGTCTCTGCATTAGATTGTAATCAAAGATGTAAAGACCGGATGGTTCATACTTTATCGAAATGCTATCGGCAGCAGTTCCATCAAGAATATCCAAAGCCATCTTTGCTGCCAGCTGACCATGATCAAAACCGGACAGAACACTGCCACCAACCGCACCATGACCGAGCAAAAATTCCCAGGCGGTATACAACGGGACATTGGAGTATGATGATATAGATTCCATCACCTCCTCAGCCGTATAGAAATGATTACCAATGATCTGGTAATAAGGGATGAAGAACAGAAACGAATTATCAGACAATTGTTTCACACGCTGTTGCAGTTCATCGAGTTCAACCTGCACCCAATAGTCAACTTCAAGCCTGTTCTTATAAGTCGGTACAATGTTCTCAATCTGTTTTTTAATTGCCAGCCCAGCCGTCGAACTGTCCCCCACAACAATCATACGATTTTTCTGGGGGTGCAGCTGCAGCGCAATTTCAATGGTTTTCCCCAGTTCGAAACTCTCTACTACTCCCGTGAAGTTTCCAACATCAATCTCATTGGCGTTAAGATCATTTACCCCGCAGAAGACAATAGCGGTATCCGGGAAGAGCACCTGGCGATATTTCACCGCGAAATTAAATGCGTCATCATCTGATACGATAATGACATCAAAATCCTCGTTGCTGAATTTCGCATGGAACAAATCAAGTATTTCGGAAATGACGGGTCTTTTATTGAATTTTTTTGCATCCATGTATTCGATCTGCAGATCGATTTTGTAACGGCTCTGCCCCAGCCTGTCCCGAATCCCATCAAGAATACCATCAGACCACTGGTAACCGTTATGATAGGAGTTTATATACAGGATTGATTTATTTAGATTATCCTGACTGAAAGCCGCTCGGGTCGACCAGCTATAAGAGCATACGATACACAGCATCACTGTGCAGGTGCGGCCAAGCAAGGTAAGGTAAGCGCGTATCATCGGTTCCACGGATCACTTGATAATGGTTTTGCTGCCATGTTATATCCTTTCAATGAATACAATATCGGATCATTAACGTACCATAATTTAAAATTTCTCATTTCACTCAGAAATTTTTATGAAACAGATAGCTCCACTCACTGACAGGATTGAGGTTCGCTACGGCACACAGACTATCTCGTTAGACCTGCCGGTTTCCTGCACGATACTGGAGCCGAATGAGCCCGACACACCACTTTCAGTAGAAGATTTTAAGCAAAAGCTTGAGCGTAGTCTTACATCCCATCCACTTGATCTGACACAACCAATTATCGTCGTAACCGATAAAACAAGAACCTGTTCCTACCCAACCTTTCTTCCCATTCTCTGCGAGACTCTCAACCGATACCGTGGGTACAGTGAACCGTTTGATATCGTCATTGCCTATGGTACTCATCCACCCCATTCAGACGAGGAAAACATCAAACTCTATGGCAAGAGTTTTCAAGATCACCACTTTATTCACCACAATTGTGATGATGAAGAATCCTTCATCCAACTTGGTAGCACTTCCTCGGGAACTCCAGTGAACGCTAGAAAAGATTTACACGCTGCTTCCTCAATCATCACCATGGGACCAATCTGTCACCATTACTTCGCCGGCTATGGCGGGGGAAGAAAACTGCTTTTTCCCGGGTGCGGTGAGCGAAGTGCCATTTATCAGAATCATGGGCTCTTCCTTGATCGCGATAACGGACTACTGGCGCCAGGTTGTCAGCCCGGATCATTTACCGCCAATCCGATAGCTGATGATCTTTTTGAAATTGAAAACTACCTGACTGCCGACCTGTCGATCCACGGCATTCAAAACAGCCAGGGCCAGATTTGTGATGTCCTGATTGGCAACGACAGACATACCTTCCTGGAAGGTTGTAGGCTTCATGCCCATTATTACGAAGTTGATCAGAATCAGTTCGACACGGTGATCATCTCATGCGGTGGTTACCCGAAGGATCTTAATTTCATTCAAAGCCACAAAGCAATTCACAATGGTGCCGGATTTGTCAAAGACGGCGGTCATCTGATTGTATTCAGCCAATGTCATGACTTCATTGGCTCGGAGACCTTCCTGCCATGGTTCTCAATGGGTGGCTATGAAAGCGCCTTTAAAAAATTGAGTGAAAACTACGAAGGAAATGGTGGTACCGCGCTATCCATGATGTCCAAGACCAGACGTATTCAAATATCAATGGTCACCTCACTCTCATCTGAGATCTGCGAAACCATTAACGTTAACAAAATTTCTGCAGATCAAGTAGCCTCAATTATCGGCGAGACGTCCGGCACGATCGGTTGGATCGCAAATGCAAGTTTGTTGGTTAACCGGAGCCCCAACTGAACTATATACCGATATTACGCTTGTTTTCTTATTGATATTTAATATAGTTATCAGAACCGTCATGTTACGGTGTGGTCATCCCCAAGTAAGGCATTCGCTTTTGCTACAACCAAAATACTCTGAGTGAAGTGATACTCACCAAACACAAGGAGCGCAGAATGAAAATCAAAAAACTCTTTTTCAAAATGTCTCTGGCAATTTTCGGTCTGAGCCTGTTGCTTACCGGTAATGTCAATGGTGCAGAGGAGCGTAACTATCTCCTGGCAACAGCAAGTACCGGGGGAACCTATTACCCTGTTGGGGTGGCGATTTCTACCTTGACCAAGGTAAAATTGCAGCCGAAACAGAAGATCGGTATGTCCGCGATTAACTCAGCCGGATCAGGCGAGAATATTAAATTACTCAGAGATAACGAAGCACAATTTGCAATTCTCCAGGGACTTTACGGATATTATGCCTGGAATGGTGTCGGGCCGCTGAAAAATGATGGCCCCCAGAAGGACCTGCGATCAGTCACCATGCT
>QZLB01000162.1 GCA_004796425.1 Desulfobulbaceae bacterium | reverse complement strand
GCCAACGCTTCCATGATATTCGTACCACCTCCTTTTGCAGCCGATGCGATCCTGGAAGCGACCGATGCAGGAATCGAACTGGTCGTCTGCATCACCGAAGGGATCCCGGTCATGGATATGCTGCGGGTTAAAAACTACCTGGCTTCATCTTCCACCAGACTGATCGGTCCAAACTGCCCCGGTATTATCACTCCGGGAGGCTGCAAGATCGGGATCATGCCAGCATCAATCCATCAGGACGGCGGGCCATTCGGTGTTGTTTCCCGTTCCGGTACCCTCACCTATGAAGTGGTGCATCAATTGACCCAGCAGGGATTCGGGCAGACAACCTGTGTCGGTATTGGTGGCGACCCGGTCAACGGCACCGGTTTTATCGACTGCCTCGAGGAGTTTGAGAAAGATCCTGAAACCAAGGCAGTTGTCATGGTGGGTGAGATTGGTGGGAATGCAGAAGAAGAAGCAGCCGAATGGATTGCTGCCCATATGAGTAAACCGGTTATCGGGTTTATTGCCGGTCTCACCGCACCTCCGGGAAGGAGAATGGGCCATGCCGGGGCAATTATCAGCGGCGGTTCAGGTACAGCTGAGGCAAAAATCGCCGCCATGGAATCGAGTGGTATCCATGTCTGTAAAGACCTCGGCACCCTCGGTCAGCTGTGCAAGCAGGTCTACGGATAACGATATCACACGGTGCTCCTCAAAGCCCCTTTTATCGAAGACGTTGCAGCGGCAGCGGACCGGGCAGAGTGGCAGAAACAGGGAACAGAGGAGCATCAAGGTTGGCACCCTTATGATAATCAAGTTACACAACAAGTAAGCCGCTGAAGGCGCATCGTGGCAGTTCTTTTTATTGTAGTTATTTCAAACTGATACAATCCTAAACTCTGCGGTATAACATTTTTCTTGACAAGTTCGTCTTCATTTTCTAAAAGATAAGTGTAACGTTGTTCTTTTACAAACATGGTGAAAAACCAAAGCTCTAAGACTAAGCAAACAATAACAGTAAGTTAAAAAGATTATTATCGGGTAACATATTTTTACATCTTTTGGCACACAGGAATCACTCCTTGCATTGCGTTAACCAACTACTCAATGGAGTTCTAGGCATGACCAAAAGTTTGCTCCGACGCCACACCGGTTACCCACACCCGCTCTTATCTTTATTGACCACTCTGGCCTCAAAACCACCGGTGGCCAGTATTACTCCCCCCCATCAACCGTTAGGCGACAAACATTTACCGACAACTGTTATCCGCATCCTAAACAACTGCGTGAGGACCGCATGAACACAAGCGACAGACTTGAACGGCTCAAGAACCTCAGGGAACAAGCAAAACTTGGTGGCGGCACCGAAAAAATAGAGAAACTTCATGCCCAGGGCCGGTTAACCGCCCGTGAGCGAATCGGGTTGCTGCTCGACCAGGATTCCTTTGAAGAGTTTGACATGTTTAAAACTCACCGCTGCACCGACTTTGGCATGGAGCAAAACAAGATCCCCGGTGACGGTGTGGTAACCGGCCATGGCACAATCGATGGGAGAATCGTTTATGTCTTTGCTCAGGATTTTACCGTGCTCGGCGGGTCCCTGTCTGAAACCATTGCTGAAAAAATTTGTAAAATAATGGATCTGGCAATGAAAAACGGTGCACCGGTTATTGGACTCAATGATTCGGGTGGTGCCCGCATACAGGAAGGGATCGAGAGTCTGGCCGGCTATTCCGATATTTTCCTAAGAAATGTCATGGCCTCAGGGGTGGTTCCCCAGATTTCAGCCGTATTTGGGCCCTGTGCGGGGGGCGCCGTGTACAGCCCGGCGCTGACCGATTTTGTGGTCATGGTTAAGAACAACTCCTATATGTTTCTCACCGGCCCCAAGGTGGTTAAATCGGTCACCCATGAAGACGTGACGGTAGAGGAACTGGGTGGTGCGGACATGCACGCATCCAAAAGCGGTGTCTCTGATTATACTGCTGCCTCTGGACCTGACGCCATCGCCTATATTCGCAAACTGATCTCCTATCTGCCTCAAAACAACATTGAACCACCCCCCGCGCTCAACAGCGAAGATCCAGTAACTCGAACCGCTGCTCAACTGAACTCGTTGATTCCAGAGAACATCAACGAAGCATACGACATGAAAGAGGTCATCCGCCATACCGTGGATGACGGTGATTTCTTTGAAGTGAAAGAACACTTCGCTCCTAATATCATTGTTGGTTTCGCCCGCTATAACGGAATGAGTGTCGGAATTGTAGCGAATCAGCCGGCTCACTATTCCGGTGTACTTGATATTGACTCTTCAGTAAAGGGTGCCCGATTTGTCAGGTTCTGTGACTGCTTTAATATCCCGATTGTCACCTTTGTTGATGTCCCGGGATTCCTGCCCGGCACCGCTCAGGAATATGGTGGCGTTATCCGTAATGGGGCAAAAATACTCTACGCCTACGCCGAAGCAACCGTTCCAAAAGTCACGGTAATCACACGAAAAGCCTATGGTGGTGCGTATTGCGTAATGTCTTCAAAACACCTGCGGGGCGATATTAATTATGCCTGGCCCAGCGCCGAGATTGCCGTGATGGGTGCGAAAGGTGCGGTTGGCGTCTTATACGGTCGTCAGGCCAGAAAAGAGGAAAATCCGGAAGCTTTTCTGGCGGAAAAGGAACAGGAATATCAGGACACGGTTGCCAATCCCTATGTTGCAGCGCAACGAGGTTATATCGATGACATCATCGAGCCCGCAAACAGTCGGCTCAGAATTATTAGAGCCCTTGGCTTGCTGGAAAACAAAAGGGACAGTAACCCAATGAAAAAACATGGAAACATACCCTTATAAATTGGCAAAAAACAGGGAGAAATAAAATGAGCGTAAAAATATTTATCAAACGAAATGTACCCGAAAGCAGTATTGCCGAACTCACCGTCCTGTTGAAAAGATTGCGCGGAGTTACCCTTATGCAGCCCGGGTATATTTCAGGCCAGACCCTCAAACGCGTAGATCGAACGGATGAATGCATGGTGATCAGCACCTGGCGGTCCCTGGAAGATTGGAACAATTGGCTGGAAAATCCAAAACGTATTGCCATCCAAAATGAAATCGATGACCTGCTGGGTCAGGAAACAACGTATGCCGTTTATGAATAAATCAACACCGTTCCATTAAATAAACACTGCAAGCCATCTCTTCGTGCATTGCAGCATAAACCCTACAGGTAGTTGAGCTATGGCGACAACCCGAAAAAAAATGGCAGCAGCCCTTGCTGCAGTCAATGCTTATCTCCAGGATGAAGAGCAGGCAGCAGCGCAACAGAAAGCCGTTACTGAGACGTTTTCCCGCGCCCCCTCGCAGACCCTCTGGAGTCAGTCAGGTAAATTGGAAATGATGAATTTGAGACGACTTATTCAAATCAGAG
>QZLB01000115.1 GCA_004796425.1 Desulfobulbaceae bacterium | reverse complement strand
TCAATTGTGTGCATCTGTGCAGGAGACAATCCACTGTCTTTGACAATTGAGTGTTCCCAAGATGAAATCTTGTCATAAAGCTCGATCATTTGATGTGATAATGTCTCGATACCCATTTGGTCTCCGCACTTATTTTATGTTGTCACTCCCTGATACAAGCCATATACCGAAAAGACGATAATAACCACTCCGGCAAATCGCATGATGAACGGTTCTACCCAGTCCTTCTGCAGGCTGTGAGCCATCTTTGTTGCTCTGAAGATAAGATATATTACCGCGCCAACAGCAATTGCTGTTGATATCGCATAGGTACCAAAGACGATCGTTGCCGCTATTATACTACTCGCGTTTAGCGCGTAAGTGTACATGACTGCAGCAGTTGGGCAGGGGATGATCATGTTAACAAAGCCGATTAAGAACAACGCCGGTGGGAGTAGTTCTCTGTTCTTTGTGAGCTGTTTTACTTTCGATATCAATCCAAGACTATGAGAATGGTTGTGGTCGTGGGTATGATGGTGATTATGCGTACAACCACCTGTATGATGATTATGTTCACGATCGTGTTTATGGCTATGAAGGATGTGCGGGTCGTAGAGCAACAGTAATCCGATTATAATCAGAATTATTGAAGTACCGATTTCAACCCACATCCCCATAGCGCTTGGAATGACCTGAGATACCGCGCCCAAAGTCGCACCGAGTAAAAGGCAGGCAGCAGCTGTGCCACCAAGAAACATCATGGTTAATAAGGCAACTCGAGAGCCCTTTTTTTCTCCTGAAATAAACGGTGCAAGGACCAACCAGGAGTGTCCGCAGGGGTTTACACCATGTAAAAGTCCAAGCAAAAAACTTGATTGTATTGCTGCAAGTAAAATCGTTTCTAGTTCCATAAATGCATTCCTTTTCAATGAGCGAGTATACAGAGTAACAGGAAAAGTTTGGCTGTCAAGTATTTTGACAATCAAACTATATGTGGTCAGTATAATACGATCACCCTGACGCGTGGACCAGTGAAATGTGAGCATGATATACCCAAGTATGGATCATAAAAAATTAGGCGCTCCTTAAATTATTCGTTGTTCTTGACACCGCGCTGTGGTATGGTCGCTTCCTATTGCTAAATAAATGTGAGCAGCAGATTCGTTGCTCAATGATACGGTTTGAAATTTAAATAGAAGGAGCATGGAATGGCCAGCACAAAGAATCTTGCTGAAATCAGCAAGGGTAAATCGTATGAGGTTGCGGGATTTACCTCCGAGACTTCAGATTATGCAGAAAAACTCTATAAAATGGGGTTCGTCAAAGGGACACCGGTGGAACTTGCACCGGTAAAAATATCAGATCCGATGGTGGTGCAGATCCGTGGAAGTCGCATTGCACTTAGAAAAAAGGAAGCCCAGGAAATTCTGGTGAGAGAGGTCGGAGATGCATAAGATAGAACGAATTGCCATCGCAGGGGTCCCCAACTCTGGCAAAACCACCTTGTTCAACAGTCTTACCGGTGCTCGGCAGAAGGTAGGAAACTGGCCCGGGGTCACCGTTGAAAAAATTGAAGGGTCTTTTCCGTTGAAAAATACCAGGGTGGAACTGGTTGATCTTCCGGGGACCTACAATTTGAGTCCGGATACTGAAGACCAAAAAGTAGCAGAGCGGGTAATCAGCAGCGGCGAATATGATCTGATTCTCAATGTTGTTGATGCGACCAACCTCTCCAGAAATCTTTACCTGACGATGGATCTGAAAGAGCGGACAAATCAGATTATCGTGCTGCTTAACATGACCGATGTTGCTGAAAAAGAGGGGATTAAAATAGACATCGATCGTTTGAGTCACGATCTGGAGGTACCGGTCGTTCCTATTGTCGCTGTCGACAAAACTTCGGTAAAAGGTGCGATAGAACAAATTGAGAGTCTAATCGAGGGGTTGCCTCCTCATGATTCTCATGTATCCAAGCAGGAAGTAATGGATACCGTGAAAAAATATTCCCATATTGATGAGATTTACGGCAGGGTTGCCAGGGAAATCAAAGATCGCAGTACGAATTTCACCAACCGTGTTGACAACGTGGTGATGAACCGCTTTGCTGCGATCCCGATATTTCTTGCTTCAATGTTTGTGACTTTCTGGTTTGCCATTGGTTTGGGGTCTGTCTTTATAGATTTCTTTGATATTATCGGGGGACTTCTTTTCGTGGACATCCCCAGTTCGCTGTTAAACGCTGTTGGCAGTCCTGAGTGGCTCGTTGTGATGGTGGCTGGTGTCGGTGCCGGTGTTCAGACCGTGGCAACATTTGTGCCCGTGGTCTTCTTCATGTTTCTCGCCCTTGGTATCCTTGAAGATCTCGGCTATATGGCACGGGCTGGGGTTGTGGCCGATCGTTTTATGAGAAAAATCGGACTACCCGGGTCTGCATTCATCCCAATGATTGTTGGTTTTGGATGTACGGTACCCGCAGTTATGGCAGCGCGGACAATGAGCACCAAACGGGATCGGTTCATGACTATTTTCATGGCACCTTTTATGTCCTGTGGTGCTCGTTTACCGGTCTATGCGCTTTTTTGTGCGGCACTTTTTGGTGCGTATTCAGGGCTTGCGGTCTTCCTTATTTATCTGGCCGGGCTTTTCATGGCTATCCTTACTGGCTACTTCCTGAAAAACACGCTCTTTAAAGGAACACCATCCAATTTTGTTATGGATTTACCGCTTTATCATGCTCCTCGAGCAGGTGCGGTTCTGAAGAGTGCGTGGCTCAGGCTCCGGTCCTTCATTAAGCGCGCTGGTACCATCGTAGTTGCGGCTGTTTTTGTGCTCTCGATGCTGAATTCAATAGGCTATGAAGGCGGTAAAATCTCTTTTGGCAACGAAGATTCACAATCCTCGGTACTTGCGTATGCTGGTAAATCGATTGGTCCTATCTTTAAACCCATTGGTATTACTGAAGAGAATTGGCCTGCCTCGGTTGCGTTGTTCACCGGCTTGTTCGCCAAAGAGGCGATTGTCGGAACGGTAAACGCCCTTTATGCCGCTAACGACATGACTGGCGCAACAGAGGCTGGGGCTAAAGAAGAGGCCGGTGCTCTGGATGTTGGCGGGGCAATTACAGAAGCGTTTACCACAGTTGGTGAGGGATTTGTCGGTGTCATCAGTTCTTTTGACCTGCTGGGGTTGGGGCTTATATCTGAGGACCAGGCGACCATCTCCGAGGAAATTGGAGCCGATGGGTCGGTATACCAGCATATCGCTGCCAATTTTACCGTGTTCTCGGCCTTTGCATACCTGCTCTTCGTACTGATGTACTTTCCGTGTCTTGCCGTGATTGGTGCAGCCCGTCAGGAAATGGGTGGCTATTATGCCGGTGTAATGGTGGTGTATTCCACCTTGCTCGCCTGGGCGGTGGCAACCTTGTTTTACCAGGTGGCAGAAGGGCATAGTATCTTTTATATCATGTTATCCCTGGTGATGCTGTTGGCTATCTATGGCTGGTTGCATCTGTTGGGTAAGAAAGAGAAAGACGAAGTAGCAGCAGTTGCGCCGCCTCCGGTAATCAACAATTGTGCGTAAGAGTCTTCCTTAATCCTCAGTTTTAAATCATTACAAGCCGCCCCGTATAGCGTGGGGCGGCTTGATTAATTCTTCCTGATAGTGAGGAGTGGAGTCTTCCAATGCTCAGGGACGAATTGAGGCCTGTGGTTATTTATCAAAGGCCATACTGGTGTCCCACTCTTTCCACACTTTACCCACTAGATCGATACCCGGTTTAAGGGTTTTTTTACCAGGACGCCAGCCAGATGGTGTCGCTTCTCCACCCTTGGTTTCTCGCACCAGTTGAAATGCCTGGATTTGTCGGAGTGTTTCTTCTACATTCCTGCCAACTGGTGGGGTCAGTACCTCATATCCCTGGATGACGCCATCCGGATCAATCAGAAAACGTCCTCTGGTCTCAACTCCCGCATTGTCATCAAACACGCCATAGATGCTTCCAACCTTGCCACCCGCGTCGGAGAGCATAGGAAAGGGTACCCCGTTCTTTACCATTTTAGAAAGTTCATCATCATCCCACATTTTATGGACAAACATTGAGTCAATTGACATGGACAAGACTTCGACACCGAGTTTTTGAAATTCGGGATATTTTTCAGCGACCGCTGAAATTTCAGTTGCTCAAACAAAAGTAAAATCTCCTGGGTAAAAACAGAGCACCACCCATTTACCAAGAAAATCTGATAACCTGATGTTGATGAACTTCCCTTGTTGATACCCCGGGGCCACAAAGTCTGGTGCCTTTTGTCCGACCATGATCATAGCGTTCTTCTCCTTTTTCTCTGGTACTGGTTCTGTGGGTTGTGTTTCTGTGCTATCGCCAACCGGACCGCCTGTGGGGCGGGCACATCCTGCCTCAGCTTCCTCTGTCATGTTGTACCTCCTGGTAAGACTGCTACAATGTGTTATATTGGGCATATGCCCGTTTTCTGTATGTTTCATCTTTACAAGCAAAATGTCAACAACATACCTCCCGATCGCCTCTGTTCTCTGTAGTCCGTTTTCATTCCGGATTATCTATGGGTTTTACTGCCCAGCATCTACTTGCCTCTCAGAACGGCGGGTGATTGGACATTGTCGGAATGTTAGAAAAATATTAAAAATTCGTGAGGCAATCTTCAATTCCTTTGCAAAAAAAATCAAGCTTGCTATGCTTGCCTTCTTCTCGATTTTACCAACGAACGAGGTGTTGCGTGACACAGAGCTTGAAAGCCGCGTCTATAGCGCTTGGCTTGATCATCCTACTCACCCTGCTGAAGTTTTTTCTCTACTGGCTGTCCGGCAGTGTGGCAGTGTTTTCGGAGGCGTGGCACAGCTTCTCTGACATCTGTACAACCCTGTTGGTACTCATTTCAATTTTTCGACAGCAAAAAAAGCAGGCACAGAAACATGCGGTTCCTGCGGTAAGCGATGAGGAAGAAGCGCGGTCGAGAAGACCTAATTTCATCATTCGAACGTATACCTGGATGCGCACGATTAACAGTGAGCTGAAGATTGCGCTGCTCATTGGTACGGTCCTGCTTTTTGCATCATTGGCAATCATCTGGAAGACCTGGAGCACTGAAGCAGTTGAGATAAATGCACCGCTTATAACCGGGCTCATTTTTATCGGGCTGTCCTTCGGTTCGTTTTTCATCAGTCGGTTTGAGAGCAGGATTGGCGCAGATGAACAGTCGGCCGCCTTGCTGGCAGACAGCCAGCACAATCGGGCTGACATGGTGATTTCGCTCTTAACCGGTGTATCGCTGATTGTGTATTATTTCGGTATTAATGTGGATCGATATGTGGGTACCTTCATTGCGCTCTACATTTTTTCCTTCGCCACCGAATTGATCGTCAATAGCATCAGGGCAATTGCCTTGAATCAGGGAACGGTGGAAAATGGGTATCGCTTCAGCTCTATCATGTTCAAAGCTTTTCAGCTAAGCACCTATAAAAAGCTCTACAACCATCTGGAGCACCGGTTAAACCTGGGCGATAAATTTCGCTTCACCGTGAAAACTGTGGTGAAAAGTGCAGGGATATTTGTCAAATGGGGCACTCGAGCGACGCTTGCAGGTGGTCTTCTGCTCTATTTCTCAACGGTTTTTTACACCATAAAGGCGGATGAGCGGGGGCTGCTTTTTCGCTTTGGCAGGTTGGTTAACCTGGAATCAGATTTGCCCCCCGGATTGCACCTCAAATTACCGTACCCTGTTGATCGGGTCATGAAGATTAAAACCGGCACGATTCACACCATTTCTCTTGGCAATTCCAGGGCAGAGGACGTACCGATGATCTGGTCCAAAGATCATGGTGATAACCAGTCATTTATCTCGGCAGATAACAATCTCTTTCTGCCTTATATCGTGATTCATTACCGGATCACTGATATCAGGAAGTATTTTTCATCATATAAGAGCGGTACGTCGGAAAAGGTGATTTCCTCGGTATCATCACGTCTGCTTAATCAATATTTCACCTCCTATACCTTTTACGATCTGATTTTATTCAAACGGGCAACCTGGACCAGCGAGATAAAGACCGCGATACAGGAGCAGCTTGATCGCCTTGAGCTTGGGGTGGAACTTTTGGAGTTTTGTTTGAAAGACCTGCATCCCCCCATCGAACTGACCGGAGAATATGAGGAAGTTGGGCGGCGACCCAATTGAAGGAAGCCCCACTCAATAATGC
>QZLB01000252.1 GCA_004796425.1 Desulfobulbaceae bacterium | reverse complement strand
TTTATCAGGTAAAGCAGCACAATCGGAATTAGTATTGAGAGTAGGATTTGTGGCTGAGAGACGATGGTCTGGGCTTTGAGTGCCATTGCAACAAAAACGATACCGAGCACACCGAGGGTCGACAGGGCGGGGAAGCGAGGTGCCAATTCAGTTTTGAAACTCTGCAATTGATAGCGTCTTAACAGCAGTGCTCGGGTGATCTGACCGAGCAGGAGCGGTAAGAATACAATCAGGATAATTGTTTTGAAGACCTGGAGCAGGTTAATCTCAATGGTTTGACCAAGCAGGACAGAGAGGTAAAACGGGCTTAAAAGAGAACCAAGGGTCAAACCGATAACAGTCAGGTTTATAGCGGCGCCAAGGTTCCCTTTGGCAAAACCGGTCCACGAAATGGTCATACCACTGGTGGGCAATAGCGCAGCCAGTAACAACCCCAGAGCGAGCTCTGGCTGGTTGGTAAAGAATAGTTTCCCGAGAACGAAGGCAACCGCTGGTATGATGAAGAAGTTGATCAACTGGGCAGTGGTCTGGATTTTAAGATTGATGCCTTTGCGCAACTGCTGGATATTGAGGGTTACCATCATCGGGTAAACCATCAGAAAGGTCAGGGGCAAGATTGCAGATTTCAGGAGCGGGTAAAAGTGGTTATCGGTTACCAGGCCAAAAAGAAAGCCAAGGACCAAAAAAAAAGGGATTGCCAGCACCAGTTTTTTATTCAGGGCGATAAGAAGATTCCACATGATCGTTCCTTCGGTTTTGATGAATAATCTGCGTTCGCTATCGAGAATGTAGGGGGAAAATTTTTATTGTCAATTTTTATTTAATTAAAATCTTTAATTCCTGTCTTTTGTATCACTTAGTGGTGTTTTTTGCAGTTTTTTTTGTTATTCATGGAGGCCGTAATGAGATTGATTGACACGGTATGTCGATTGGAGTAATGATCTTTTCAGATATTGGGTATATGTCCAAAAAATCCACAGGAGGTACCGCAATGGAAAAGGTTCTGGTTTTTGGTTGTAAGAATACGATGGATGATATCTGTGTTGGCTGTTCCAGGTGTATGGTCGGTTTTAATCGTAAAGCTGGCGAATTTGAACGGTACAAAGATGACGAGGTGGAACTGATTGGCATTCTGGGGTGTGGCGGTTGTCCGGGGATGGGTACGGTGCCACGGTTAGCCCAGTTTGGTTTGTGGAATAGTAAATTGGAGGAGAAACCGACTAAGGTTCACATCGCCCCTTGTGTAAGTATGCACTGTCCGCATGCTGAAACCATCATGAAGAAGGTTAAGGCAAAAGCCGGTGTTGAGGTCATTGAAGGAACACATCCGTTTTTACCTGAGAATATTTTCGGTTAATTGAACGACGATAATGGAAAAAGAACACGCTGAAATCAAACAGTTCATCGATAATTGGGTCGATGATGCAAACTCATGCAAGATAGTATTCAACGCTCTGTATAAGCAGATCACAACGCTGGATGCCGAGTATCTCGAATTCCATGTGAGGGAGGGGGTGACCTACTCACTCAGGGGGCTGCGGACCTGGTCTGGAGTACCACGTATTTTCGTGATGATCGATGTTATCGAAGATCAACCGCGATGGCTTTCTGTCTGCTTTTATGGTATGGAAGTTACTGATCCCGCCGGGTACGGTGACTATGTGCCCGGCGGTCTGCTTGGAGAAGATGGAATCTGCTTTGATATCGACTCCAATGACCAGGAACTGGTAATGTATGTCAAAGAGAGAATCATTGAGGCATACAATCATCAACCTGACTCTTGATTTAAAGGGTGTTGCTCCATGTCGTTAAGCGGCTTTTTGGTACTCTTTGGGGTGCTTTTGGGTTTTGTAATGGTCTGGTATCTGCTGAGTTATTGGCTGACCCCGCAGATGGACAATCCAGACGGATTTGCCCGAATCACCGGAAATTGTGGGGATACCATGGAAATTGGGTTGAAAATCGATAACGGTAAAGTCTCGACCACACACCACTGGACCGATGGCTGCTCGGTCAGCGGTCAATGCGTGGATACGGCTGCCCGGTTAGCCGTAAATAAAAGCGTGGCTGAGGTAAACCGGTTGAACATGATGGATATCATGGCAGAAGTCGGCCGGCTACCTGACAGTCATCTGCATTGCGCCCAACTTGCTGAAACAACACTGCATCATGCAGTAAAAGATTACATCAAACGCCAGAGCCAGAGTTGAAATGAGTTGATGAACGTCCCGAAAGGAAGGTTAAACTTTAGGAGTTCACGATGGGTATTGGTCACAGAACACTCGGGGAGAGTAACCTATCAGTTGGCAGGATCGGTATTTCCACAAGTTTTGGCGCTGATCGGCGGGTTTTTCACCAGGCATTTGAGAGGGGATGCAATTACTTCACCTGGGGTACTTTCATAAAAGGAAGGTCTTCGGAGTTTGTATCATTTGTGCATGATATTAATGCAGCTGGAAAGCGATCGGACCTGGTAATCGGCCTGTTGTCCTATTCGCATCTTGTCTCCCTGGGATCATTTTTCCTGAAGAACGCGTTGCAGAAACTGGGTACCGATTATATCGATGCGCTCATTCTTGGCTACTATTCCAAACCGCCACCACCAAGAATCCTCGAATGGACCTTGAAACTCAAAGAGCGAGGAATCATCAGGGCCATTGGTGTCACCACCCATAACAGAGCGTTGGTGGGAACGCTTATCGGTGATATGGCCCCAATAGATTTTTTTCATGTACGTTACAATGCCGTGCACCGTGGGGCAGAACAAGATATCTTCCCGCTGGTGGAAGAAGCAGCACGAAAAGTGGGCCTGGTGTCATTTACTGCTACCTGTTGGGGAAAGCTTTTAAAAGCCAAAAAATTGCCGCCCGGTATGGACCCACTCTCTGCAGGTGACTGCTATCGATTTGTGCTGTCAAACGAGGCTGTTGATGTTTGCATGATGGGAGTCAGGGATCTGAGCATGCTGGAGGAAAATCTCTCAGAAATAAAAAAAGGAGTACCCTCAGCAACGGAGATGGCGCGCTTCAGTGAGGTGGGCCAGCAACTTTATCGCCCCTAGCAACGGCTAAGGAAATAGGTGCGACTTCTGAGCTGATTATTCGCTGGTAAGAAAATCTTTAAGTTTTTCAGCGAGATTATCAGGGAGTGGTTCCCCATATAAAAAAGCCCTGGCTTCTTCACCGGTCAGAGATTGTTTGACGTCTACGGGAAGGGCTCGCAGCGCTTCCATTCGTTCTGGCAGAATCTTGTCTTTATCCAGTGGTACCTTATCAGCCATTTTTTCACCTCCATAAATTTCAGGTTGCTTCCGTGATCACTATGCCCAAGTATAATTATCGAAATCTGCTTTGCAAAGGCGGGAGCCATTTTTCATGGAGTCTAAGCGATCATTTCGTGGGTCCATGATCAGCAGAGGTGCAGATGGTCTGCAACGCGTAGAACGTTTAGCTGGTTCCTTTTTCTTTGGGTGTGTTAAGTATAAGAGCGGTGAGTGTGGAGAAAAGCTCCTCAAGGTTGATCGGTTTACTGAGGTAGCCGTCCATCCCGGTTTCGATACACTTCTGATAATCTTCCACCAAAGCATGAGCGGTCATTGCAACGATCGGGATATCAGCCACCGGTTTTTCCAGCGCCCTGATTCGTTCGGTGGCGGTATACCCATCCATGACCGGCATTTGCAGGTCCATCAGAATAAGGTCAAATGGCACGGCTGAAGATGCAGTTAAAAGCTCCAGGGCTTCTTCACCATTGTTTGCCAGGGTAACGTTGATCTGTTCGTTCTCCAGAACCTTCTGAGCAACCTGCTGGTTTATATAATTATCCTCAACGAGCAACACCTGCTTACCTTGCAGTCCCTTAAGGTCCCTGTTTTCGTGAATACCGTAAAGAGATTTGAGATCTTGCTTTTTCTGACTGATATTAATCATGATCTGTAAAAGTTCATGCTTGGTTTCCGGGGGCCGAACAAGTTTGGCTATTTCAAAATTGTCACTGTCAAATTCGGCGATGGGGAAATTATCATGATTTAGAATAATGACGCAGCGAGCGGCAAGTTTACCCGCTAACGTTGCCCGGTCGGCATAGAATAGGGCCGCATCAATCAGAATGAACTCAATGTCCGGTTCCTCCACCGCGACCGATTGTTCAAGTTTTGCGAATGCTTCATCAATGGTTTGTGATGTTGCGGTTATAAAGCCGATCGCTTCCGCCATGGAACAGAGTTGGGTGACCCGTTCGGTAACTCGATCGATAATGAGCACTTTGGAGCCGACAAGTTCAGGTGTGAGGGCCTGGGAATTCTCGGGCTGGGCATGTGAGAACGGGATGGTGACGGTGATGGTTGTACCGAGGGTCTTCCTGCTGGATACCGCTATTTTACCATCCATTTTGTCAATAAGCAGTTTGGTGATCGTCATGCCCAGGCCAGTACCACCATATTTTCTGGTAATAGAATCGTCTGCCTGGACAAAGGGGGTAAAGAGTGCATCGACCTGATCATCGTTCATACCGATTCCCGTGTCGACGATATGAAAGGCCACATAAATTTTTTCCTGACGTTCACCATTATCCAGTTTTGCGTTTAAACTGACCTGACCCTGATGAGTGAATTTGACCGCATTGTTCAGAAGGTTTGTCAGGACCTGACCAAGGCGTAATGGATCACCCAGAACCCGGTCTGGTATCTGAGACGCTATGTCCAGAGAAAATTTCAAATTTTTCTCCTCACACCGAAAAGAAAACATGGTCGACAGCCTGATGAGCTGGTCCTCCAGCGAAAAGGGGATCGATTCGACAGTGAGGGCTCCCGCTTCAATTTTCGAGAAATCGAGAATATCATTAATAATAGCCAATAGCGATTGAGAGGAATAATTGATCTTTCTCAGGTAGCTATTGGTTTCTCCTGATGGTTCAGTTTTCATGGCCAGCGTGCAGAATCCGATAATCGCATTCAACGGCGTGCGAATTTCATGACTCATATGGGCCAGGAAATTGGACTTGGCGTGTGAGGCCTCTTCGGCAGTGTCTTTTGCCTTGCTCAATTCGGAGGTGAAATAGTTTACCGAGCGGGCAATATCGCTGATTTCATCATTGCCGGTTGTGTCTATTTCGGCTCTTCTCCCGGCGACTTTTGCCAATACCGTATCGTTGAGTTCAATAAGTCTGCCGATCAGTGCAAGCCTGAAATAGATGAAGATAATAATGGTCAGGATTAACGCCACCAGTGAGAGGCCGGCGAAAAGTCTGGCCTGGCCATTGATGCGTTCGGCAATGGTGGCGATGTTCTGCTCTGCCTGGACATTGAGTTCCAGCAGGACTGAGGCACCTGAGAAACCGACCTCTTCAACCAGGCTGGAGACAAAGTTTGACCTGCCAATGGTTTGACTGGTGGTTTGGATCCGCTCAAGGGTCAGAGTCATCAGACCATTGGTGCCACTAATATACTTCTCGAGTTCACTCTGTAATTGCTCGATCATCACTCCCGTAGGAGTTGACAGGTCTTTAATCATGGTACTGAGATCCTCAAACCTTTGATCAATAATGCGTTGTTGCGATTTTGCTTTATAGAGGCTCTTGAGCAGGATAGCGTCGTAAGCGAGTTGAGTGGTGTTCAGCGCCTTTTCGAACCATTCGTTAATGATCTGTGTTTCGTTTGCATTAGTTGCACGGGTGACGACCTGGGTGGTGATAAAGAGGTTCTTTTCTATAGACAGCAATTCTTTCAGCGCAATATCAGCATCCCGCTCGATTGCCAGTTTTCGCTCAAGGAGATCATTGAGTTCCGAAAGATTCTGTTCAAGTAATTTGATTTGCTGAGTTGGTGAGGAGGATTGAGAATGGTAGGTTATATCCTGGGTAAAGCGATTAATGACGATAAATTGCTTCTGGATTTCTTGCCAGGCGAGCCTTCGTGCCGGCTGTGAGCTAGCACCGGAGAGTCGTTCGGTCTGATAGAGTAGTTGATTGAGCAGGGTGGAGAGTCGAGCGGCTAGAGTGATTTGGGGAAGTGTTTGTTCGGATAACTCTGCCAGAGAAGAACGAAAACGGAAGAACTCTGAAACTGTTAAGGCAGAAATAATAACCAGCAGCATTGCAATGATCGACAGCGGGGTGCCGATCTTATTGACAATGGAAATGCGCGGTCGTTTATCCGCAGGGTCCTGGTCAGGTATACCTCTCTGTTTCTTTTTTCCAAACACGAAACGTTACCTGGAGATGTCTCGAAGTCGACCTTGAATTGTTGGTGCAATGACCTTCTGACTGGAGATATAGTCACGGACATATTCCCACAACAGACGGCTGCTGCCGTGCAAATCAAGTCTTTCAGCTCCGGAAAAAGCGTCATACCCATCTCCTCCCTCAGCAAGAAAGCTCACTGTTGCCAGGGTGTAGTTTTGCTCCGGCAGGAGTATTTTATTGTTTACTTTGATCGAGACGATCCGTTGTCCCGGAGGTAACGCTGAATTGTACTCAACCGCCATGCCCGAGAGGTGCGGGTATCTTCCTTTCACATCCTGAATTCTGCTCAGACCATTTTCGATCGCCTCACGAATCTGGCTGCCCGTTACCCGCAGCTGTACCACATGGTTTCTGAAGGGGATTTCCCGATGGATATCTCCCCTGGTCAGTCTGGTGCCGGGTGGGTATACCTTATCACCCCGAATACCGCCCCCATTCATCAGTCCAATGTCGGCATCGTAAAATTCCCTAATTGCATCGGCAACCAGATTGCCAAACGCATTTTCTGCAGTCCTGACACTTTCTCTGCGGGTGTCAAGTTCAGTTTCTGTAACGCCCACCTCAATCTCCAGGATGTCTGTTAAAAGCCGCAGATATTGAGCGACCATCGTCTGGAGTTTCTGATCTGCAGGATAGTCGGCGAACGATTCAAATTTGAATGAATAGCGATGACGACCTCCATCGTCCGTTGCTCCTCCGGGCAGAACACGAATCAATGCTGCGCTGTCAGACCGGCCATGTTCCAGATAAAATCCCTTTGAAACAGCGATTGTCTGGTCATCATTTTTTGAGGTCAAAACCATATCGACCAGCCCTGATTCAAGGAAGAATGGTGCCTCGGGAAAGTGGTAATCGGTCATCAGGATGATCAGGTCGGCACCCTGTTTTTTGAGATGCGCAACCTCTTTTTCCACACTGTCCTTGATATCTATGATACGGACTCTGGTTGGCAGGTAATCCAACGTTACTTCGGGGTCAATAGCCGAAATCACTCCAATTGAAATCGTTCCTGCTTCGATGATAACCGAGCGCTCAACCCCCTCTATTGAACCCTTGGATAGTGGGTCATGGATGTTGCTTGAGATAAATGGAAAAGAGGCTTCCTGACTTCTCAGTGTCAACTCATCTTCACTATATGCGAGTTCGCTCTTGGCCACGCTGAGCCCATCGACCTGCAAATGGTTGAGCAAGTCGATCATATGCGCGCCGCGATCAAAAGATGATAAGGTGCTCGGAGCAATTGCCCCACCACCGTGTAAGACCACAACATTTTGGTTTTCTGAGCGAATTTTTTTCAGAAGGGAGGCAAGGCTGGGGATTCCCCCTTTACCCTTGAAGTCGTATATCTCTGCGTTCGCCGAAAGATATACAATTGTTGTTTCAGATTCTTGCGCGAAACAGAAGAGCGGCACAAAGAGGAGCAGCAAAAGTGTTTTTCCCAGAAGAGCACGCATGATCTTGAACCTTGATTTGCTGGTTATTGGTTCGTCGCTGGTACCTCACTCAATCATAGTTCAGGCATCAAGGGGATACAAGCAAATAGTAACAAATCTCCGCCTGACAGATCAATGGGTAGATGGAACACCGGGAATGAATTGAGTGGGTTGGGTCGGCTTGATCATGGAAGCCAGTGATCAAAAAGGATACCGTTTCTCCCAAAGAGTGGATCAGCTGCCGGCAGCGGGACAAGATCAATCTCCCGGCTTACTCTGGGATAATCTTTCTCTGTTCCAGAACACATATTCGGTCGTGTTCCTGCAGGATATGCTCCGACAATGGCGAGGTCGGTTGATTGATCAACACAGCAGTGACTGACGCCGGCAGGGATAATGATAGCATCCCCTGGCCGTCCTTTTAAAATGGTTCCCCCGGGACCGCCAAAGCAGATCTGTACTTGACCGGAATAGATCCCCAGTGCTTCATGGGCGGTGGAGTGAAAGTGGTGATAGGAGAAAAGACCATTTCGCCAGGCCGATGGCCAGTGGGAGGAGTTGAAGCGATTTTCGAATGCTTCCGGAGTGATTTCATTGCCAACAAAAACGTTATGGTAGACAAGCAGCGGCAATTTCCCATTATTGGGGAAATTGCCGCTCGCAGCAAAGTGTTGAGCAGTTATTGTTGACTGCGCAACCATGACGGGAATTACCAGTAGTAGCGAGCTTCCGGGCCCAATTCATGAGCAATTTCCAGAAGCCGGTTGTACTTTGCGACCCGATCACTTCGAGAGGCTGATCCTGTTTTGATCTGACCTCCATCCATTGCCACTGAAAAATCAGCAATAAAAGTGTCTTCTGTCTCCCCTGAACGATGTGAAATGACATAAGACCAACCGGCATCGCGGCATAGACGGATTGCCTCAATCGTCTCGGTGACCGTACCGATCTGGTTGAGTTTTATCAGGACGGAATTGGCAGTATTGGCTGCGATCCCCTGTTCGATATATCGGGTATTGGTGACAAAAATATCATCACCAACAATTTGCACCCTATCACCCACTTTGGAGGTTAACATTTTAAACCCTTCCCAATCTGCCTCCGCAAGGGGATCCTCCCACGAGACAATCGGGTAATCAGCGATCCATTTCTCCGCCAGTCCAACCAGCTCAGGACTACTGAGCTCACCACCTCCGGACCATTTCAGATCATATTTCGATTTTAGATCGGGTGAAAACGAAGAAGAAGCGCTGTCGAGGGCCAGCGAAATCTCTTTCCCGGGCTGATAGCCGGCGTTGTGGATCGCTTCCATAATGACTTCCATGGCCTCTTCGTTACTTCCGAGATTGGGCGCAAAGCCACCCTCATCTCCCACCCCTGTTGAGAGGTTTTTCGCATTGAGTATTTTCTTCAGGGCATGAAAGGTTTCAGCAACCGCACGCAAACCGTCGCTGAAGTTGTCAAAACCCAATGGTACCGCCATAAATTCCTGAAAATCTACACTGTTATCGGCATGCTCCCCACCGTTGAGAATGTTCATCATTGGCACCGGCAGACGACATGCACCTGCACCGCCAAGGTATCGGTACAAAGGAATGTGCAGTGATGTAGACGCGGCTCTGGCAACTGCCATTGATACTCCCAGAATTGCATTGGCGCCCAAATTAGCCTTGTTCTCAGTCCCGTCCAGTTCAATCATCATCCGATCGATGGTTGCCTGGCGGTCAACCCTCGTGCCAATCAGTTCGGGACCGATGATCGAAGTGACATTGTCTACGGCTGTTCTGACACCTTTGCCATTATATCTTTTCGAATTGTTGTCTCGAAGCTCGATGGCCTCATTTTCACCGGTGCTGGCCCCGGATGGCACCGAAGCCGAACCAACACTACCGTCCTCCAGTTCAACGAATACGCGGACGGTTGGATTGCCTCGGGAATCGAGTATTTCAAGTGCATCAATTGCAGCTATACGGGATGGCATGGGGTACCTCCTTCATTTTTGCTATAGGTTGGTCGTCACGTTAATTTGACTATCGTTTGAAGTGAGCTGATCTTGCTACACATTGTTATGCATGGTTCCCCTAAGGTCAAGTAATGAAGCAGGCAAACTCAGTAGTTTTGCCAGCGCCACCAGAGTCCTCCTACGAATCGAAATCGTCGGGGTTGCCAAGTAACTGGGTCATTGAGTTGATTGTCGGTTCTGAACATGGTTCTGCCCCAAAGCGCATTAACAGAGTAGCGGCAAATCTGGTCGCTTCGGGAGAAAAATAGAGACGGGTGATATCAGAAAGTTCTTCACGCCACACTGCTACGTCCGGATGCATTCCTGAGGCGAGCCAAATCTCGGCCATTTCAGCCTGGATGATGTCACCAAAACCAAAACTTCTCTGTTCAGGGGAAAGGGTGATTCTATACCATTGTGACAACTGCTCACCAGTCATAGGAAACCTGCTTCACTAGTATATATTGTATGGGGTTAAGTGACCACTCGGCCAGTCATTTCTGGCAACCAACGCAATAAAATGTAGCGCGCCCGCCTATTTTTTCAACCCTGATTTGTTTTCCACACCGCGGGCAGGTATCACCAGTCTTGCCATACACTTTGAAGTTGATTTGGAAATAGCCGCTATTTCCTTGTGCATCAATAAAATCATTAATTGTTGAACCGCCGCATTCTATGGCATGGGTTAGCACCGATCGGATCGCTTCTACCAGACGCTGCCACCGTTTCAGACCGATACGGGAAGCGTTAACGGTAGGGTTGATTCTCGCCATAAAAAGGCTTTCATTGGCATAGATATTTCCGACCCCGACAACGATCCGGTTATCCATGATGAAGTTTTTTACCGCCACCCTGCGGTTACGTGACAGGCTGTAGAGGTAATCAGCGGTGAAGGCCGGGGCGAAAGGCTCCGGTCCACAGGTCTGGAAGAATGTCTTTTCGAGCGTTTTCATATCACCACTATCAGAGATCGAAACAGAGCCGAAGCGCCTGACATCATTGAATCGAAGATCCGTCCCGTTATCCATCTCCCAGGCCAGGTGATCATGTTTTTGCAGACCGCGTTGATGGGGTGCGATGGTGAGTTGACCGGTCATACCGAGATGGATGAGCATGCAGGCGTCGTTATCAAGATGGAAAAGCAAATATTTCGCCCTTCGTTCAAGACGCTCAATCGTGGTTCCGGTGACCAGATTATCCAACAGTTGCACCGGTACCGGATTCCTCAGAGCTTTTCCATTCCAGAAAAACGATGTGATTGTACGCCCCGTTACCAGAGGTAATAAACCCTGACGCAATACTTCGACTTCCGGCAACTCAGGCATGGATCTTCTCTTTCGCTATACTGCAGAGGCCCAGGGCGTAATCCCCAACCGTGTGAGCGACAACTTCGATGGAAGCCACATTGCTGATGCTGATCCCACTCAGAGCCGAGCTGAGGAGCAGGGTATAGATCCCATCCTTTTCAGCTACTCCGATCAGTTCCATTTCTCTGAAGCCAATCAGTCGGATACTGCTTAAACATTTTCGTACAGCCTCTTTTGCTACCCAGAGCAGGCCAAGTGAAAGGAGCTCATCGGCCGGCAATTCGTCAAGAATGAGGGACTCAAAATCAGAACAGTAGCGGTTTTTCACTTTGAACAAGGTGTTATTAAGATACTGGAGATCAACGCCACAATAGTTGCTCCCGGCGATGCCAACCGCCATATCATGGGAGTGTGAGATGGAGATGTCCAGTTCACCGATTGCAATTTGAGGATTGTGTGAGATCAGGTATGGTCTGCCAGACTGGTCTGACTGGATGGATAGATCAAGGGCAGCCAAAGGCGCGGTGGTGGCTCTGGCAAGGTATTGCATCGCCGCTTTCTTTGCACAAATCCGTCCTGAAAGCCACTCTCTTCGCCTCTTGTCAAAGCCATACTGCTTAAGCTGCAGTTTTTCGGGCTCGGTGAGCCAGGTTTGCTCAAAGGTTGACTCATCCCCATTGACCATCTGGTCGGTGTGGAGTTGGGTGAGCGTTGGACATTCGGAATAAGGCCTTGTAGCCAGGTGTTTTAGAAATGTCGGCGGGGCAAGGTCTGGCAATTGCGCAGCCGTTAAATTGTTTGACATGGTGAACCGTAGAAAATTATTGCAATTTCAAGCTTAACAGATAACTAAATACTATGGTGGTGCATCAGGCAACAAAGTATGAATATTTCTCCTGTTCCGCAAGAGGTCATTATGGAAAGTTTACAACTCAGTGGGTATGACTTTGTCGTTGTAGGGATTTTTCTCCTTTTTGTCGGCAGAGGAATCTGGCTGGGTTTGCTGAAACAGATTGTTCCACTGCTTGCCCTTTACCTGGGCTACATCGTCGCCAGTAGATACCATACGGAACTTTTACCGTTTCTTACCGATCTGTCGACCAACCCCAAAGTGGTTTTTCTGAGTGCTTATGTGATTCTGTTCATCGCGACTTATGTTGGTGCTGCGCTGGCCGGGAAGGGTATGGCGTATGTCATGCAGGTCACCGTAACTCCTTGGTTTGATCGAGCACTCGGCGCGATCATGGGAAGTGCCAAAGCGGTGATCGTGATTGTCTTGCTCCATATTATTCTCGGCACGATCATGGCTCCGGAGAATCAGATGCTCCGTACCTGTAAAACGTGTGGGGTTTTGAATGAGATGGCCGAGGCAACCAGGAAGATTATTCGGGACGAATCGGTACAAGAGGCTCTGCGCCAGCAGGAGCCAGCAATCGCAATCGAGACAATTCAGGATTTGATAAATGGTGAACAAAACAGTGAGACCGATCCCAACCCAACCTATGAGATGACGATCGAACCTGAACATGAAAATACACCAGATAGTCAATAGCCAACTTTCAGCGTCTCTGACTCCGCACACCAGGCAATGAAACGGCCCAAAAAGAAACGAGCCCCGGAGTCATATGTCAAACGGACGTATCGCAATTATGCTGTTAAAAGTGGTCTGGTTTCGAGTTATGTGAAGCACCAGGAAACAGATCTGCATATCCTCGCAGAATCAGATGTGTCAGAGGATGCACGTTTGCTTACCACCCGCTATCGTTTGCAGATAGAGGGCTATATAGAGAAGTATCCCCACTTTGCCCACTCATTGAGTCCGCTCCCCGAGGATCCGCTTGCTCCACCGATTATCAGAGACATGCTGTCGGCGGCGGCAGTCGCATCGGTTGGACCGATGGCGGCCGTGGCCGGGGCAATTGCTCAGTATGTCTGCCATGGCTTGATTGACGCGGGGTATAAAGAGGTTATTGTAGAAAATGGAGGAGATATCTGTTTGAAACGATCGGAGGAAAGTCTCATTGCAATTTTTGCAGGAGAGTCCGAATTGAGCAACAAAATCGGAATAAGGATCAAATCGTCTGATCTACCGATGGGCATTTGTACTTCTTCGGGAACGATCGGGCACTCCTTGAGCCTGGGGGAAGCAGATTCTGTTACGGTTGTATCATCCTCGACCGTTTTGGCAGATGCTGCTGCAACACGACTGGGAAATGAAGCAGATACGGCGGGAGATGGTAATGAGAATGTCCATAAAATTCTCGCCGCAGCTGATTCAATCACAGGGATTTCCGGGGTGTTGGCCATTTGTGGTGAAGTTCTGGGGGGGAAGGGTGAAATTGAATTGGTACCACTGACTTGAGGAAGAGGATGGCAAAATCAACGGCGAAAAAGAGAGGATCGGATAAAAGATCCGTACCGCGCCGGCATCTGGTGTTTTACCTGCGGGTTTTTGATGGTATGTCCAATCGGGTTTTAGGTCATCTTGCCGATGTTTCCGGTCGGGGAATGATGCTGGTAACAGACAGTGAGGTGGAGCCAAATCTCGAGTTCAGGCTTCGAATGAGATTGCCGCGGGAAATTGGCGGCCGTTCTGAAATCGTGCTCAACGCGATCAGCCGTTGGTGCAAGTCGGATACAAATCCCGATTTCTTTCTGGTGGGCTTTCAGATTAATGAGCTCAATGATGAGTATGAGCAACACATCCAACAGTTGATTGAGGACTTCAGTATGGAAAACAGCGAGTCCCCGGACAGTGAAGAACCGCCCGCCTGCAGTCTGACTCACACCCACGGCTAGACTGCATCATGACTGCAGTTGCTGTTTGACCTCTTTTATCAGCGCATCTTTGAATTCTCCAACGAACTGATCGACATCTTCCTGCCAACTTTTGAAAACTGACAATCCAGCATTCTCAAGCACATTGTTTTTCAATATCGAATTTGCAGGCCTGTGTGCTGGAGTCGGGTAGTCGATGGTTGTGCACGGGACAAAAGCATGGGGGATGTCCATCCGCTCAAGAAAATAGCAGGCAGCCTCATACCAGGACGAATACCCATCAGCGGTCGTGTGCATGATGCCCGTTAAGCCGGGTTCAAGCAGTTGTTCTATCTGTTTGGTGAGGGTGTATGACCAAGTCAGTGAGCCAAATTGATCGTTGACGATGGTGAAGTTACGCCCGGGATCGGAAAGCGCCAGCCTGAGCATCGTTTTCAGGAAGTTCTGACCATACCCTGAATAGAGCCATGCGGTACGTAAAATAGCATAATCCTCACAATGTTCGGTGATTGCCCGCTCACCGCTGAGTTTACTCTTGCCATACTCAGATAGCGGATTAACCTGGTCATTTTCCAGATATGGCTGAGGTACGGTACGCATTCCGTCGAATACATAGTCGGTGGAAATGTGAATAACCCGTGCACCTATATTGGCAGCCGCTTTGGCAATATATTTAGGTCCCGTACTGTTAATAAGCCAGGCAGCGTCTCGCTCTGTCTCACATTTGTCTACGGCGGTGTAGGCGGCGCAATTAATCACCACATCAGGAGTGGAGGTTTCGAAACAGCGCTGAACAGATTCCTGCTGTCCAATATCGATTGACGGATAATCAACGGGGAACAGTTGATGGTCCTGGCCAAAAAGTTTTACGCAGTCGGTACCGAGTTGTCCGCCGCTGCCAATAATAAGAATTTTCATGTTTTTAGTACGTTACGATTTGTCTTCTTTAATGATTTCCATGAGGTACTGGCCATATTGATTTTTCAGGGTGTCTTTGGCCAGATGCTCCAGCTCATCGATAGTGATGTATCCGAGATCGTAGGCGATTTCCTCGATACAGGCAATTTTTAGTCCCTGACGCTCCTGAACCGCCTGCACGTAGCTGGAGGCCTGTTGCAGAGATTCATGGGTACCGGTATCGAGCCAGCAGAAGCCTCGACCAAGGGGTTGTACCTTCAGTGCTCCCTGTCGCAGGTAGGCGAGATTTACATCAGTAATTTCCAATTCCCCTCGGGGAGAGGGTTTTACCTGCTCAGCGATTGAAACCACCGAGTTATCATAAAAATAAAGCCCGGGTACCGCATACTTGGACCTTGGCTTCTCCGGTTTTTCGACGATATCGACCGCTTTGTAATTGCTGTCAAACTCAACCACTCCATAACGCTCCGGATCTCTAACCAAATACCCAAAAATCAGGCCGCCCTCCGTCAGTTCAGCACTTTGCTTGATGATAGAGGTGAAACCAGGGCCGAAAAAGATATTGTCGCCAAGGATGAGGCACACTGAATCGTCACCAATGAACTCCTTGCCAATCAGAAACGCCTGGGCCAGGCCGTCAGGGCTGGGCTGCACCTCATAGGAAATAGACAGCCCAAGATGGGATCCATCCTTGAACAGCTCCTGGAATGAAGGCAGGTCATGCGGGGTTGAGATTATCAGTATATCCCTGATCCCGGCCAGCATCAGAACTGAAAGCGGGTAGTAGATCATCGGCTTGTCGTAAACCGGTATGAGTTGTTTGCTGAGGACCTTGGTTAACGGGTATAATCTGGTACCGGAGCCTCCGGCGAGGATGATTCCTTTCATAAATTCAAAGTGATAATGTTGAAAAGATTTGCGTCAGCGCATCGGTCTGTTTAGATTGGTGCCACATAAAACTTGGCATCGAGTATAACAACCTTTTAAAAAAAGGAAATGAAAAATGGGAACAGCAGTACCCGCTTGTTTTAAGGCGTACGATATTCGGGGAAAAGTACCGGATCAACTCGATCCTCCATTGGCCCGTAAAATTGGTATCGCCTATGTTACGCTCTTTCAGCCTCGCTGTGTCGCAGTGGGGCTTGACATTCGGCTCTCCAGTCCAGAAATCTCCGAAGCCCTGATAGAAGGGCTGCTCGAATCAGGAACTGATGTCCTTGAACTTGGGCTCTGTGGCACCGAAGAAGTGTATCATGCCAGCTTTGCAGGTGCTGAGACCGGGATCGATGGTGGTATCATGGTAACCGCCAGCCATAACCCTGCGGATTATAACGGCATGAAACTGGTTACCCGGGAGGCTCGTCCGGTTACCGCAGAAACAGGCTTGAGAAAAATCGCTGAGATGGTTTCGGGTGACGATCTACCAGTGAAGACAGAGGGGCTAACGGGCAAGAGGGTGCAGGGCGACTGGCGGGAACGATATATTGATCACTTGATGAGCTACATAGACCCTGATTTGCTGAGTCCGCTTTGTATTGTTGCCAATGGCGGCAACGGTTGTGCCGGTCCGGTCATTGACCTGTTGGAAAAGCGACTGCCGGTAAAGATTATCCGGTTGAATCATCAACCGGATGGAACATTTCCCAACGGTGTACCTAACCCGTTACTGCCGGAAAACCGTGTTGCCACGGCCGATCTGGTCCGATCGAACAAGGCTGATCTTGGTCTGGCCTGGGATGGCGATTTTGACCGCTGCTTTTTCTGGGATGAAAAAGCACGATTTATAGACGGCTATTATCTGGTTGGCCTGCTTGCCCGGGAGATGCTGGTTCAGGAGCCGGGCGGGAAAATCCTGCATGATCCACGATTAATCTGGAACACCCGTGAAATCGTCAGCTCCAGTGGCGGAATCCCCATCGCTACCCGGACTGGTCACGCCCTGATAAAGGAGCGTATGCGTCAGGAAGACAGCATCTATGGAGGAGAAATGTCGGCCCATCATTATTTTCGTGATTTCGGGTATTGTGACTCGGGCATGATTCCCTGGCTGCTGGTTTGTTCGATGATCAGCCGGAGAGGAGTTCCGTTGTCACAGATGGTCGATGAAATGATGCAGGCGTATCCAATTTCCGGTGAGATCAATACGACGGTGGATGATCCTGCCGAAGTACTCAGGAGAGTTGAGGAGCACTATGTGGGGGGAGAAATTGATCGAATTGATGGATTGAGTATTGCGTTCGACTCATTTCGATTTAATATCAGAGAGTCAAATACGGAACCGTTACTTCGGCTCAATGTGGAGAGCAGGGGAGATGCCGCGTTGATGCAGTCAGTAACAGAACAGTTATTGACCTTGATTAATACGACAGACTGAATCTGTCCTGTAAGAGATAACCAGGAGACAGACATGCAGAAAATCCAACCGGTCGTTCTGGCAGGTGGAACTGGCTCAAGACTTTGGCCGTTGTCACGGGAAATGTATCCCAAGCAGTTGCTTAGACTTACCCATCAGACCTCTTTGTTGCAGACCACGGTGAGTCGTTTAAGTGGGCTGGATAATGTGCTCCCTCCCGTAATTGTGGTGGGCGAGGAGCATCGCTTTATCACCAGAAGTCAACTTGATGAACTGGGTCTTGATGGCTCTTATGTGATTCTGCTGGAACCGGTGGGCAGAAACACCGCGCCTGCGATCTCAGGTGCGGTACAATATGTTGAGTCTCAACAGGGTGGTGAAGATCTTATCTACCTCATTTTGCCTGCGGACCACCTGATTGCCAAAACTGAAGCATTCAACAAAGCGGTGACCGAGGCGGCCAGTAAGGCCGCAGAAGGTGCCCTGGTTACCTTTGGCATTGACCCGACCCGTGCCGAAACCGGGTACGGTTATATCGAGAAAGGTCCCCAGGGGCAGGTCGTGTCTTTCAAAGAAAAACCACCCGTTAGTGTAGCCGAGGAATATGTGCAGGCGGGCACCTATTATTGGAATAGCGGGATGTTTGCCTTTTCGGGGCAGACATTTTTGGAAGAGATGCGCAGTCATGCATCCGATATCTTGTCGGCGATGGAGAAAGCGGTAAAAGAGGGT
>QZLB01000189.1 GCA_004796425.1 Desulfobulbaceae bacterium | reverse complement strand
CTGGCTGGATTAGTAATTGATCTCAGAGGGTTTGGTGGAGAACCAGAAGTATCGGATGAATTGAAACTGAGCCTGCAGAAACGATTACGTGTGGTGGCGGAGAATCTGCTGAAAGTAGACCGGATTATCACCCAGCAGATGAGGGATTCGGTGGTCCGTTTTCAACTCAGCGTGATTGGTATTCTTGGTATCATACTCAGCTGTTCAAGCTTTTTTCTGATCATGTTGTTTCGTCGTAGTGTCCGACCGCTGCTCCAGCTTTCTGAAGCCTTGAGACCCGACGCGGGACAACTCGAACAGCTGCCATATCCGCCCGATTCTGGTAATGAAATCGTTGATCTCATTGAGAAACTGAATGACAAGATTCAAGTCCACCAATTATCGGAGGATGGACAGGAATTGGTTGAAAGTGAGAAAAAAATAGATACAAAACTGGCAGTGACTATCAATGAGGCGCTTAACAGCCTCAATGGCATACTCAATTACACGCAGCTGCTGCTCGAATCAGATTCTATCAGCGGTGATGACCGGCGCATGCTGGAGCAGATCAGGGCAACTGTTCAGAGTTCTGCCGACAAGTGGCAAAAGCAGAGCCACGGTTTCTAGCGCACCGTTGAGATGTTTAGCCGAATCGACCGGTAATATAATCTTCAGTAAGCTGATGTTGCGGGTTGGTGAAGATCTGTTCTGTCGGTCCGACCTCAACTAAATCACCCAGATGAAAATACGCCGTACGCTGCGATACACGTGACGCCTGCTGCATGGCGTGGGTCACTATTACGATTGAAAACTGGAGCCGCAATTCGCTGATCAACTCCTCAATTTTTGCGGTTGCAATCGGATCCAGGGCGGAACAGGGCTCATCCATCAGGATAACTTCCGGGCTTACTGCAATGGCGCGGGCAATGCAAAGCCGCTGCTGCTGACCACCAGATAAACCGGTGCCCGGTTCAGCTAATCGGTCCTTGACTTCTTCCCAGAGCCCGGCTTTCTGCAGTGAGGTCTCGACGATTTCGTCGAGTTCTGCTTTTGATTTGGTCAAGCCATGTATCTTTGGACCATAGGCGACATTGTCGTAAATCGATTTGGGGAAAGGATTTGGTTTCTGAAAAACCATACCTACCAGGGCGCGGAGCGGTACTACATCTACCTTGGGATCATAAATATCCTCATCATCAAGTAGTATCTTTCCATCTACCCGGCAACCGGCAACGGTATCATTCATCCGGTTGAGACACCTGAGAAAGGTTGATTTTCCGCAGCCAGAGGGCCCAATCATCGCCAGGACTTCATTACAACCTACATCGATACTGACATTGTTAATTGCCTGGTTGGTGCCATAGAATACTGAAACGTCACGACAAGTCATCCGGGGGGAGTCGCTGAACGGTTCACCCACGGTCTTATTCGGTCGACCGGTCGCCTCGATCTCAGCTGTAATAGTATCGCTTTCAGAAAAGGTGGGAACGTGTGGTTGTATTGCGTCGATGGTTGAAGTCATCTGCTTTGCCCTGTTATCTGGTGTTCTTAAACCGAAAAGCTTCTATCCGGTGTATGATCGAAATCATGGCACCGGATAGAAGTACTGAATAGAGAAGAAACACTACTCAAATCTTCTTACTCGGTAATACGTTACGTCTTACTTCATCGCCATTGGGGTAAGATTCTTCACGGCAGAAGCAAATGAGCTACGCTCTGCATCCGGCATCGGAATCATACCTTTGTCAGCCAGGTAGCCTTCAGGTCCCCACGCTTTTTCAGCGGTGAACTCAGCCAGGTACTCGGTAATTCCGGGGATGGTTCCCACGTGTGCTTTCTTTACGTAGAAGAACAGTGGACGGGAAACAGGGTAATTGCCATCAGCGATATTATCGAAGGTCGGTGCTTTACCATCTACCAATGATCCTTGAACAACGTCAGCATTCTGATCGAGGAAAGAGAAACCGAAAATACCAAGCGCATTTTTGTTGTTACGAAGCTTCTGGATAATCAGGTTATCATTCTCACCTGCTTCGATGTACGCTCCGTCTTCACGAAGGGTGTGTGCTACTTTCGCGAATGCTTTCTTGTCTTTCTTTCTCAATGCAGCAAGTGAATCAAATTTCTTTGCACCACCTTCCATAGCAAGCTCAACAAATGCGTCACGGGTTCCGGAGGTCGGCGGAGGACCAAGAACTTCAATTGCTACTGCTGGCAGAGAAGAATTGACATCCTTCCAGGTTTTGTAGGGATTAGCCATTAGTTTTCCATCAGCACCCGGAACTTCTTTGGCCAGTGCCATGAAGATGTCTTTACGGGTCAGCTTGATTTGAGGAGCTTCTTTGGAGTTGGCCAGTACGATGCCATCGTACCCGATTTTAACTTCGATGATGTCCTTGATGCCGTTGGCGGCACATTTTTCCTGCTCTGATTTCTTGATGGCGCGGGAAGCGTTGGTTACGTCTGGATGCTCAACACCAACTCCGGCGCAGAACAGTTTGAAACCACCACCTGACCCGGTTGACTCGATTTTCGGGGTCTTGTAGTTGGTGGTTTTACCGAATTGCTCAGCAACAACGGTCGCAAACGGATAAACGGTGGAAGAACCAACGATTGAAATGTAATCGCGGTTCGCATGAGCGGGAGAGCTCATAATCGTTGCAACGGTCAGTGCGCCGGCAGCAATCAATCCTTTCATTTTCATTTTCTTTTCTCCTTGTTTGGTTGTGTATCAGGTGTTATCACCACTTAATTTCAAACCTTTTACGCATATATACAGCAGCCGCATTCATCAGTATCAGAAAGGCAAGCAATACGATGATTGCAGCGGATGTCCGTTCGGTAAACGCTCTTTCAGGACTGTCTGCCCAGAGGAAAATCTGGACCGGCAGGGCCGCTGCCGGGTCGGTTATCCCACCCGGAACATCGGCAATGAATGCCACCATACCGATCATCAGCAATGGAGCGGTTTCGCCTAGGGCCTGGGCCATGCCGATAATGGTCCCGGTAAGCATACCAGGAAGAGCCAGGGGCAGAACATGATGAAAGACCGTTTGGATCTTTGAGGCACCAACACCAAGTGCTGCTTCTCGAATGGAGGGTGGCACTGATTTCAGTGAAGCCCGGGCGGCAATAATAATGGTCGGCAGGGTCATCAGGGTAAGGACAAAGCCACCCACCAGAGGTGTTGAGCGGGGTATACCCCAGAAATTGATAAAAATTGCCAAGCCGAGCAATCCAAAAATAATCGAGGGTACGGCGGCCAGGTTGTTAATATTCACTTCGATAATATTGGTAAGAGTTGAATCGGGGGCAAATTCTTCCAGATAAATTGCCGCAGCAACTCCAATTGGAAATGACAGAGAGAGGGTCAGCAGCAGGGTATAGAACGAGCCCTTAACCGCTCCCCAGACCCCAGCAAGTTCGGGTTCGCGGGAATCACCTGCAGTAAAGAAGGTTCGATTGAACCTGAGCTCAATCTGTTTGTTCTCCTGCAGAGTCTTTACCCAGACGAGTTGAGCATCCTTTACTCTACGATTATTTTCTGGTTGCTCAATATCAATGTAGCCTTTTATCAGCATATCGATATCATCACTGGCGGTTACCCAGGCTTTGACTGTAGTACCGATAAGCGTCGGATCGGCCTTAACCATATCCATCAGATGAAAACCGGCACCTTTGCTTACCAACTCATACAGCAGCTTTTTGTCGCTTCGGCTTTTCACTTCAGGAAAAGCTTTCCGCAAGGTAGTTTT
>QZLB01000016.1 GCA_004796425.1 Desulfobulbaceae bacterium | reverse complement strand
GTCCACGAATTTGATCTTCCTGAGCACCATCAAAAACCGGGGTTGCCATATGCAGCCCATCTTTGTGCTCACGGGCCCAGGCGATCAGTTCATCATCGGATCTACCTTTGGTGATCTCGCCTGCTTCCTTCTTCGAATAGACCTTGGCTATTTTCTTTTTGATCAGGTCTACCGCCTGCTCTTTGGCAAGGGCTTCAAGCTGTTCACCCAAGCGCCGTGCCGCATAACCAAGATGTACTTCGAGCACCTGGCCCACGTTCATACGAGACGGTACACCAAGCGGATTGAGGATGATATCAACAGTGCCACCATCAGCAAAATATGGCATATCCTCTTCCGGAAGGATGCATGATACCACACCTTTATTCCCATGACGTCCGGCCATCTTATCACCAACCGAGAGTTTTCTCTTGGTTGCGACATATACCTTAACCATTTTTACAACGCCTGGTGGAAGATCATCACCTTTCTTCAACCGTTCAATAATTCCATCGTAACGCTCGGTAATCAGGCTGGCCTGTTTTTCATAGCGATCGTAAACGGTTTCAATGAGGTCGAGGTGTTTGGCCTTCTCGGAAAAATCAAGTTTGCGCAGTTCCTGGAAGCCTAATTCTAGGGCGTGTTCGGCTGAGAATTTCTTACCCAGTTTTACCAGAACGGTGCCGTCTTTGGAGACCACATCTTCCTTGACGGTTCGACCGTCGATGATGGTTCCGACTTCGCGGCAGACACCTTTTCGCAGACTCGCCAGCTCATCCAGTTTGTCCTGGTTGAGCTTCTCAATTTCAAGATCTTCGATCATCAAGGAACGCTCGTCCTTATCTACACCTTTCCGGGAGAAGACTTTGGCATCGATCACGACACCTTCAACACCGGGGGGTACCCGCAGTGAGGAGTCTTTTACATCCTGAGCTTTCTCACCAAAGATGGCCCGGAGCAGCTTCTCCTCAGGGGAGAGTACTGTTTCGCCCTTCGGTGTTACCTTACCAACTAGCGTGTCACCGGCCCCAACTTCGGCACCGATCCGCACAATTCCTGATTCATCAAGGTTGCGGAGTGTTTCTTCACTAACGTTGGGGATATCCCGGGTGATCTCTTCCTTGCCGAGTTTGGTATCCCGTGCCATGGTCTCAAACACTTCAATGTGCAGAGAAGTGAAAGTGTCTTCTTTCAAGAGACGCTCGTTGACCAGAATGGAATCCTCAAAGTTGAAACCACGCCACGGCATGAAGGCGATGGTCACGTTCTTGCCAAGGGCGAGCTCACCTTTCTCACAGGAGGAACCATCGGCCAGCACCGTGCCCTTGCTCACCCGGGCACCGGGTGCAACCAGCGGTTTCTGATTAAAGCAGGTATTCTGGTTAGACTTCTTGTACTTTTCAAGACGATAAACGGCGACCCCGGTCTCGTGACCATCAACACCTGGTTGATCGTAACGAACCACGATTCGGTTGGCATCAACCTCTTCGATCACTCCGTCACCGCCGGAGAGCAGGCAGGCGCCTGAATCTCGGGCAACGTAGCGTTCCATACCCGTACCGACAAACGGTGCGGCGGTTCTCATCAGCGGTACTGCCTGACGCTGCATGTTGGAACCCATCAAAGCACGGTTGGCATCGTCATTTTCCAAAAATGGTACCAGCGAGGCCGCAACACTGACCAACTGGTTCGGCGCGATGTCCATATAAGAGACATTATCGGCCATCGCGGTAATTACCTCGCCATCTTCCCGAACGATCAGCGAATCAGCAATGATTCTGCCGTCTTTGTCCAGATCCGTTTTGGCGGGTGCAATGAGATTATTCTGTTCCTGCAGAGCACTGAGGTAGGTTATGTCCTGATCGTAGACAATACGATTCTCCACCTTGCGGTACGGTGTTTCAATAAAACCATAAGGGTTTACCTGTGCATAGGTGGCCAACGAGACGATCAGTCCGATGTTTGGTCCCTCAGGAGTCTCAACCGGACAGATTCTACCGTAGTGGGTCGGGTGAACGTCACGTACCTCAAAACCGGCACGCTCCCGGGACAAACCACCGGGTCCAAGCGCGGAAAGTCGTCGTTTATGGGTGACCTCAGAGAGTGGGTTGGTCTGGTCCATAAACTGTGACAATTGAGAAGTCCCGAAAAATTCCTTAATGGCCGCAGAAATCGGTTTGGGATTAACAAGATCGTGGGGCATCAGGGTTTCCACATCCTGCAGAGTCATCCGTTCTTTAATGGCCCGCTCCATTCTGACCAGACCCATGCGGTACTGGTTTTCAACCAGCTCACCAACGGTTCTGACCCGCCGGTTACCCAGATGATCAATATCATCCACCGCACCCTGACTGTCTTTGAGGCGTACCAGGAATTTCACGGACTCAACAATATCCTCCCGGGTCAGAGCCCGCTGACTGATGTCAATGTCCAGCCCGAGTTTGGCGTTAATTTTATAGCGGCCAACTTCAGACAGATCATAAAGCTCCGGATTGAAGAACAGATTCTCAAAGAAGCTCTCAGCAACCTCGTGGGTTGGCGGGCTTGACGGACGCAGGCGGCGATAAATCTCCAGCAGTGCTTCCTCGGTGGAATCAACTTTATCAAGTGCCAGGGTCTTTCTGAAAGAATCCGAATAGTGCACACCGTCAATCGCCAGAACAGTGAATTCGGTGATACCGGCTTCTTCGATGGTTTCGAGCAGCGCTTCGTGCATCTCAGTGTTAAAAAGAACCAGCGGCTCCTCAGCTCCTTCGGGCTGCAGCGTTTTGGCAATCACCTTCCCATTGAGGCTCTCTTTGGAGATCTCCAGAAAATCAATTTCCGCCTCACCGATTCGCCGGCAGAGCGCTTTTGAAATTTTCCGCCCCTTCTTGGCCAGCAATTCCCCATCCTTGGGATTGATCAGATCAAACTCAAGTCGCTGACCCAGTGCGGTTTCCTCACTGAAGGAAATGTAGTACTGATCCTTGACTTTCTTAATTGTATTAATGGGATAGAACTTTTCAAGCAGTTCCTCGGCAGAGTATCCCAGTGCTTTAAGCAGGCTGGTAACCGGGAACTTCCTGCGGCGATCAATCCGAACATGCAGGATGTCTTTGATATCAAACTCAAGATCAATCCAGGAACCACGTACCGGAATAATCCTGGCAGAATAGAGCAGCTTTCCACTGGCATGGCTCTTGCCCTGATCGTGGGTATAAAAGAGACCGGGAGAACGTTGAAGCTGTGAAACAATGACTCGCTCGGTACCATTAATAACAAAGACACCATCCCCGGTCATCAAGGGCAGTGAACCAAAAAACACTTCCTGTTCCTTGATATCACGGATAGTCTGGACTCCGGTTTCTTCATCAACATCAAAGGTAATCAACCGGACTACTATCTTGAGAGGGATATCATAGGTCATCCCCCGTTGTTGGCATTCCTGAACGGTGTACTTGGGCTCACCAAATTTATAGCGAACAAACTCCAGGGAGCAAAGCCCGTTAAAATCATTTATTGGGAAAATATCTTTGAGTATAGCCTGCAGTCCATGATCCTGTCTGACGTCAGGCTCTCGATCCATCTGTAGAAAGCTTTCATATGATTTCCTCTGCATTGAAATCAGGTGAGGTGGCTCCAGAATACTGGCTACGCTGGCAAATTGCTTTCTGACTCTTTCCATAATTGTCCTCAAAATTGTCTAAAGACAGTGTAAGTTCGATACCGTTAATTAACTCGCTGTATAAAACGCACTGGCTCTACCTGTGGTAACGCTACTGGCTCGATTAACAACTGATAAGGGAATTCAGTCCAGCTTGGTAAATCTTGTCGACATGTGTTTTGTTGCTAGGATTACAAATTGTTTTGGCAGGGTAATTCGTAGATTGAATGATCAGCATCTTGGTAACCTGTGTAATGTTTGATCCCGGCGTCGTGTTCCGGATTAAAATCCTAACAATTTGATTTTACTACATGTTTCGGCCCTTACATTCTACAGGGCTTGAAACGCCACACGCTACGTACCGGAGTACGTAGCGTGTCTACAACTTCTGGCACCGGGCTCGGTACCAGTATCGGTGTGGAAGTTATTTAACTTCGACCACACCGCCAACTGCTTCAAGCTTGCCCTTGATTTCTTCGGCTTCTTCCTTGGTCACACCTTCTTTAATTGGTGCAGGAGCGCCTTCGACGAGCTCTTTTGCTTCTTTCAGGCCGAGGCTGGTAATGCCGCGAACCTCTTTGATAACCTTGATCTTCTGATCGCCTGCAGCGGCCAGAATTACATCAAACTCAGTCTTCTCTTCAGCCGGTGCACCAGCATCAGCAGCACCACCACCAACAGCAGCAACCGCTACCGGAGCAGCAGCAGAAACACCAAATTTCTCTTCGAGCTCTTTGATCAGTTCAGAAAGCTCCAGTACACTCATATTCGAGATGAATTCAATTACGTCTTCTTTAGTAACAGCCATTTTTTTCCTCTTTTACGTTATTACAATGTAAGTACATTTTACCGAAGGCCAACACCTTTATCAGGCAGCCTCCTTCTGATCCTTAATCGCCTGCAGACCATAGACAAATGTTCGTGGAACTCCTGAGAGTACCTGAACAAGTCCTGTGGGCACGCCGTTCATGACAGACAACAGTTGGCCAAGCAATACCTCTTTAGAAGGCAGCTTGGACAGGGCAACAATGTTATCCACCGTTAACCTCTCTCCTTCAAGAACAGCAGAACGCAGCTCGAACTTTTCGTGATCTTCGGCAAATTTTGCAAGAATTTTTGCGGGAGATACCGGATCATCGTAGGCCATTACAATGGCTGTGGTTCCCACAAAGTCATCACTCAATGACTCGTTGGGTGTGTCGGCAACTGCTCTCTTGAGAAGAGTGTTTTTAGCAATGCGAATCTCAGAATTGCAATCCCGGAGTTCTTTCCGGATTTTTTCCAATTCCGAGACGGTTAATCCACAATAGTCCGCAACCACGGAAAAGGTAGAGCGACTAAACTGATCACTCAATTCCGCAACTATTGCTGATTTCTCATCACGATTCAAATTACCCTCCTACAACTTGTTAAAATTAACAGGTTCTCGAAACAGCAGTTAGTATGATTGGTTAATATGTGCTGATACCATTCATGCTCGGTCTCGGCAGGTCGGCCATGGGCCAATTAAACAATGTGTGCCTGCTGTCTTCGACTTAAAGTGCTTAAAACACCTAAAAAAACGAAACTACTTTATTTAATACGGGTCCGTACATCAAGTGTATCAACCTTGACCCCCGGTCCCATTGTTGTGGAAATTGAAAGGGACCTCAAGTACACCCCTTTGGAGGTAGATGGCTTGAGTTGAATCAGTTTCTCAATAAACGCCAATGCGTTGTCATAAACTTTTTCCGGCCCAAAAGACTTTTTGCCGATACCGGCGTGAACGATACCGGCTTTATCAACGCGAAAATCAACCTTTCCACCTTTGATTTCCTTTATAACATCAGCAAGATCAAAGGTTACGGTGCCCAGCTTGGCATTGGGCATCAGGTTCCGTGGTCCCAGGACCCGTCCGAGTTTACCAACCGTACCCATCATATCAGGTGTGGCAACGGTCTTGTCAAATTCGAGCCAACCGCCCTGGATTTTTTCCACCAGTTCATCTGAACCGACATAGTCAGCTCCGGCTTCTTTGGCTTCGGCCTCTTTCGGGCCTTTGGCAAAAACGAGCACCCTGGTAGTTTTACCGGTACCGTGGGGAAGAACGACCGAGGAACGAACCATCTGGTCGGCGTGACGCGGATCTACACCAAGCTTTACCGCGATATCTACGGTCTCATCAAATTTTGCGTACGATGCGTCAAGCGCTGACTTGATCGCTTCGTCAAGGGTCTGGACAACCGATCGGTCCAGCTCCTTCACCTTGTTTCTATAATTTTTTCCATGCTTCGGCATATCAGCCTCCTACTGCGCAATCTCTTGGAAAACGCGTAGTAAAATTAAACGTTCTAATTAATCAACGATGGTGATGCCTGCACTACGAGCGGTTCCTTCAACGATTTTCATCGCTGCTTCGATGTCATATGCATTCAGGTCAGGCATTTTAATTTCAGCAATTTCACGTACTTTATCCCTGCTCAGCTCAGCAACACGCTCTCTTTTGGGATTACCAGATCCCTTTTCGATATTTGCAGCTTTAAGCAGGAGTACAGACGCGGGAGGCGTCTTAGTGATATAGCTGAAAGAACGATCCTGATACACCGTGATAATTACCGGTACAATCGTATCTCCCATTGACTGGGTTTTGGCATTAAACGCTTTGCAGAACTCCATGATGTTTACTCCGTGCTGACCCAGAGCCGGGCCAACGGGCGGTGAAGGATTGGCCTTCCCCGCTGGAATCTGCAATTTGATATATGCCATTACTTTCTTGGCCATTTCATTACCCCAACTATTGATGGATTCAAATAAATTAAAAAAATCACGGAGCCAATAGCAATTCCGTGAAATTACATCAGGTATTTGATACCTGAACAAATTCAAGTTCTACGGGTGTCTCTCTACCAAAGATGGAAACCATGACCCGGACTCTTCCTTTTTCGGGAAAAACCTCATCAACCACACCCTGGAAGTTTGCAAATGGACCGTCAATGACCCTGACCACCTCACCAACATCAAAGACAACCTTGGGCCGTGGACGTTCAGAACCATCCTGTATCCGTCCAATGATCTTACCGGCATCTTCGTCCGAAAGCGGAACCGGATTCCGATCATCACCGACAAATCCGACAACCCGTGGCATATCCTTATGGATTGTGTGCCAGGTCTCATCATTGAGCTCCATGCTCACCAGCATATATCCGGGGAAGAACCTGCGAGAAGAAGTCTTCCGAGAGCCTTTGATCATCTCTACCACCTGTTCGGTTGGCACGAGAATCTCACCAAATAACTCCTGGAGTCCCTCTTTGGCAATCCGCTCTTCAAGCGTTGCCTTGACGCGTTCCTCAAATCCCGAATGGACCTGCAATATGTACCATTGTCTTGCCATGTAAACGCCGTTCTCTCAAATGAATACCAATATAATCCTCACCCAACCGGGTAGCTCACCCGCGGTGAAGTATCCTGGCCTCTCATACATATACTCTGCTCTTATCAGGCGTGCAGAATCGAAGATATCAGCTTACCCAGCAGTACATCGACTGAACCAAGATAGGCAGAAACAATTATCGCCAGCAAAATGACCATACCCGTAAGCCCGAGTGTGACCTTTTTGTCCGGCCAGACAATTTTTGAGAACTCTGCCTGAACTTCCTGGACAAATTTCTTAATCTGAGCTGGAGCAAAGGGAGAAGGTTCTTTTGTCTTGAGATCCTTATCTTGCTTTTTCTCTTTGGTTTTTCCCGCCATTATCACACCGCTCGTTTCTATGGTTCAGCGTGGCAGGCCAGGAGGGATTCGAACCCCCAGCCCCCGGATTTGGAGTCCGGTGCTCTACCAATTAGAGCTACTGGCCTGCACAACAATTATTTTGTCTCTTTGTGCGGATGATGTGCTTTGCAAAAAGGACAATATTTTTTAAATTCGAGCTTGCCGGGTGTGTTCTTCTTGTTCTTGGTCGTCGTGTAGTTCCGACGTTTACACTCTACACACGCAAGCGTTACTATGTCTCTCATAACCTTATGTCCCAGTATAGAAAAAAATTACCCTGCCCCCTTTGACGGAGCAGGGTAACGCTCTTCGTTTTACTGTTTATTATGCAACGATTTCGCTGATTACACCGGCACCTACGGTACGACCACCTTCACGAATCGCGAAGCGAAGTCCGACATCCATAGCGATCGGAGTGATCAGTTCTGCATCTATCGATATATTGTCGCCAGGCATTACCATCTCAACACCCTCAGCAAGACTTACCACACCTG
>QZLB01000291.1 GCA_004796425.1 Desulfobulbaceae bacterium | reverse complement strand
TTTAAACTAAAACCAAAATTAGTTTCAGGCCAGCTCATCTCCTTCCAGACTCGCTGGCTTGAAACTGATGATCTCACGTTCCCCTTTCATCTCCTCCACTTCCACATTCCACGTTACTTTCAACCAGTCAAGCACACCCTCAACAAGTCGTTCTGGTGCAGAAGCCCCTGCGGTAATACCAATAATTTGAACCTCGTCAAGCCATTCAGGGTTGATATCTGAGTAATCATCAATGAGATAACTTCTCCCCCCTGCCTGTTCAGCAACTTCTCTCAAACGGTTTGAGTTGGAACTGTTTTTTGAACCAACCACAAATATTATGTCAGCCCGCTCCGCAAGTCTTCTCACTGCGTCCTGTCTGTTTTGTGTTGCGTAACAGATATTTGAACGCGCCGGGCCTTTAATCTGAGGATATTTTCTCTTTAGTATCGAAATGATATTTGCAATATCAGATTGACTGAGCGTGGTTTGTGTAACGTATGCAACTTTCTCGTTAGTCAGGGACAGAAGGTCGGCCTCCTGAGGTGTTGCAACAACGTGAACTGAATGTTCTACGCGACCAGCAGTACCTACAACTTCCGGGTGACCGTGATGGCCAATTATGATCACATCATATTGATCTCGATGATACTTTTCAACCATGCGATGAATACTGGAAACCAGCGGACAGGTCGCATTTACCGTTCTGAGCTCTAATTGACGGGCTTGTTTTTCAAGGGCGACTGAAACACCATGCGCACTGAAAATGCAGATCTCATTTTTAGGTATCTCATCGAGTTCGACAACGAAATGAGCCCCAAGTGCCTCAAGTTCTGATATGACGTGCTTATTATGAACAATTTCATGTAGCACATAGATGGGCCTCCCATGCTGTCGTAGGGTGAGCTTTACCGTCTCAATGGCGCGTACAACTCCCGCACAAAAACCTCGGGGCGATGCAAGATAAACCTTGATATAGTCGTCCATGTTCGACTAAGTGCGAAAGATGTTCGTGTTAGTTATTGGGGACAATGAATACTGGAATATCGGAATATCTCGAGACTCTTCGTGCGGCACTGCCAGCAACGTCACTGCCCATAATATTCCGGGTTGATTTTCCGAGTACTATCAAATCTGCATTATGCTTATTTGCCGCTCTGATAATCTCCTCACTCGTTTTTCCACTTACAACGAGCATTTCTTTGACTTGAGCCGATCCAATATCGTGGGTATCTAGCTCATCTTCACAATAAGATTTGAGGCGTTCCTTCATGGTAGCAAGTACCTCTTGCATCCCATCCTTATGTATCTTTTTAGCATCCAATTCAGTTAGATAGGTATCAACCACCGCTTGAATTGCAGGACTCATTGGTTCAACAACATGAAGCATAATGATTTTTGCTTGAAACTTTCTCGCAATACTCAGAGCTGCTCGAAATACTGGTCGAACGTTTGGTCCAAGGTCTGTAGCGTACAAAATTGTTTTAAAATCAGGTAATAACGGCATAACTATTTCTCCTTATGTTTGTATGATAGAAATACTAAGCCGTTTTTTGTTGTTTTCAATAAAAAAAGGGGCATCACTTAATAGCGATGCCCCTCGAAACTATTTTTGGTTTTTACTATTAATTATAACCCTGGAGTTTATCGATGAATTCCGGCAGGAATAAGGAAATCTGTGGAATGTAAGTGATGAGTACCAGGAATACCAGCAAGACACTGAGCCATGGTAATGCAGCTCGTATGACCCAACCAATACTGTTGCCGGTGATACCAGCGGTAACAAATAGGTTCAGGCCAACAGGTGGCGTAATCATACCGATTTCCATATTCACAACCATGATAATACCAAGATGAATCGGATCAATCCCGAGTTGCATGGCAATGGGAAACAGGATCGGAGCCATGATCAGTAAAATGGCAGAAGGCTCCATGAAATTACCGGCAGCTAGCAACAGCAAATTGACAACGATCAAAAACATCCAGGGAGAAAGCCCTAGTTCAACAATAATTGAAGCGAGGTGATGCGGGATACGTTCTGTTGTGAGTACGTGGGCAAAGAGCATTGCGTTAGCAATGATAAAAAGCAGCATAATACTGACTTTTGATGCGTCAAGAACAACTTTGTTGACATCTTTGTCGATAATACATTTCGGTAGGTTAATAATCGTCAAAAACGTATTTCTATACACCACAGACAAATAATTCTCCCCCGGTTTCTTCCACGGAACTCCTTTAATCGGCCCCATGTCACGATAGCCGAAAATTGCAACAAAAAAGGCATATACCGCAGATACTGCAGCAGCCTCAGTAGGACTGGCAATACCACCGTAAATTGAGCCAAGGACGATGATGATTAACATCAGGCCGCCAAGTGCGCTCCAAAATGATAGGATAATCTCTTTAAATCCGGACCATGGCTGACATGGTATACCTTTTATCCGTGCAACAAAGTAGATGACGATCATCAACATCAAACCCATCATGGTACCGGGAATAAACCCGGCCATGAACATCCGTGCGGCTGAAACTTCAGTAGCAGCAGCGTATACCAGCATAACAATTGAAGGTGGGATCAAGATTCCAAGGGTACCCGCGTTGGCAATAACACCGGCTGCAAAGCTTTGCGGATAACCGGCTTTAACCATACCAGCGATAACGATCGTACCAATGGCAGCAACTGTCGCCGGTGAGGAACCTGAAACGGCGGCAAAAATCATACAAGCAAGTACGGATGCCATTGCTATTCCGCCGCGAATGTGTCCAACTATACTCAAGGCAAACCGAATAATTCGTTTGGCAACACCTCCCGTGGAAAGGAATGCTGATGAAAGAATAAAAAATGGGATTGCCAACAATGTATAATGTTCTGAGAGTGCTTCAAATAATTTCAAGGCAATGGATGCCAGTGAATCATTTGAGAACATCAGAATAGTCGCAATACTTGAAAGGCCCAAGGCGAGCGCAATTGGCATTCCAAGGAGCATGCAGGCAAACAGAATAATGAAGAGTGCTGCAGTTGTCATGATTGTTCCTCCTTGGAAAGTTCTTCTACGATCTCCATACTCTCCTTCGCTTCATCCGTATGTCTGAAACCATCAACTTCAGTAAAGATCACTGACCACAGGAGTACCAGTAATCTGATGGATAAAAATATAAACCCAACCAGAAGCATACCATGGGCGATCCAGACGGGAATCGGTAGGTCTTCGAGATGAATACCAATCATCTTCATTTTTTTCAGGTAGACTAAACTCCCCTGTATAATGAGGGCGCAGTATACCCCACTGAGGATACACCCAATACCGGTTAAAATTTTCCTTCCCAATGTAGGAAATAGTTTCACAAATGCATCCATGCCAATATGGGAACCAACCTTCAACCCATATGATGCGCCAAAAAGCACAAACCACGCAGACATGTGTAGAGTCAATTCCTGGGACCATAAAAATCCGGCATTAAATCCGAATCTCATTACCACATCGAGAAATACCAGAAGAGTGGTTGAGACCAGGAGGATACAGATTACTGCCTCTTCAAGTCGGTTCAGCACCCGTAAGAACATGATGTACCCCTTTTAAAAAAAATCGGGCAAGCCGTAGAATTCTACGGCTTGCCTCAAAAACTAACGGTTCCTAATAAAAACTAGTCTGTTAGTTTGACGAGTATGCAGCATCGATAAGATCTTTGCCAATATCTTTTTCAAACTTTGACCAAACAGGTTTCATCGCTTTTACCCACTGGTCTCTTTCGGCATCAGTAAGTTCAAGTACTTTACTTCGTTTGGAATCGATGATTCGCTGACGATCACTGGTTGCTTTTTCGGCAGCAACGCTGTTACCAAAAGCAATCGCTTCGTCCAGAGCCTTCTTAACTTCTCCTCTGATATCATCAGGAAGCCCTTTCCAGAATTCAGTGGAAGTAACGACGAGGTAATCAATAACTCCATGATTAGACTCGGTAATATATGGCTGAACCTCAAAGAATTTCTTTGAGTAGATGTTGGACCAGGTATTTTCCTGTCCGTCGATCGCTTTGGTCTGCAGCAGGGTGAAAACTTCAGAAAATGGTTTTTTCAGCGGTACTGCATCAAGAGCTTCAAACTGCGCTGCAAGAACGTCTGAGGTCATAATCCTGAATTTCAGTCCGCTCGCATCTGCAGGAACTTTCAGCGGCTTGCTGGAAGAGAGCTGCTTAAGACCATTATGGAGGTAACCAAGTCCGATCAGACCTTTGCTTTCCATGGACTTAAGGAGTTCCTGTCCTTTAGCACTTTTCTGAAATTTTTCTACCGCAGCCATATCTTTGAACAAGAAGGGTAGATCAAAAAGTTGTAGAGATTTGGTGTATCTTTCAAATTTTGAAAGACTTGGTGCGGCAAGTTGAACATCGCCAAGCAGCATTGCTTCAAGAACTTTGTTGTCACCAAAAAGCTGTGAATTTGGGAACACCTCAACAATAACTTTATCCCCTAAACGCTCGGCAACCAGGTCCTTGAATTTGTTTGCCATCTGACCTTTCGGGGTGTTCTCAGCAACCACGTGAGAAAACTTGATGGTAATGGGCGCTGCAAATGCACTCCCAACAGCGAGTACTGTGGATACTGCAGTGACTGCCAGGATTTTGGAAACCGTACGAAACATAACAACTCCTCCTCAATTGGTTTTTTGCCGCATTCACGACAAGTTGGGCAATAATTCTTGCCAGTAAAATCAGTATCACCAGAACAAAGCCGGTTAACGTGATCGAGTTACATTTTGCAAGTTTTGCACCAGCTGGGAGATTAAGTCATTTGTTATTGACGATCTAGGAACTTATCACTGGAAAGGGAGTAGAACTGGATTGTATAATCGGCGGATATCCGCCGATTATACAATTATACGCTGGGGATTCCCGCCAAAAATCACTTAAAATCGCTCTTGTTTAACCCATATTTTTTCATCTTGTCCGACAAAGTTTTTCGAGGCACCGATAACAATTCCATCACCTTCTTTATTGAACCATTGCTCGCTGACAAAGCCTGGACAATCAAACTTTTTTCAAATATTTCAACTTGTTGTGGGAGATTTTGCGCAACGTTTGTCTGAGTGTTGGTGACCAGCGATTTGATAGACCATTTATTCTGATTGCCAAGCAGCACATAACGCTCTGCCGCGTTTCTCAATTCACGGACGTTTCCCGGCCAATTGTGCGCCATAAGCGAGCTCATGTCACTGGTTGCAGGCATCGGGACTTCCTGCTTATAGCGGTGAGACGCAACCAGAATAAAGTGATGAAATAAAAGCGGTATATCCTCTCTTCTTTCGCGTAGCGGTGGAATTCGCAGGCTCACGACATTGAGTCTGTAGTAGAGATCTTCTCGAAACTGGTTATTTGCGGCAAGTTCCATCAAATTAGCTTTTGCCGCTGCTATTACTCGAAGATCCAGACTAATTTGCTGGTTCGAACCAATTCTTTCGACGGTACGCTCCTGTAGTATTCTGAGAAGATGTACTTGTACGCCTATGGGCATGGATTCAATTTCATCAAGCAGTATCGTCCCCCCATTGGCATGTTCAAACTTACCAATTCTTTGGCCCTTTGCATCGGTGAATGAACCGGACTCATGACCAAACAATTCGCTCTCGATTAAAGAATCAGCAACCGCACCACAATTTACCGCAACAAAATTACTGGTACGTCTTTTTGATTGCTCATGCAGAGAACGGGCGACCAATTCCTTGCCGGTACCTGTTTCTCCGGTTATCAAAACATCAGCTCCGCTATCAGCAATCTGACTGATCGTTGCCCTGAGCATTTTCATTTCTTCAGTTTCACCAATAATCCGTGGACCGGGCGCTACATGCGCTTTGAGTTCACTTCTGAGAAGACGATTCTCACAGGTAAGCTTCCGCTTTTCCAGAGCTCGCTCAACGGTTCCAACAAATCGCTGGGCGGAATATGGTTTTTCTATAAAATCATATGCCCCATCCCGCATGGCTTGCACTGCAGTCGAAACATCACCATGACCGGTGATCAGGATAACCGGTAAATCTCTATCAATTTGCTGGACTCTTCGTAAGAACTCGAGCCCATCCATCTTCGGCAATCGTATATCACAGACAATCACTCCTTCCCATTCATCGGTAATAACCTGCAAAGCCGCCTCAGCAGATTCATAGCAGACAACCCCAATATCAGCTAATTCCAAGGTTTGGGTATTGGCCAGTCGTATATGTTTTTCATCGTCAATAAATAGTACGCTTTTTTTCATCGTTACGATCTACTCAGAAGATGGAATTATTATGGTGAAGATCGCTCCTCTGCCTGTTATGTGCTGCTCAAGATCGATAGTCCCACTCATCTCATTGAGAATTCTCTGGGTAATAGTTAACCCAAGGCCGAGTCCCTCACCTGATTTCTTGGTTGTGCAAAACGGTTCAAAAACACGTCCTCGAATGCTCTCATCTATCCCCTCCCCCGAGTCTTCAATCACTATCTCAACAAACCCATTATGTTTTTGAGCGTTTATCTTAATCCATTTTTCATTACGGTTTTCGATGGCATGTATCGCGTTGCTGAAAACATTTACAAAAACCTGCTGCATGAGCACCTGGTTGGCAATTATATGCAGATAGGGAGGTGTGAAATCAACCTGGAAATCAATATTGTGCTTTTTTACAGACGGTAGAATTATCTCGAGCGCGCCGTCTATTACCCCTTGTAATGAAAGCCGCTCTTTCTGACCGGAGGTTTTTCTGGAGAATACTTTTAATTGAAGACCGATTTGAGCCATTCGCTCAGTCAATTCACTGATCTGCTCAAGATTAGAAACGGCATCGACAGTTCGATCCTTTTCAAGAAGCTGGATGCTGTTATCAGCGTAACTTCTGATAGCCGCAAGAGGTTGATTGAGTTCGTGATTAATGCCAGCCGACAATTGTCCCAATGTGGCCATCTTGGCCGCATGGACCAGCTCAGACCGCGTTCGATTCAAGACGATTTCTGTGTTTTTTCGTTCTTGGATCTCAATTAACAATTTGCGGTTGGCTTCAGTTAATTCATGAGTTCTTTCATGGACACGGGATTCAAGTTTTTCATTGGCTTCCTGCAAAACTTTTCTCGCTTGTTCCTCAAACAATTTAAGCTCTGCTAAGCGCTGTCTGCGTTGAGTAAATAGCACCAGGCAGAGGTAACTAACCAGAATGATAAAACTTACATAAATATTGACTTGCAGAATTTTTCCTCTGATTGGCCGAATGTTTGACAGTATGTGAACATACCAGCCGGCCTCTTCCATAAATTTATGTTGACGCAGATAAGTTTTGTACTCATTTGCATCTCCGTACACATTGATTACGGAGCCAAAGTCATAGTCTTTTACCCTTTGCACTGTCAAAGGCAGAAGTCTTCGATCGCTGTATCGTTTGGACTGTTCCACCTGTCTTCGTATGGAAGGGTCCACAATGCCCAAAGATTTGAATCGCCATAACGGATTGGTTGATAAAAAGATAAAATCTTCAGGATCGGTAACGATAAAAGTTTGGTCATGATATCCCCACTGTTTCTCAACCGTATCGATATTGGTCTTAATTACAACTGCACCAAGCACTTCCCCATTTTGCTTCACGGGATAGGCAAAATAATAACCTCTTTTTTCGGAGGTTGTCCCAAGCGCAAAATACCGTCCTGTTGCCCCTCCGATCGCTTCAGTGAAATACGGTCTATAAGAGAAATTTTTACCAACAAAACTATGGTTTTTTCGCCAATTGCTTGCGGCAACGGTGAACCCTGCCTTGTCCATTAAATAGGTGTCGGAAGCATTAATAGTATTATTGAATTCTTCAAGGTATTTATTAAAATATTCAATACGTTGCGAATTACCAGTTTCGTTCAGGAATGTTGCTACCTGCTCCTCACCTGCAAGTAATTCAGGCAAATTCTCATACTTCTCGAGAACACCTCTGAGATAGGTGATAAAGAGTTCCAACCGTATCGAACCCTCATCTGAATAGTTCTTGAGTTCTATCTTATAGGTAACGGTGGACACAAAAAAAAGAATCAGTACCAGAATCGCAAGAATTGTGATCCAACCGCTGATGGAACGGATTGCAAGAAATTTAGCTGCACGCATGATCAGCTTATTTTATGTCCTGCATGGACTATTCGTAGTCATTCTTATCATGTCAAAAACAGAAGAATTATATTGACTTCAATGATATACGTTGGTTAGGATGTGCGGACCGTGAATAATCTGAAGATTCATAATAGACAAAATTGTACCATGCTTCAGCTGACATTTAAATACTTTATCATCCTGATGATGCTCGGTTCTCTCCTGGGATGCACAACTGCCAGGAATCGGTATCTTCCTGTTTTCCATGACAAACCACGAATCAGCACCTTTGGCTTTTCGGTTTCTCCTCCGCCAGGCACCGACTGGTTTGAAAAAATAGATAAAGGAGATCTGTTCTACCTGAAAAAAACCGACTTTGATAAATACATTATCTACACTCGGGCTCACGAATTATCATTTTCTTCGGGTGTCAATGATATAGAAGAGTTGATGAGTTTTGTGAAGCTCAAAAAGACCGGTCGTTACCCGGAGACCCATAAAAATATTTCCTACAATTTTGCCCCGATAGAAAAGGAGGGAATGTGTGTGCAGTACCAACACAACTATGAGGTTCACTCTTCCACCATTTCCAACCCCGCCAAGGGACACCCCTCTCGTGTTACCAGCAACGGCCTGATCTGCGTACATCCGGCTCAACCTGAAAAAGGCATCGATATTTATTATTTTGAAAGGAGCCCGCTGAGATCGGTTGAGGTGTCTTACTCTGATGAGGCTGAGCAGTTCTTACACAGCCTCACGTTTATTGAGTCACGGAAACGAATCTGATCATTTTCTCACCGGTATGTTGTGGGAAGCAATCTCCTGCTTCACCTCGGCGATTTCAACTTCTTTTCTATGAAAGATCCCTGCAGCAAGTGCAGCATCAGTATCTGTTTTGAGAAATACTTCACTGAAGTGATCCGGTTTACCAGCTCCACTGGAAGCAATAACCGGAATTGAAACTGCAGATTTTACGTGATTGACCAGTTCGATATCAAAACCCGAGTTGGTACCATCACGGTCAATGCAGTTGAGCAAAATTTCACCCGCCCCAAGGGATTCACAGATCGTCACCAATTGTATCACATCAACATCACGACCCTCTCTTCCACCTTTCACGGTGCATTGATACCAGCAATACTTTTCACCGTTTGGACCGGGAAATTCAGTTTCTATAACCTGATGTACCGTCTCATCTGGTGAGTTGACATACACCCTTCTTGGATCAACTGATATGACAACCGCTTGTGCTCCATATACATGGGAAATCTGCTCGATTGAACTGGAGCCATCTTTTTTCCCGGACTCAAGAACCATTTCAACCGTGGTTACAGCATCACTGCCAATGGAAATTTTGTCAGCCCCTGAGCGAAAATACTCTGAGGCAACGTCTAGTGCAGAGTAATAGCGACCATCGGAATCAGTAAATTCCCGTATCCCTCCGCCGATGGTCAATGGTACAAAAACATTTTCAGATGACTGTTTCAGTACTTCAAGCATCGGCTGATCCGACAGTGGAAAATCACGGAATGCTGTTATATTCAGGAAGGTAATCTCGTCTGCCCCTTCATCAAAATATCTTTTTGCAAGTTCCACCGGTTTGCCAAGATTTCTGACTTCTCCTGACTCCCTTACATCATATTGATCTCCCTTTGTTACCACTAGATCTCCATTATCATTACTTCGGACATCGAGACAGGCAATAATACGTTTTCCAAGGGATGTTTTTTTCTGGCTATCTTTTTGTGGTCGTTTTGAAACTGTTATTTCATCACTTTTGAGAAAATTGTGCAGAATATTCAAACCGGCTTGACCACTTTTTTCAGGATGAAACTGAAGGGCAGCGATATTTCCCCGACAGATACCTGAGACGAATTCATGACCGTAATCTGTTGTTGCAACAAGCCACTCGTCAGAGACATTGCGCTTTTCAGCGTAATAGGAATGGACAAAGTACATTTTCTCCTGGTTGTACTTTTTAAACAGAGAACAGTCTGAAACAAGTTTCAAATCATTCCAGCCTATTTGGGGAACAGCACCTGCTGATTCAGGAAATCGTCTTACCATGCCTGGTATAATCCCGAGTCCCTCTACTCCCGGTGATTCTTCACTGCCGTCAAAAAATGCCTGCAGGGCGACACATATACCGAGAAATGGTTTGTTTTGGGAAATTCTCTGTTTCAAAGCCTGATCAAATCCATCCTTCCGTAACTGATTCATAACCGAACCAAAACTGCCAACACCTGGAAAAATTAGTTTATCTGCGACCAGGATATCAGCGCTGCTTTTCGCATCGATCACTTCATAGCCAAGCGTTCGTATAGCGTTTCTCACACTTCGTACATTGCCAGCACCATAGTCAAGAAGAGTTATCATTGTAAAACCTTCATTTCTTTTTAATCATCTAGAGAAGTAAATCAGAGGTTCATAATCAAATATTACCTAAGCGATTCTCTCGTCCTGCTTCAATATTGTGATTACTATCGAATCAATACCATAAAGCAACCTGCTTAAGAAAATTGTCTCGTTGCAATTACTTTTCAGTAAAAAAAAAAGCCGCTGCCTTTCCAGGCAACGGCTCTGTTCCTAACCAGCATGTCCGTTCTTTTCAGCTTAGCTTTAAGTCGTGGTCGGGACGAGAGGATTTGAACCTCCGACCCCAGCGTCCCGAACGCTGTGCTCTACCAGACTGAGCCACGTCCCGACTTTTAGCTTATTACCTCTTCGAACGTTTCTATCCTGCCGGGAGGTTCATGTTCAAAGTCTAGTTGATAGCGTCAGAAAGTTTGCTACCAGCTTTGAACTTTGCAACGTTTTTGGCTGGAATTTTGATTGATTTTCCAGTCTGAGGATTACGACCGGTGCGTGCTTCACGCTTTGATACTGAGAAGGTTCCAAAACCAACGAGGGTTACTTTGTCACCTTTCTTAAGTGCATCTGCGATTGCCGCAAGCGTGCCATTGAGTGCTTTTTCTGCTGCTGCTTTACTAATGTCTGCTGCTCCTGCGATGCTTTCAATCAGTTCCTTCTTGTTCATGAATTCCTCCCTGCTCATTCATTTCTTTTCTCTGTAACAGGTTATTAGACCCTGTTCCCTTTCTCCTAGAATTGATGCTTTACTCAAACTAGAAACAATTGTCAAAGCAAAAAAAAACCTGCACTTTCTTTTCTCTCCTACACATACATTCAGCCTACAATCCTTTATATTCGGGCTTTTACATGCGCAAGCCTGAACAGCATAATTTAATCACGAACCAGAATCAAGAGTTAAATCGCTTAAAACTAACAATATCAGGATTTTTTGTACCTTTTAACTTCTTGGACTTAAATCAAGGAAAATGGAATCTTTATTATGTGATTGAAAATAGGAGATAATTTTCTCTCGAATCCGGGGGTTGTTTAATCTGGTAAAATCATTTTCACCAAGCTCAATAAAGATCTTTGTACCGCGGGGTTTCACTCGAAATATTACAAACCCTAAACTCGCAAGGTATAATTCCGAATCTTCAATTTCTTCCAACATCTTCAACTCCAGTGGTCTTCCTGTTTCCGTTCTGGCAGCCAGACATGAGTTCGATGGTAATGTAGCCTGTGGGAGATTGTAATGTCTCGCAAGCACCCTAATATCTCGCTTAGAAAGACCTCCATTAACATACGGAGTTTTAATTTGCAGCTCTTCTATCGCCTTAATGCCGGGGCGGTTGAGCTCCAGGTCGGAACAATTCGTTCCGTCAGCCAGAACCGTAAAATTCAGTTCCTTAAGTTTTGCCAGTATTGTCTGGTAAATCAATTTTTTACAGAAGTAACAGCGATTTTTATCGTTATTGATGATTTCATCACTTTTAAACGGATCGATAGATATCCTGATAAGCTTCAATTGTTCATTGAACTGTTCAAGAATGGTTGTATTGACCCCTGCCCTGCTTTTTGCTGACTGAAAAACAGAGTCAGCAAAAACTGCGACTACATTTTGGTAGCCGAGCGTTTTACAGGCCACGTAAAGGAGCAATGTTGAGTCAACCCCACCTGAAAACGCGATAGCTAAACGATCATACTGTTCAATTTCTCGCGTCAGCTTTTGCTCAATGTCTTTCACTGCTGTCATCTTACTGATTTGGGCCCGGTATCAATTTGACAGGCTCACTCAACTGAAAAGTGCCGTTTTCTATATCTTTCTTCAGTATTTCTGCTATTTGACGAGCTTTTACCACACTTGATAATGGTGCAGTTTTAATCTGTTTTCCTTCAATTTCAATGCTACCGCTTTTTAGCTCAGCATAACTCACCTGGGCAAGTGGGTCTGATACACCATTGGTATAATCATGGCCATAATCGACTACCTGGGTAAAGAGCTCCTCATCTCCAATACCTGTCGATTCGGCAATTTCCAATGATAAGATTGGTATAGGTATGCCAAGACCTACCGCGAGTGAATTTCCATAACCTAAGATAGAAACGCCTTTTACCCAATCATGACTCATCTCTTTGAGGTCCCCCTGTACCATTAAGGTTCCAGAAGGAGTAAGCGGAACTCCCCTATCAGACCGCTGCACATTTGGCCTATGCTGGGTCCCGTGCCAGGTTACGTATCCTTGCGCACCTCCGAGGAAAATTCGGGTTCCAATCCCAATTGTTTTATAGAACGGATCATTAAATAAAGGGCTTAACTCACCGGCACTGCAATAGGTGGCATTTCTTAACCCCGCCTTGAGCATTCCCATATAGGTGTAGACTGTTCGTTCAGTTCGGTTCACGGCACAATTATAGTTCTGATATCCATTCCGTGGATTGCATAACAAAGCATAGGGAAGATCTTCAAGAGTGATTTCCTTCTTAAGTTTTCGAGCGGCATAGCAATCAGTGCCATAAGCTTTGGCTTCAAGAAGTATTGGCTTGCCTCGCAAAAGATCCTCGATTACATGCCCACCCCCGTATTTGAATTCACCAGGATAAACCTTGTTAAGGGGATCATCCTCAGATGGTTCTGTAGCTCCCAGGTATGCATCTACCGCAGCCAGTCCGCCATACGCAGGTACTTTATTAAACCATACCTTAGAGGTTTTAATGGTTGGTATCATCTGGCCAATATTGAGAAACGCACCAGATGAACACATCGGGGCAAAGGTGCCCGTGGTAACCACGTCTACGTGCTTGGCAGCTTTTTCAACACCTTTGTCCCTGACGATTGAAACCATCTCTTCAGCAGTCACGATAACTGCATTGCCAGCTTTGATCTTTTGGTTTATTTCATCATAAGTACGGATGTTATTTATCTGGTCCATGGTTTCACTATACAATATGTGTAATATTTCCTGTTATTTACAGAGTTTTCGAGGCTTTTTATGCCTCAGCTCTTACCCATTTTTACGACTTGACAGACATATCTCTTTCTCCTAGTAATATAAAGCTGCACTGCTTTCTGATACGTCTCATCAATAAAGAGAATTTAAAAATGACCACCGAAAAGACGACAATACCTGATATAAGAGACCAAATCGATACAATTGACAACAGTATTCTTGAGCTACTCAAGAAACGAATCACCTGCGCTAAAGATATAGGCAAGCTCAAGGACGAGAGCAAGCGCGCAAAATGGGATCCGTTACGTGAGCGACAAATTTTTGAGCGATTACAGGAGTTGAACCAAGGTATATTTCCTGAGAACGCCCTTCGCTCAATTTTCCATGAAATTATTACGACCTGTCGACTTTCCCAGAAGAAACAGATCGTATCCTATCTCGGACCGGAAGCGACGTTCACCCATTTAGCTGGTGTCAGTTATTTCGGTCACTCTGCAGAGTACAAGGCTCTCGAGTCAATAGATGATGTGTTTGCAGAGGTAGAAAAGGGTAGGACTTCTTATGGTATCGTTCCAGTAGAAAATTCCATTGAGGGGGCTGTCTTCTCTACCCTTGATTCTTTTATGAAATATAAAGTTCAGATCTGTGGTGAGGTTAGATTAGGCATCAGCCATAATCTTGTATGCAGGTCAGGTAACATAGAAGACATCCAGACGGTAGCTTCCCACGCCCAACCGCTTGCGCAATGCCGGGACTGGCTCAGAAAAAACATGCCTTCGGTACCAACACTCCCCGTTTTTTCGACCGGAGCTGCTGCCCAGATGGCTGCAAATAACCCTAATATCGGCGCCATCGCATCCTCTCTGGCAATAAAGACTTATGAACTCCAGGTCGTTGTGAAAGGAATTGAGGATTATCGAGGAAACACTACACGATTCCTTGTCCTTGGCCAGAAGTCACCCGAATTCAGTGGTGAAGACAAGACATCACTCTTGATTGGTACTATGGATCGCCCGGGTGCATTAAACGAGATATTGACCGTTTTGTCGGAAGAATCAATCAATCTTGCCAAGATCGAATCAAGACCAATCAAGGGTAAACATTGGAAGTACATGTTCTTTTTAGACATGCTCGGACACATAGAGGAATCGCATATCAAGACCGGTTGCGATAGGATTCGTGAACTGTGCTCCTATTTTGAATGGCTCGGTTCTTACCCCTACAGTCCCGATTCCAATGGAGAGAGATAGGCGAGAAATCTTTGTCAAACCGCTACTATCTTCTGACTATTTTTTTTCGGACCGTAAGAATCGTTTAGGATGGTATTTATATGATTGTGCTGGGTATTGAGAGTTCATGTGATGACACTGCAGCTGCAATCATCAAAGATGACCTGATCCTCTCTTCCATCGTTTCCAGTCAGCATGACATTCACCAGCGATTTGGCGGGATCGTTCCGGAACTTGCATCCCGTGATCATGTCGCGAAAATTTCCACGGTGGTAACCCAGGCACTTTCGACAGCTGGTGTTACCCTTGATCAAGTTGATTTGATTGCTGCCACTCAAGGCCCCGGATTAATCGGTTCACTCCTGGTTGGTTTTTCATTTGCAAAATCTCTGGCCTATCGGGCAACAAAACCATTCGTAGGGGTAGATCATATGTCTGGTCACATCCTTTCAGCTTTTCTTGAACCTTCAGTGCCTCGTTTTCCCTATGTTGCACTAATTGTTTCTGGTGGTACAACCTCTCTTTTTTTAGTGAACGGTTTTCTGGACTATCAACTAGTTGGCAGAACCAGAGATGATGCAGCAGGAGAAGCCTTTGATAAGACCGCACGAATTCTAAAACTCGGTTACCCTGGAGGTCCGATAATCTCTAAACTTGCCCAAGACGCAGCTGATTTAGGATGCAAATTTCCGCGAGCCTGGCTCGAAGAGGACTCTTTGGATTTTAGTTTCAGCGGACTGAAGACCGCGGTTTCTAATTATGTCGACCAGGTCAAATTATCAGATCAAGAAACTGAACTCAAAGCAATATGTAAAGAATTCCAGGAGGCAGTCGTTGAGGTACTTGTCACCAAAGCAATACGAGCAGCTGAGAAGTACAAGACAGAGAACATTGTCCTTGGGGGTGGGGTTGCAGCAAATGATTGTTTGCGAGAGGCAATGATAACGGCTGCGAAATCAGATACATATAAAACCTTCGTACCAGCTAAAAAGAATTGTACTGACAATGGAGCAATGATTGCTCTGGCTGGTCTCAAGAAATTTGAAGCAGGTCTGCACTCCGCTGTTTCTGAAGATGTCTTCCCTCGATCCAGGCTTGGTAATTAAGTATATGAATATCAGGCGAACCGTAAAGTTCTACTACATTAAACTTGTCCGGCTCAGAGGGTCTCCACACAGCCTCGCACTCGGATCCGCTGTTGGTGTTTTCATCGGCATAACCCCGACGATCCCTTTTCACACCATCATGATTTTTTTTGCTGCCCTGATGACTCGTTCTTCTTTCATTGCCGGATTAATAACCAGCTGGTTGGTCTGTAATCCACTTACCTACCTACCTCAATATTATTTATCCTTTAAGATAGGAAATTGGGTAACTCCATGGGATTTGAGTTGGACAAGAATAGAAAACGTCATGGATACCCTGCTTTCCAGTGGTTCTTTTTCTGAAAGCATGTCTGCGATATTCAGTCTTGGAATCGATGCGATATTTGTAATGCTGATTGGTGGAGCATTACTCGCCACTCCCTTTACTATTGCAAGTTATTATATCTTTTATGCTCTGTTTGTAAAAATTAACAGAAAACGAGCAGAAAAGCATATTCTCCATTAATTAAACATCTGCTTTTTCGATTTCATTTATGTCATTAAAAGATCAACTGAATAAACATGGGTTGGCTCCTTCCAAAAAGTTCGGACAGAATTTTCTGGTCAACCCTGGAACTGCGAGAAGGATCGTAAGTTTAGGGCAGTTTTCAGCTCAGGATACGGTTATGGAAGTGGGTGTTGGGATGGGCGCGCTCACCAGCATTATTGCCGAGCAGGTCAACCAGGTAATCGGAATCGAAATTGATCGTGGAATAATTCGATACCATCAGAATGAAAAAACGCTCCCCTCAAACGTGAAACTGGTTCACGAAGACATATTGAAACTTGATTTTAAAAAGTACTTCGAACAAACCGGTGGTGAATTAAAGATAATTGCCAATCTTCCCTATTCGATCTCAAACCCGTTTATTTTTAAAGTGCTGGATAACCACCACCTGGTATCGCGGGTAACCGTCATGTTGCAAAAAGAAGTGGCTGATCGGTTGACTGCCACTCCGGGCAGCAAAGAATACGGTATTCCTACCGTACTTCTCAATGCAAAGGCTCAGGTAACGCCCCTCTTAAAGATTAAACCTGCTGAATTTCATCCTCGACCAAAGGTTGACTCACAGGTGATTGATATTCAGTTTCTTCACGCCTCTTTTCCGGTTCCGTTTGATTATTTTAAAAAAGTGGTGAGACACGGGTTTGCTAATCGGCGAAAAACATTACTGAACAACCTGCTCTCAGCTCAATTGTTCGCGGTCGATCAGGAAAAAAGAGCAGTCCGTATAAGGCTGGAAAACGAGCTTAACAAGGTTAAGCTTAAACCAACGATACGGGCCGAATCATTAACCATTGCTCAGTTTATCGAGCTCAGCCAGGCGCTACGATCTCAATTTCGTGATGATTGATTTTGTTTATCATAATCCAGTAAAAATACTCTTTGGAAGAAAAAAGCTTACGCTTCTTGCCACAGAATTGAAAGGCCTTGGTAAAAAACCACTCATCGTCTGTGGCCAAAATCATTTATTTAAAAATAGTGTATTTGAGCAGATCAACACACTCCTCAGCGAAGCAGACATCCCCTATCATCTGTTCAGAGGAATCCAGGCAAATCCTGTGCTCTCAAAGGTGTATGAGGGAATAACTCAATATCGCGATCAACACTGTGATTGCATCATCGCCATTGGTGGCGGCTCGGTAATTGATACTGCAAAGGCGATTTCAGTTGGTGTGGTTCATGACTACGATATATGGAATCTTTTTTTAGGTAAGAAATCTATTCAGCAAACCGTCCCTATTATTACTATCCCGACCACTGCAGGTAGTGGTTCAGAAGTTAATGGTGGAATGGTTATTACCAATGACTTCCATAATCTCAAACTTGGTTATGCTCATCGATTACTGTTTCCTCGCATCTGTATTGCAGATCCCTCATTAACACTGTCTCTTCCAGAGAAACAAACCATCGATGGAATGATCGATGCGTGCATTCATTGTCTGGAACCATACCTTTCTCATCAATCCGACAACATCATTTTCCAGCCACGACTTCTTGAACTGATAATCCACTCGATTCTAAAAGTAGGAACTTCACTTCGTGAAACTCCCCAATCCTATCACTTACGTGCAGAGATGCTCTGGTTATCTGGTTTAGCGATGAACGGTTTGGGCACCAGTGGATTGGGGAGGGTTCAATTTGAATTGCATTTGCTGGAACACAGCTTATCCGCACTTGATAGCGCTATTTCCCACGGTGAGGGACTGGCCTCTCTTTTGACCGGCTGGCTCACATTCAATTCAGTTCGTCTTTCTGAACGAATTGATCGCCTTAATCTCTGTCTAATTGAAAACCAATTTCAATTACCCGTAAGAGACAATACGAACCTGATTGATTACTTCAACAATCTGTTATCAGAATTCAAGGCGCCACGATCCATCAGTGATATTGGAATTACCTCAAAAGACATTCCGAGATTAGTCATGCATTGTATGGTACAGGCTAAAATCTGGAAGATGAAACATTGTCACGAGCGATATCTTGCCGATATATTCGCTGCGTGCCTGTGAACGCACCCTCCTTACTCAAATATTTGACAATAGCCCAAAGGCTTAGTATTAAAGTGATTTCGAACTATGGTCATCATTTCGCGAAGGAGACGAAAATGGTACTTTCTAAATACGGATATATCGGTAGCCGCCTTTGGTATTTCCTTTCTGTTCTCGTACTTATCATAGGCAACTCCGGTCTAGCACAGGCTGAACCAGATGTTAAATACATCTCTGATGTGCTCGTGGTAAACCTGCGTAGTGATTTTAATGAACCATACCGGGTCGTTACTCGTTTGCAATCAGGAGATCAGCTTGAGATCATAAATATTGAAAATGGTTTTGCCCAGGTAAGAACTACTGAGAATATCAGTGGCTGGGTTCCTGCCAAATACTTAAAGTCCGAAAAACCAAAGAAGCAAATTATTACGGAACTCCAACACAAAATAGAAGAACTCGAAAACAATCTTGCTCAGAACGAATCTGCGCCTCTCCCACCTGCACAGTTGAATTCAGTTTCAGAGGAACGACTTACGGAATTGACCGAAGAGATTCACAAACAACGTGAAACTATTACCCTGTTAAGAAAAAAGAATGAATCTTTATCCACGAAAAACAGTCAACTCTCAGCTTCAATCGCCAGGGAACAAAAAGCAATCGCACGCCTTGAAAACAAGATACAGGAAATCCAAAAACAGAAAGATATCGAACTTCAGCACGTTGATGACTTGTCACCTATGAGATTAAGTGCTGATAAAAGATTTCTCCTCTATATGTTCATTGCAGGAGGTATCGTGTTTTTTGGTGGTCTCATTTCCGGAAGATTTTTTCTTAAAAGCAAACGTCGATTCTTACACTGATAGTACCTGCTCAGGTCTGTTCTGCCTTTTAACCGATAACGAAAATGATTATTATTTTCGAGCACATATAGCCTAACGAAAAAAAAGTGCTTGACTTGTAGCTATTTGCATTTATATTTTCGGCAGATTTATACGAGACGAAACAAAACCATTCAAATCACAATTTAATCGTACTATCAAGTAGTTGCAAATATTCATTGGTCTTCTGTGCAGTATCTTGTCAATTGTAATTCCATTTGGAGTGACTGTTAGCACGAAGCGGTAATGTGGTAGCGGATGACTTGATGCAGGGAGAAACACGATGACACTCTTAGAAGCAGTTCTTTGGCTTACACTCAATGTGTATCATGAAGCGCGTTCAGAACCGCAGATCGGACAGATAGCGGTCGCCCAGGTTACATTAAATCGTGCAAACCTGAACAAACTGCCTGTTTATGAGGTGGTACGTCAACCGTACCAGTTCAGCTGGACGTTCCAGAAAAAATCCTACATTCCTGACGATCCCGATGCTTTTCTTAAATGCATGCATTCGGTGTATATTGCAATCACCAGCAATGATATAACTAATGGTGCAACCCATTATCACCTCGATTCAATTACTCCAAACTGGGCAAACGATTATACCTACATTGCACAGTACGGATCCCACAAATTTTATCGGTAAGATCAACAGCACCTCATAAGCAACAGCAACGGGCCCTATACAGCGCACCTGCGGGTGCACTATTTTGATATCATTTCTTTAATTTTATTTTGTTCATCGAGCAGGGCAATCTGAGGAAAATGATCAGATTGGTTATCGGGTAGTAAACAGTATGCAACAATGATGATCTTATCGCCTTTCATTCCTTTACGTGCGGCTGCTCCGTTGAGCCCTATCGTACCGCTGCCGGAGACACCTTCAATAAGATAGGTCTCGAAGCGTTCCCCATTGGTGATGTTATAGACATGAACCCGTTCAAATATCTTCATACCCACCGCATCAAGCAACTCTTTGTCCACGGTAAGCGATCCCTCATAATCAATATCTGCCTCGGTAACTGTTGCCTTGTGCAGTTTTGCTTTCAAAAAGAATTCAAACACTGAAACTTCCTTTAGAATTATTTCATTGAAAGGTTATCAATGAGTCTGACTTTTCCATTGATCCTGATTGCACCTGCAGCTCGACAGTTTTCTGAAATAACTTCAGCGGGGGATAGATCACGCTCATCAAATACTTCAAGATAATCTACACTGCATTGCGTAAATCGAGTGATCTTGGCTTTCGCTTTTTCCACCAGTGGTAAGACAGCAGCAGGTGTTTTTTTTGTCTTAAACGAAGTCCGAATATCATTGAGCGTCTCATAGAGCACCGGGGCTATCGCACGCTCTTCTGGGTCCAAATAACTATTTCTCGAACTCATCGCCAAACCATCGTGTTCTCGTATGGTTGGAACACCCTTTACCGTTACCGGCATGTCCAGGTCACTCACCATTGTTTTTATCACAACCAGCTGCTGATAATCTTTTTCACCAAACAGGGCAAACTCTGGTGAGAACATGTTGAACAATTTGGTTACGATGGTAGCCACACCATCGAAGTGTCCGGGTCGATTAAGTCCACAGAGTCGATTTGACACATCTTTTACCGAAACAACCGTTTGGTGTTTTTCTCTGTAGACTGCCGAAGCGGCTGGACAAAAAAGTAAATCCACACCTGTACGTTCAGCTTTATGGCAGTCTCCCTCAAGATCTTGCGGGTACACACTCAAGTCTTCATTGGCACCGAATTGTGTTGGGTTGACAAATAAACTTACAATTACCTTATCTGCTAATTGTAGGCCATGTTTCATCAACGAAAGGTGCCCTTCGTGAAAATATCCCATCGTTGGCACTAAACAGATCGTTTTGCCATCACGACGCCACTCTCTAACGATTCTGGCGGCATTTTCAGGAAGTTCTTCTATTATCACTTGAGTGCACGTAGCCGGGCTATTTTTTCATCGATAATTGATTTTTGCGTTCGCTGGGATACTGGATCAAGGGTCCCGATACATTTCTCATATTCAGCCAGCGCCAGTTCATATTCATCAGTTTTTTCATAGATTCGAGCAGAACCATTAAAACCAAGGAACTCGTATCCTTTCATATCCTGAAGACGTTTATACTCCTGCATCGCCTCGTTATTCTTGTCTCCTTGTTCGTAGGCCTGCGCAAGACTTATGGTAATAAGCGGAAATAATGAAGATTTCTCTGAAATCTTTTGTCGAGTTGCCAGCAGAGACGTCATGCCTTCCTCAATTCGTGATTGCTTCACCAATTCCAGACCGTGGTGTAATTCTGCCCATAGCGCCGCATCAGTTCCAGAGTAAGACTTGCTCACCTCTTGTAACGCAGCAATTTTTTCTTCTCCCGCAGCCTCAAGGGCAATTGCCAGCGCATCACCGCTAGTTTCGATCCGTTTGTCTCGATATGAGTCATAGAAAGACCAGAAAACTATCATCAAGACGACAAAAGCCGTCAGGATTTGGACCAGTCTTTTATTCTCTCTGACAAAAGTAACGAATTTGGGTGGTAAATTGAGCTGCTCAAGTACACCAGGAATGTCATCTTTCTCTCTTTCATCAACATGGAGTTTATCGAATACGCTTTTATCAGCCATCTCGGTTTTCCTGTTTAATTTTTATTAAATCCTCAGTCTGAGCGGACTTATATAGTATAAATCAAGACGAGTGTCCATTGGTAAAACCCCGTAAATCATATTATACTGCACCGTATGTTTAAGAAAAATACAGGCAACATCAAAAGCGTTTCAGAAATCACCAGTGAAATTCAAGAGTATTTTCACCACTCGTTTCATTTCGTTAAAATTATCGGTGAAGTATCCGGTCTCTCCATCCCCTCCTCCGGACACCATTACTTCAGTCTTAAAGATGAGAACTCACGGTTAAGAGCGGTTATTTTTCGCAACCAGACCAGATATCTCACAGAGAGTCTCAGGGATGGGATGCAGGTGATCTGCACCGGCAGGATAAGTGTTTACGAACCCCGAGGGGAATACCAGATAATCATTGACAGCATTCAAGTCGTTGGCAGTGGTACTTTGCATGCAGAGTTTGAAATATTAAAAGCGCATTTGAAGAGCAAGGGATATTTCGATGCAGAACGTAAACTACCAATACCAGATGTAATTTCAAAAGTTGCTTTGATTACCTCACCAACCGGTGCGGCAGTTAAAGACTTTCTTGCGATCTGCCAAAACCGATTTCATGACTTTTCAATACTCATAATACCGGTAAGTGTACAGGGAGTTCAATCTGCACCAGACATTTCAGAGGCAATTAAAAAAGCGCATCAAACAGGTGCAGACATCATTGTCCTCACCAGGGGGGGAGGATCCATAGAGGACCTCTGGTCTTTTAATGAGGAGCGGGTAGCCGAAGCAATTTATCATTCTGAACTACCAGTTATCAGTGCAATCGGGCACGAAACCGACTTTACTATCGCAGATTTCTGTGCTGATCTCAGGTGCCCAACACCGACTGCTGCCGCCCAGCATCTCACTCGGGATAAGCAACGTTTTACAAATCTGCTTACGAGAGAAAAACACAAGCTGATCAATAGCTTCTCAAGATTAGTCCAGGACCGTGAATATGAGCTGGTGAATTTGCACAATCGATTAACAAAGCTTGATTATTTTTATGATAAAAGATCGCTGAAGCTCGACTATCTCCGGATGAATATAATCGAAAAATTTTCAACCGTTCTTGATAAAAACGGCTATGATCTGCTTACTGTTTTATCTCGCATTCATCAGTGTAACCCTGCCCGCAAGATAGAACTTAGACAACAGGAAGTCTCATTTCAGCACAGTCGTATGATTCGTGCTACCTTACATTTTCTTGAAAATCGTAACTCAGCTTTGGCCGCAGCAGCTTCCCGCATTGATTCGGTCAGCCCACTGGCCACGCTTTCACGCGGATATTCGATTGTCCAGAAAATACCTCCAGAAAAGCCAGAGGAGTCTAGAGTTATTACTGAAGCTAATCAAGTAAAAACCGGGGATAAACTTCAGATCACTCTGAAAAAAGGAAAAATCATCAGCGAGGTATCATCGACGAGCTGATCTTCGATCCGGTGGGAGTCTGATAGTAAATTTGCTCCCAACTCCCAATTCCGAGGAGACACTCAAATCCCCTCGGTGTTGGTCGACAATAATGAAATATGAAATCGAAAGGCCAAGACCTGTTCCCAAACCAACCGGCTTTGTTGTAAAGAAAGGTTCGAAAATCCTCTTCTGCGTCTCCTGATCCATTCCCGGACCGTTATCGGCGATTTCGATGCACGCCATACCGTTTTCCGGGTATATCGAGAGTTGAAGAGACGGCTTGTCATCACCACTATATTCTTTATCCATCAGAGCGTGGGCCCCATTTTTAATGATATTGAGGAGTACCTGCTGAATGTTTGTTGTCTCACAAATGATTGGCGGGGTACTTGGATCGAAATATCTGTTTACCTGGATCTTTTTAAAATCAAACTGTTTTTTCAAATCATAATCATTAGCGGCGAGGTCAATGGTTGACTCAAGCAGTTCTATTGGATTCTGGGTTGTTGAAACTGCATCACTTTTTCTTGAAAATGAAAGCATATTTTTGACCAGCGTTGCAGCTCGATTTGCCGAATCATGTATTGATTCGAACATTGTGTTTATTTCCCTTTTGTCGAGATAATCTGCAAGGTTCTCAAAATCCAGTTTACATTGAGCTGCCACCTCTTTGTTTTTCTTCAAATCTGCTTTTAGACGATTTCGAACCACTTGAAGGTTCTGAATAATCCCGGCAAGTGGATTATTTATTTCATGTGCCATCCCAGCGGCTAACCCACCAACGGATAACATCTTTTCTGATTGTACCATCATATCTTCGAGGCGAACTTTTTCTGTAATATCATCTATTTTAAGAGCGGCGCCTAACCCGCTTTCTGTTGGAAAAGGAAAAACCATGATCGATTCAAACCGTACCAGCTGCAAATCTTTTCTTCTAATGCGCTTTTCTTCTGTCGGGTTACCGGTTGTCAGCGTTTGATCAATCATTGCAGAATAAAGGTTAAATTGGGGCAAAATCTGATCTGCTTTCGCTCCAATTGCCGCCTCTCTTGGCAGCTCCAGTTCTTGTTCAGCAATACGGTTACAGAAAATCACATTATAGCTTTTATCGATACCAATAAGTTTGGAAGGCATGGAGTCGATTATCGAGTTCAAGATATTTTTCAAACTCGCCATTTCCCGGTCAGCTCTTTTCACCAGCAGTGCTTTATACATACCTTCCAACAGGAGCCTGATCGCGGACTGCTCAGTTTCAGAATATGGTTTTTCACGGCTCCCGACACCCGCCAGGATTACTACCCGATTTTCATGCATTATCGGTAGTTCCATTGTCCGGGTAACAGACTTCATAAAAGGATAACGTGAGCTCTTTTCTTCTGCTTTGAGATCATTTTCGATTATCGTTTCTGTCCCTGATATTATCTGCTCAAGGCGTGAATAATCTGAGAGATGTATTGTGGTTTCGTATAGTATTTCGTTGGCTTCCCGACCTTCAATTCGTTTGCTATTAGCTCGGATGACCATTGAGAATCGTTTCTGATCACTATCAACAAAGCCGATATAACCGGTAGAGCTTGCAGTAATATCGAGTAATCTTGAGATGACAAAGGTACAGATTTCTTGCTCTGATTGGGAAGTCTCACGAGCAATCTGCAAAAGAGTATCAAGACGCAATCGATTCCGTTGTAACTCCTCTTCGTTTGCAACTCTGGTCTCAAGCATCTTGTTGGCAAAATCGGCGATCGTTCGAAACTCTGAAAAGGCAATTTCCTGGTCTTGCAATCGCGCATTTGATTCTGAGGCTTTGACAAAGAAATCGGTAAATGCTTCAACCCCTGCTTTTGTTCTTCGTGAATTTAACCGTGCGACAAAAAACAGCAGAGAGAACAACGTCATGAGAACCAGAAAGAATACGATGATTTCGTTTTTAATTTGAGTTTTCTGCTTTTCTGTCTCTGCGGTAATCGCTGATTTCATATCAGTCATCGAAATCATCGTCACAATATTCCAACCCCAGGGTTGGTATTTTTTGACCTGAGCCAGCAGTGGTATTGACTCTTCAGATTTATCGTCAGCGGTGATTTCACCGCTCATCACATAACCATTAAGTTCTTTACTTCTTGAAATTTCAAAGAGTTGTGCGCCCAGAGGGTACGTTCTATTCCAATATATTGAATCGACTCTCCTTCCTTCACGATGAGGATCGGTATCACATATCGTTGTTGCATTATCCAAAAAGATCAACACGTCACCCATTTTGCCAAATGATATCTGACGAAGTCGTTCAAGAACATCGCCTTGAATCCTTTCGTCGATATCATCGATATAAAAACCGGCACCAAGGCACCAATCAAATGGCTTAAAGTATCTGACAAATGATAATTTCGGGTGGGAGGTTCCGAGTTGTGCTGGTTTGTACCATTCATATTGATAAAATCCTGCTCCCCTGGTTTCAACAATGGATTTCATATCCTGGAATATGAATTTCCCGGTACCACCCTGAACATCAAGCAGGGTCTTCTGCTCAAATTGAGGTCGATCGGCAAGCAAATCAACAAAACCACTTCTGGTTCGAAAAGCAAAATAGTAGCCACTACCGGTACTCCATCTGATTGGTCTGAGGGTTTCAATGACCATCCCTCGAAGCTCATTTTGATCTTTTTCATGCCGATATCTGCTATATAGATGAGCAGCCGTTACATACGCTGTTTGAACCTGCCGTTCCAGTTCCTCTTTAATCATTTGCAGTGTTTGTTCTCGTTTATACTCAATAAATTCTACAATATTACGGTGTTCATCCACTAAGCGTGTCTGATTTGCGTGAAGATATTCGGACCTGATATTCTCTAGGGTTTGGGTATACTGAACATACTTGACAACTCCCCAGATCAGCGCGAACAGTAACGAAATCGCGGAGATTACCGAGATTGTCATTTTATAAGGTCCGTAGACAATTGAATCACTGCTGAATTGAGAACCCCTTCGCTTAACCATGGGTTGAGATCTATTGTCCTGAGTTAAAATTTCACCTGCTGATAATCGGGAAACAGTTTAATCAAAATAACCTCAGTACTACCGACATAGGCACCCGATTGATACATTAGCTGAAAATCATCGAGCTGAAATGAACCAAGCTCAGGTATTTTTTTCAGAAATGCCTCACGAGTTAGTCGACCCTCAATTCTTCCGGCAATATATCCGAATAGCTTTCCGGCTATATACCCCTCTAGTGAGACAAAACCCGGACTTTTGCTGGGTCGATGGGTTCTTAGTGCATTGATATAAGACGAGACGATGGGTCTCGACCGATCCCAGGGGAATGGTACAACTTCGGTAACGACTACGTGCTCACCAAAGGATTCGAGCGCATTTTTCAAGCCGGTAGTCCCGACAAATGAGATATTACCGAATATCGCAGTGTTCTTAGGATTTCGAAGCTTGTAAAGTTTGATAAATTCAGCACATGCCGGATAAGCTCCAACCAAAACAACCGCTTCAGGTGATGCCTTCATGATATCCAAAACACCCCCTAGTACAGCAACGGTGTTTCGCTCATATTCTCCCTTTGATACGAGAGTCAACCCTCGTTTGTGCAAGGCTATTTTCAAACCATTGAGGCCACTGAAACCATAACTGTCATTTTGGAAAAAGCAGGAGATCCGGGTTAATCCTAGATGGTCGACAAAGTAACTCACCAGCTTTTCCATCTCCTGGTTATAACTTGCCCTGATATTGATGATATAGGGATTAAAAGGTGTCCTGAGCAAATCTGCACCGGTATAAGGCGCGAAAAAAGGTATTTTATGTATTTCAATAAGTGGCAATACCGCTTTCGATGTTGGAGTCCCGACTTCACCGATAAGTGCGAAAACACCTTTTTCAATTAATTGCTTGGTATTCGCATAGGCCCGATATGGCTCATAACCGTCGTCAAGGCTTTCAAGGATTATTTCTCGACCATTGATGCCGCCATTACCGTTTATCTCATCAAACGCAATGTTTAGTCCTGTCTTAAACTCATTTCCAAGATCACTTGCTGGTCCAGACAGGGCGCACGATTGTCCGAGAATGATCATTCCTTTTTCATTACCAAAACTACGGTGAACGAAAAAAGTGAGTAAAATAATGAGAAACCAGGTGAGAACTATTGGCAGCCTGAGAAGCATGGTCTTGAAGATATCTGAGGTTAACTTTATCTACTATGCTATTATGAAATTTTACGATACCAGGTAGTAAAATTCAAATCGGCCATTGCATAAAAAAAACCCACTCTCCAATAAGAAGAGCAGGCTTTTTAAACCAAAAGAAATTGGGCTCGGTTACAGTAACTCAAGTCCAGAAAAGAAATAGGAAACTTCAAACGCTGCTGTTTCCTGGGCATCGGAACCGTGGGTTGCATTCTCTCCTACTGAGGAACCGAATTCTTTCCTCAAGGTTCCTTCTGCTGCTTCTGCAGGGTTGGTTGCACCCATTAAATCACGCCATTTTTTAATACCATTTTCAGCTTCCAGTACCATAACGATACAGGGGCCGCTGCTCATAAAATCGGTTAGTTCGTCAAAAAACGGTCGATCTTTATGGACGTAATAGAATCCTTCTGCTTCGACTTTGCTTAAAAAAAGCTTTTTCAGCCCGATAACCTTAAATCCTTCTGAGTAAATTCTTTGGAGAATTTTGCCGGCATTTCCGGCAGCAAACGCGTCGGGTTTGATAATCGCAAATGTTTTTTCCATGATACCCCCTTATAAGATATGATTTTTTGATGGTCTCTCTATCATCCAGGAGGCGCGTTGTCAAGATTCTGATGTGACAAGTGAGGATCCACCATCACTTTGGAGAATAAGATCAACCTCGGTTTCAATCTCCTTCAAGACGGTTTCAGTCTCAAGAGCCCCCAGGTCGACTGCTTCTCTTATTCGGCTTCCCCATGCTTTCAACATATTTGTATTAATTTTACGAATTTCATTTTCTCGACACCACTCAGTACCGATTTTTATACCGAGCCGTTGAACTGATGCTCGTTTCTCTTCTTGGGCTTCAACAGGGAAGACACTTAAAATTTTGTGGGAAATGGTATTCCAACCATCAAAAAATAACACCCCTTCCTTGAATTTGATGTACCAGCTCTTTTCCTCCTCGTTAAGCTCTAATAGAACCGTATCTTCGAGTTTTAACAGTTGAGGACTATTGTCAGTCTCGTGAGGGGTCGGGTTGGCATTAACTGGTAAAATGAAACTGATGATCAGCACTAATTGAATCCACGTTGTTCTGAGTAAAACTTTTAACATGCGCCCCCTTTCCACCCTATTGCAGTTAACATCTAACGCGGACTATTTGTAATCGCTGATCATATGCGAAATACTCAAATCTCGTGTTGGTGTCTCTGCTCATCAAGATAGTAATAAATATTTATAAAGTTTTTCGATTGATACCATGGTTGAATTTCACCCAAAACTGTTCGGGTCAACAACTCCTGCTCCAACTTTTGCACGTAACCTTATTGAGTGTTGGCGCCGTTAAGCACCCAAATGTAACAGCTCAATTTAATGCGTATCGTTATTGGAGCAAAGGCATTTTTCAATGTATCACCTGGTTAATAAAATCTCAAATTAACAAAATTTGAGATTTCCCGGTCTGTACTATTAATAATTTTCCTTTAGTAATCAAGATATTGGGGCCATGTTTGCAAAGGCCGGTTTTTAGATTAGGGCTCGGTAGTATGGTCGATTTAGTATTCATTTTTTTAACAATAAGTCTCACTTTCAATTCTATCTAGATCCCCAAAAGCCCATGATCAGGATCAGAACAGTAAAGAATAGTGTTGCACCGACGGAAAGTTTATTGACTCTTGTGATATCCTCTGGATTTGGCTCCCTCCCCTCTATACAGAAAATGGGGTTGTCTACCTCTTTTCCATGATAAACCGCCTTTCCTCCTATTCTAATATCCAAGAGTGCTGCAACCGCTGCTTCAGGGTGACCACTGTTCGGGCTTGAGCTTTTTCGATTGTCTCTGAAATATATTGCGAAAGTTTTTTTTGTACCGAGTCCCATGAAGAAACCGGTGAGTAATAAGAGTCCTGCCCCAATTCTTGCGGGAATATAGTTGGCAAGATCATCAGCTTTTGCAGCGTACCAACCAAAATATCTATAACGATCATTTTTGTAACCGAGCATTGAATCCATCGTGGATATCGATTTGAATGTATATCCTGATAGTAGTGCACCCAAGTTTTGATCCCAACCCAAAAGGTAGAAGATACTTCCGCCAGCAAGAAACCAGAATATCGGAGCAAAGATGCCATCAACAAAATTCTCTGCAATGGACTCAATGCACCCCTTACAGATTTGTGCCGTATCCATTTGAGATGTATCTCTGCTAACCAGCATCGAAAGTGCGTTTCTTGCTTTTTCCAGGTCATTTACTGTTAACGCAAGGTTGACTGCTTTAGAATGCAGGATCAAATCTTTTAAGGCAATGGCAAAATAGAATAGGAAAACATAGAAAACAAATTGTAAAATTTCGGGTAGTTGTCTGATGACCAGATGACACAAGATCAGGATAGAATTAACAACACCAATTACGATCATCCAGCATAACAAACCTTGTGTCTTTAGGGGAAATCCGCTCCCCTTTGCCCTTATGAACTGTTCTGCCCTCGTTACAATGGAGCCAATTATTCTAATGGGATGGATCGTAATCCGGGGATCCCCAAAAATTAGGTCAAACAGAACGCTTGAGCAGATGAGTAGTGCAAGTACCATGGAGTTTTAAAGCTTCATTACATTATACAGCTGGTCAATATTACAGTTGGATCTGATAATCTCAGCCAGCCGATCAAGATTTTGATCTATATGCGAACCATTCTTTCCTGGTTTTATGGGTGATAACCCTGATTTTGCTCGCAGTTCATTTATAAACCAATTACGGAACTGATCTTCATCAAAGAGTCCGTGAAGATAACAGCCCCATACATTCCCCTGCTGATTTCGACAACCGCACCAACTTCCATCATCAAAGAGTACAACACCGTTTTCCAAAGCCCCACCTTCACTGACTCCATGATGGATTTCATATCCAACGAGGGGTAACCCGGAAACAGTATGCCGACCGTATTTTCTTTGGAGAATTTTTCTTTCACCCAGAGTGGTATGAACTTCAAGCAGGCCAAGACCCTCTTGCTCATCTTCTGTGGATTCAATTTTGTGAGGATCACGTAAGACGGTGCCAAGCATCTGGTACCCTCCACAAATCCCGACAATGGTGCAACCTTGTGTCGCAAGGTGAATGATTTCATCGGCAAATTTACGATTTTTAATAAACTCAAGATCCGCTGCAACATTCTTTGAGCCGGGTAAGATCACCGCAGCAGGATTTCCTAACTCAAATCGATCTTTGACGAATCGAACGTTCACACCATCTTCAAAATAGAGCGCATCGATATCGGTAAAGTTGGACACATGTGGCAACAGAATAACGGCGATATCGACTTCATTAGAATCGGCCGGCCTGTTCTGGTAAAAACCTTCATGCAACACGACTGAATCCTCTTGAGGAATCGCTAAATTATCAAGATAAGGTATAACTCCAAGCACTTCTCTTCCTGAATGATCAAATAAAAACCGATGGGCATCCTCAAGTAATGATTGGTCTCCCCGAAATTTGTTGATAAGAAAACCTGCGACCCTTTTGCGCTCTGGTTCGTTTAAAACGTCCATCGTACCGGCTAAAGCTGCATAAACGCCCCCTCTGTCTATATCTCCAACAAGCAACACCGGAGCATCTGCATATGCGGCCATCGGCATGTTTACAAAATCATGTTTCCGCAGATTAACCTCACCTGGCGATCCGGCACCCTCAAGCACAATGCAGTCGTAATCTCTTGATAGTTTGTCATAAGCTTTTTTCGCACAGGAAAACGCTTTTTCCTTGTATGCGTGATATTGTGCGACATTCATATTGCCGACAGGGATTCCGTGAACAATTACCTGGGAACCTGTGTCTGAGTTTGGTTTGAGCAAAATCGGGTTCATCAGGCAATCTGGTTCAATTCGTGACGCACGTGCCTGGACAACCTGGGCCCGACCCATTTCTTTTCCATCCCTGGTAACAAAAGAATTCAAAGACATATTTTGAGCCTTGAAAGGGGCAACCCGATAGCCGTCCTGTTGTAATATTCGGCACAGGCCAGCAGTCAAAAGAGACTTTCCAGCATTTGAAGAGGTACCCTGAAACATCAACGACCGGGCCCGGGGTCTTTTTTTCAAAGAACTTCCTACAGATTTTTCCCGGGAACTGAATGCTTTTTCAAGCAACCTAACCAGCTGATCATTCTCTTCTTCGGTTCTTACGGCAATTCTGACAAACGAATGATCCAGCCCCTGGTAATTCGAGCATCTTCTAACAATGATTTTATGACTGAGAAGAAAATCATACAGCGTCTGATCTGTGTGAGTATGCAGAATTTTTATAAGAAGATAGTTGGCACTGGATTGATAAACTTTCAATCCCTCTATATAGTCAAGTCGACTGATTAATTGGCTTCTCAACTCCTGACAGTTTACTCTCGTGCGTTTGCAGTAGGTTTCATCATGCAGGGCTTTGATGGCGAATGATTGAGCAAGTGAATTAACATTCCATTCTGGGAGGCGCTCCTTGATTCTGCTCAAAAATGGTTCGGGAAGCAGCCCAAAACCGATACGCAACCCAGGTACAGAGAAAAATTTAGTGAGTGAGTTCAGTGAAATGATATTTGGTAATCGCGCACCAAGACTTTTAAACGAGGTGACAAATTCTTTGAAGGCTTCATCAATAATGAATACGCATTTTGGAAAACGATGCGCCCATTCAAGGATTATTTCATCTGGTATATAGGTGCCTGTTGGATTAGAAGGGTTTCCTAAAACAAGACCATCACCTTCACGTATCAATCCATTCAGTTTTTTTTCATCAAGATTAAAATTATCATCTTCTAATAGCGTGAGTTCAATAACCTCTTGTGAATGAGATCGAAAAGATTTCAGGTAATCAATATAGGATGGTACCGGAATAATAATCCTTTTTATATTTAAAACACGGGGGAGCATGTAAAGCAATTCCGAGGTTCCGTTCACCGGCACCACGACGTCACGATCACACTTATATGACGCTGCAATCGCAGTCTTCAGTTCATTATACTCCGGGTCCGGATAATGAACAACTGTCTCTAATTCGCGATTTATTAGCGTTCTGGCCCACGATGGTAACCCCAGTGGATTGATATTGGCACTGAAGTCAATAAATTCGCCCGGTGATCCCTTCGTGGAATGAGCTATTTTGTGGATGTTGCCGCCATGCCCAAACGACATGTTGTTTCCGGTTCCTATTGTTTTGGTCATTGATCATCGCTCACAAAAAGGTTGCACAGCTGATAAAAAAAGCAGCCTCTCCCAACTCGCATGCTGCGCCAAGCGTATCGCCAGTGTAACCGCCAATTTTACGGTAACTGAGATAAAAAAAAGCACCAATGGTAAATGATGAAAAAAACAGACACAGGAGGCCAGCCACACCCATTGCAGCAAAACAGACACAACCCAAGATTATAATATGCACCAGACTCAAGGCAGAGCTCCGAAAGTTAGAAAACAAGCCTGCCAACCCATCATTCTTCTTACGCGCATAAACCATACTCCCCATCATCGCGACAATGGCAATTCTGCCAAAGTATGGGCCACAAAAAAGCACAAAGCTCAGATCATCACCAGATACTGAAAAAAGTGCTGAGATTTTGAACAATAATAAAAAAATGATCGTACATGCTCCCATTACGCCAATGCGACTATCCTTCATTATCTCCAAAATGGCTTGTTTGGGTTTACTGCTCAAGAATCCATCTGCAGTATCTGCCAGGCCATCCAGGTGAAAAAAACCGGATATCAAAGATAGCAGGAAAACCAGGAGTACAATCGACACGGTCTGGGGGAAAATAGATGTACTGATCATCCCGGTCACCATTATTATGAAACCAGTCAGCATGCCAACAAGGGGGAAATACTTTACCGAGCCCAAAAAATCTTCGGAAATCCCTTGTTGCCATTTTGGTAGCGGGATAATGGTGAGAAACGTTATCGCGGTACGCAACCCCTGAAGATGAGTTTTCATCTGTGCTCCTGGATCAAGTATTTATCACGTTTACTTATCTGATCCAGCAACCGCAGCCTCTTCAAAAGTCGCGACCTCTGTGAGTACAGCGCATGAAGCTTCAACGATATTCATTGCTAGAGCTGCTCCCGTGCCTTCACCGAGCCTCATATTTAGGTCAAGTAGCGGTTTTTCACAGCCGAGCACTTCCTGCATGTATTTATGTCCAGGTTCCACCGAACGATGGGCAAAAATCAGATAATCTCTCACAAATGGTTCTATCTTATAAGCAATGAGTGCTCCTGCGGTAGAGATGAATCCATCTATCACAATAGGTTTTCGCTGCATTGCACCACCAATAATCAAGCCTGCGATACCGCCAATTTCATATCCACCGAGGGTGGCAAGGATTTCTAGACCGTTGTTCTTATCTGGTTTATTGACCTCAAGGGCTTTTTCGATAGTTGAAATCTTACCTTCAAGCTGCTGATCATCAAGCCCGGTCCCCCTGCCGGTCAAATCTCTCAACTCTTTTCCAGTAATTACTGCGGCAATTGCAGTGCTGGGTGTCGTATTGCCAATCCCCATGTCTCCCGTACCAAATAGATCAAATTTCTTGCCATATTCTAGGGCTATCTCTATTCCAGATTCTACCGCTTTTCTTGCATTTGCGATGCTCATTGCAGGCCCCTTGGCAATATTATTCGTACCGAAGCCTATTTTCTTGTTGAGGATTTTTCCCTGCTCGGAAAGTTCACTCAAATTTGCGTTAACCCCCATATCTACAACAATCACCTCAGCCCCGGCCTGATTTGCCAGGGCGTTAATACCGGCTCCGCCATTTACGAAGTTGTAAACCATCTGAGGAGTGACTTCGGCTGGAAATTTTGAAACCCCTTCTTCAGTGACACCATGATCTCCTGCCATGGTAAAGATCGCTTTCCTTTTGAGTTGCGGCTTTATAGAACCGCACATGCCGGCAATATCAATGGCCAAATCCATTAAATCTCCAAGCGCCCAGTGTGGCATCGTGAGCATCTCTAACCGTTGTTTTGCTTTATCTCTTGTTTCACTATCCTGGGGAAAAATGTCCTGGCAGGTCTTTTCTAATAAGTTCATGTTGTTGTTATTATTTTATTTTTGTTGGTATTCCGCAGGTTACCAAATAGACTTCATCTGCCTGCTTTGCAATATATCTATTACATGTTCCTACCATATCACGGTATTTTCTGGCCAATGGATTCTCAGGGACAATGCCAAGCCCCACTTCATTGGTCACCATGATTACGGTATGCGCCCTGAGGCGCATTGTTTTCATCAAAGGTTCCAGAATTGGATCAAGTGTTTTCGGTCCCAAAGAAAAATCCTCCTGCAGATTGGTAAAAAAGAGATTACTGATCCACAGAGTCAGACAATCTATTAATATGGTAGAACATTTTTCAATTTTGGTAATTGATTCCTCTAGTTTGATTGGCTCCTCAATCGTTTTCCAAATTGACGATGATCGTGTGCTTCTATGCACGTTGATTCGAAGCTCCATTTCATGATCGAGGGGCTGGCACGTCGCAATGAAGAAATGAGGCCCGTTGAGTTTTTCAGCGTACTCCTGAGCAAAATCGCTCTTACCAGAACGTGCCCCACCTGTTACTAAAATTATTTTTGCCATAGGTCAGAATGCGTTGTTAAGTGAACAAAGCCAATAGTCATCAGACAGGCCATGGATAACGGCTAATCCTGACTCTTTAATATCCAATTTATGATAAAACTTCAGCGGGATATCAAGGAGCAAACAAATCAAAAACCTTATAACGCCACCATGAGAAATGATGAGAATGTTCTGATGAGGATCACTTATCAGTTTTTTATGAAATAGTCTGAGCCTGGAAATGAAATGCTCAATACTTTCACCATCGGGAAAGGTAAACTCGAGATCATTGGCAATCCAGTCATCGACAAGTTCACGATCTTCAACATAAATTTGTTGAAATGTTTTCCCTTCCCATCTACCGAAATCGACTTCGCGCAGTTGCTCATTAATGATCATTTGGTAATCACCTCCAAGAACCACATGGGTTTGGATACACCTTTTAAGCGGACTCGAATAACAGATATCAATCTGATAATGCGAGAGCAGTTCAGACAGTTTACACACCTGCTTTTTCCCTTCGTCTGAAAGCGATACATCTCTGGTTCCGGTATATGTACCTTTTGCTACGGTTTCACCGTGTCGGCACAAATATATCCTCTTAAGTACTTGCTTTTTGAAATCCATTTCCAACGCTATTGTTTCAATCTAATTGACAAAAACGTCTTTTTATAACCGATGTGTTACGTGGTGTTTT
>QZLB01000129.1 GCA_004796425.1 Desulfobulbaceae bacterium | reverse complement strand
GGCGAGCAGTTTACGGTTGGCATTTCCATTGTCCTGAATCACATAGAGGGTACCATCATTTTTAAAGGCATAGATCGCTTTGAGATCAGCTCGTTTTTTTGCGGCCGCCACCCGTGGGTGCTGGTTATCCAGGATGTATGAATCAACTTCGTCGGGGTGTTTGTAAACCAGTACCATATGGTGTTCCTGTTCCTTCGTAAGCACGTGGGCAAAACCCAAGTGATCATCAGGTATGCCCATGAGTCTTAATACCGCATATTTAGCAATGGCAATATCTTCACAATCTCCGCCAAAGGTTGTAACCGTCTCAAACGGTGTTGCCCAATAATCGGGTTGTTTCCATAGTTCCGAATCAGCGATCCATGGCAATTCATTCATATAATCGTTTACCACTTCAAGTTGCGTTTCAACTGGATCATTGAGGTGCACTTGGATCAGGTAATAAACATCACGAAATCTGGCTGATGCCTGCTCCCCGTGACGGTTTGCTACTTCAGCAAACACACCTTCATCCCAAGGAGGAAAGGATCGTTTTTGACTGCTGCTTCCTGGCTCGGCTAGAATGAAAATGATTATAAACAGCACCATGAGTGTGGTGATGATTGACTTAACGTGGGTACCGAACCCGCTCTGTAAAAATTGTTGATTCATCTGACAATCCGTAATTGGGCGAAGTCTTAATGAGTGTGTTCATAAATGTGACTCTGGATTATGCTTGTGGCCCATTTAGAACCCAAAGCTTTTTAGCAAGCCTTTGCCAGATTCTTCCAGTGTTTCAATGGTTTCCTTGGCAGCTTCAGGATTTTCCAATGCCTGTTGAAGGTTTTCACCGGTCACCAGCTCTTTAAGATCGGCGCTGAAGGTTGGTTTTGAGAACGTACCTTCAACAATAATGGGTACGGTAACACCCGATCGTGCTTTGGAGTCTCCCTGACCTTTCAGAGTGCCAACAATTTTAGGCTGGACCTTTAGATCCAATGCTTCAGAGACAAGATTGGCACTTCCGAGCGCTTTCACCCTGAGCAGCGGTGAGAGTAAACTGCTGTTTTGGGTGTTAAAAACACCATTCGTTATCGTAAATGGAATGTTTAGTTCGGCAAAGTCGGTCTTTGGTTTTTCTTCAGGTTTTTCGTACCCAAGCCCACTGGCAAGAGATCGTGCCATGTCGGCGATATCAAGACCGATTAACGCCCCGTCGACAAATTTAAGCTCTCCTTTTCCGTTCAGGCTCTGCCTAATCTCATCTGCGTTGTCTCCGGTAAACCCAAGTGCGATTTTGGCAGCCAGTCCCCCTTCAATCTGCTTGTTCTTCAGTGCATCCTCAAGCAGTGGGCCAACCTGAAGGTTGGTAACGGTAAGATCACCACTACCAACCAGATTTGCGTTGGAAAAATCAATGTTCGCAAGAAGCCCGACATCTCCTTCGTAGAGTCTGACATTCAATGGCTCTATCGTGAATATGCCGTCAGTTCCTTGAATTTTCATACTGATGCTGTCGAATTTTGCCCCGTGAGCAATGATTTGCCCGGTCGAGATTTCGCCCATCAGTTTCAGCTTTCGCAACGCAGTATAATCGGGACCCGACTCATCACTCTGGTTTATCTCAGTTCCCCTATTTGTTGCAGCGACTCCTTGACTCTGCTCACCCTCTGCGGCTTGTGGTGTAGTGGTGGCTGAACCAGAATCGCCAGGTGTGTCAGTCTCTTCCTCTTTCGCTGGGGTTGGTAAATATCTGTCAAGATTAATGCTGTCGAGCTGGATATTAAAGCTGATATCCGGCTTGGAAAATTCCTGTACTATCGCCGAGAGATTCAGGGTGCTTTCGTCCAGCTTTATCGTACTGTCCTCTATGCTGAAAGCGCTGGGACTACCCACTATTTTCAGCGTGGCGCTCGCATTGAGCAGTGTTTGAGGGTCGGACGGGGTGATCGGCAGACCAAACTTCAGCTTGTCTAGCAGAGCCCTGGGAGAAAATGGATCGATTGCGATATCAAAAGAAAACTGCGGTGTCGTGGTCGCATCGCTTATCGTACCCTCAAGTTTTACTGCTATCGCTTCGAGCGTTTTGACGACTAAATTAACATCGATGGCTTCCTGTCCGGGCACTCTGCCAAGTGGCCCGATTGATCCACTCAACTCAATGGGATCGTTGTCAACAATGGCCTTGAAGTCGATCTGTACTGGTTTTTGCAGGGACACGTCCTGCAGGATCAGGTTTATATCTGTAACCGCTGTTTTCTGGTTGGTAATCTGGTCCAGATAGATGATGGTACCGTTGGTGAGAGCAAATTCCTGCACCTCAAGTGAAGAGATAATAAACTCATCATCTTGCGATACTGCAGGTGTGGATGACGGCTCCGGTTCCTGCTGATCTTTGGTGGTGGATTGTGGAGCGTCCGCTTGAGCTGGACTGGACCAGTTATCTTTACCGTCGGTACGCTTGACGAGACTTAGAGCAAAACCGTCCAGGATGAATTTTTCGACCTCGACCTGGCCTGAGATGAGTGGCAACAATTTTACCCGGGCTTCAAAGGAGTCGATACGGATAAAATCCTCACTATCAAAATTTTCAGGATTACCTAGTTGCAGATCGTTAAAAGCGATGGAGGTCCACGGAAAAATGGAAATCGAGAAGTCATCACCCAGTTGAAACGGTCGACCAGTTACGTCGGACACCTGTTGTTCTAATTGCGGGATGTATGACTCAACCTTGATGAATTTGGGAATGATAAGAATTGCCGCAATAACGAGAACGAAAAATAAACCAGCAAGGGCGGTAAGCCAGATCAGTAGTTTTTTCATGTGACCCGTTCCCCCGAAAGAAGATGAATGAGTTAGAACCGTCCGTGTTCTTTTGTTCATTATCGGAATAATGAGCTATCACAGTGTAGAAAAACTAATCATCGAAGTGGGCTTAGCAAGGTTGTTGGAGGATCACCCGCTGTCTCAGAACCTGCGTTTAGTTGAGAGCGGGTGTTATAACAATGGGGTAAGCGGGAGCAGTTTCCAGAAAAATACTTTGACCCGTTTAACCAGAGGTGCATACTGATCGGGTGAATCTTTGCTTGAATCCCAACTGTTTTCCGGCAAGATGTCCTGCATGATTGCGTTTTCAACCCGGGAGGCGATTTTTTTGTCCTTCAGAATCACGCCAACTTCGGTATTGAGGTTGGCAGATCGAGGGTCCAGGTTGAAGGTGCCGACAAAGACCGTTTCATGGTCTATAACCATTGTTTTTGCATGGATCGCAAAGGTGGGAATCTGTTTCTCGATCGCCTCATATCGGTCGATGAGCTGTTTTTGAATCAGTGGCTTGGGCTTGTATTCATAAACTTGAACGCCGGCCTGCAAAATCTTTTTGCGTTGCTTGGAGAAGCCGCTGAAGGCCTGCAAATTATCAGTGGAGGCCAGTGAGTTGGTGCTGATTTTTACTTCGACACCCCGTTGCACCAGCTTATTGAAAAACTCGATTCCACCCTTTGGCATTACCAGGTAGGGTGATTGGATGAGCACGCTCTGTTTTGCTTCTGCCAAGGCATCAATCAAGGCGGTGGTTGAGTCACCACCACCACTCAAGGTTCCTGAGGTATTTTTACCCGGTTTGTCGTGGGTAAAGGTTATTGGTCCCCAGCTCAGGGCGTTTTCCAGATCCTGGAATTTTCCAGGCAAAGCGGCGAGGGCTTCTCTCACTTCCGGCTCGAAGTTCACCGGATCCTTGGCATAGTCATGGAGCTCCTGGTAGATAAGTTCGAACTCATCAGCTGGTGTTGCCCGTTGAATATCATTGAGCAGGTTTTTGACAGGCACCACCAGTTCGGAGGACCAGAATGACTCAAAATTGTATCCTACTTTCTTAACTACCGGACCGATCAGCAGAATATCGCGGTCTCTGAAATTGTACTGGCGGTTGTAATCAAAATATTCATCGGCCATATTCCTGCCACCGGTGATGGAGACCAGACCGTCCACGGTAAACGTTTTATCATGCATACGCTGGTTGACCGAGCGGAATTGAAAGGCGATATTTACCAGCCGTTTGATGAAAGAGGTGCCAACAGAATGTTTTGGGTTATAAATCCTGACTTGGACATTGGGGTGTGCATCGAGTGCTACCATTACCCGGTCGGGTGCATCAATGAGCAGGTCATCCACGATGACCCGGATTTTGACTCCGCGCTTGGCGGCACGCAAGAGCGCCTCGGCAGCGAGGATGCCGATATTGTCCGTACTCCAGATAAAGTACTGCACATCGATACGTTGCTGTGCACGGTCAGTCAGCCAGGCCCTGGCAAGCAGGGATTCCTCACCTTTTTCCAAGACAAAGGCACCGCTTTCCCCCGGGTGAGACTGCAACAGACGATGAACCCGAAGGTGCAGCGGTTCTGATGAGCCATCGGCTGTTGTACCTGATGCGGTGTGGTCTGAAGAAAACAGCAGAAGTGCTGTCAGGAAAATGATAATTGGTAATCTGGCAACAATCATGGCATCAAATGGTTAAGAGTCTTGGTATGTTATCTCAAAACTACTATGAATGAGCCATCTTTGCTACTCTCGATCGTTCATCCTCTCGGGCTATGGTAGTCCACGGCCAGATTTGTGAACTACCATAGCACTGTCCCATCTATTTCTGTTTTCACCTCCGGGGGTAAAACCCAGTCACATTCACCTGGAACCGATTGTTCTTTTTGTTTGATTCCACGAGCTGGTGATCGGGGTCAATGGTTATGTTTATCCAGCTATTGTGGAGGCGAGCGTCTTCGACTTCCGCCCAATCCAGACCCGAACCATCAAGTCGCAGGAGTTTTATCCCCGCTCGAGGATTAACAGGAAGCCCGACATTCGGCAAGGTAAAGCGACGCGTTTCAACCAGCCTGCCCGCGTTGACAATTTCCACTTCAACGGGTACCTGGGTCATGCCGATATTGCGACCATTACTGACGTTGAGTCTCAGAACGCGTGGCCGGCCATCGCTTCGACTATATTCAATGGAGGCGTAAGGAACAAAAAGATCGCTCTCCTCATCAATGGTGGGGCCGATGGGATCGGCCTGACGAGCCCGGGGAACCCAGTATTTATTATTTGAACTCTGGTAATGATTGGAGTTGGCGCCGCCACCATCTCCTTCACACTTTATATATGTCCTGACTCGTGCCCAGAACGGTTCACCTCCATAGGTAAACAGATTGGTTGTGCAGGTGAACTCCTGGTGTTGATTGCGTCCAAAAGATGTTGAGGCCTGACCAAAGCCATTGCTGCACATAACCTCGTGATCCTGTCCCTCATAGTCCGGAAATGGACCACCTCCTACACCAGTCGGATTACCCCATGCATAAATCCGACACCGGTTGCCTCTTTCTTCAAAGACAGGAGACAAATCATAATATACGCGTACTCTGTTCCAGTTTTCCCCCTCAGCTAATTGTTGGATGTTACGGATATGCGGTGGATAGTTAGTATCTTCTTCAAGCCCCTCAGGCTCCAAGACAACCCTTCTTGTTACACTGCCCGGACTGCTTCCTGTTTGCCAGTTAAAGGGGGTCAGCTTCTTGTTGCCCCGCTGATTGTCATATTCCTTATAATAACCAGCATAATTGCCATCGCGTGGGCGTGGGTTAATGGTGGTCTCCAGTAACATGGGCTCACGGGGAGTAAAGTCTGTGATTATATAATCACCCCAGCCTACGAGCATGTTTTTTACCATTCCGGTGCCAGTCCAAAGGAGTTCGGAACCATTTCGCAGCTCCACTCGGAATGGTTTGGCTCGGGGACGGTCGTGCCAGACTTTTCTGGCGCCTACGGTCACGGCAATTTTGCCTCGATTGGGGCCACTGGGCAGTTTTTTCACCTCAATGATTTCAAGCTCACCCCAATAAATTCCCCAGTGATCATCAGACAGACGATCAGTCACCTCGGGATCGATCGCGGGCAGATTCGGGTTCCGCTCATTGAGTACCGGGTTTTCCAAGTCGGCTACAGTTGTCCTGCCAGGAATTCCACCCCCTCCCATGGTTGGAACACGATTGGTCTGATCACCCTCGAGCGGGTCAAACGGTTCTATTTTCGTTTGGGCCTTTATTTCAACCGTGGCAGTCCCCTGCCTGCTTTGTATTTGTTCTCTCGCAAGTGGTGCCTTTTTCGGGTCAATTCTGGCGACGGTCGAGGTGGTTTTCGAGGGAGTAGCTGCTGATTTTACCAATGCTTTGTTCTGAGGTGGTTTCTGGATGGTTCTTTGAGCAGTGGGCTTTGCATTATTGGCTGCTGTTAAGCGCGCAACCCTCTGTGGTTTAAAGGGCTGTGTCGAAATATTGTTTGCCAACCGGTTTCGTGCCTCTGGGTATCGGCGGTTCATGTTCGTGAGGTTAACTTCTGCTCGAAGGGCAATATAGCGGGATTCGTCAACCCGATAGGTGGTGACGACACGATCCCCCCAACCGAAGGATGTTCGCTTGACTCGGCCTCGCCCTTCCCAGACCTTCTTGTTTCCCTCCAAGAGCCTGACGGGAAAGGTTTGCATCGGTGGGTTAAAACCATTTCTCGGGGTCGCTTTCACAACTATTGCAATCGTGTTCTGTTTTGGACCCGCGTCACTTTTCTCTATTTTGGTTATTGATAAATCGATATCAGTTGCCCTACGCAACGTTGTTACTTTTGGTGATACCGTGCGTGGTTGTACTGGATTCTTTTTAAGCGTTTTGGTGGGAGTTGTTTTTTCGGGTGGTGGCTGCTTTTTGAGCGTTGGGGTCTGCGTTGGTGTTATTTTTTCTACAGGTGCTACTTTGGGTGAAATTTCTTTCGGTAACGGTGCTACTGGCTCCTGAGTTTGCTGATTTTCACTCAAACCGTTACTGACCCCCGGGGCAGGTGCGGGCGCTCCCGGTGTGAGATTACCTGAAGGGTTCAGGTCAGGAGGAGCTGTGGTATGAACATTTGGGGTTGTCAGTTGGACAGGCAACGGTGTCTTTTCAGCAGCCAGGAGCGGTGGCAAGAACACAAGAGAAAGATAAGAAACGATCAGGGTCTTTATATAAAAGGGTTTCATGACAATCAACCTCACTCGGATGTTTTATGCATGGTAGGTGCGCTGGTGCGTCACATATCCAAACGATATGGTTCTTGTCAGATAGGTACCACAATGTGGCTGTATGGTTCAAAATATATGTATCAGATTGAAATGAACAAGTGAAATGCTTGATTCAAGCGGAGGTAGGGTTCGGCAAGGGGGTGCGGGGAGACTTTACAAAGGAGGATTGCTGGGGTTGTGGGGCATGAAGTTACTCCTGCAGGACATATTTTTTTACCGTCCGCCGATCCAAATCGATTTTTCTGGCAACTCCTTCATAGCTGCCCAGCTTCTGGTAGAGCGATTTGCAATAGGTGGAGAGCAACTCCTGGGCCGTGAGCTCGCCTGCTTCTATCTCTTGAGCCAGGTTGCTGGTTTTGTCGGCGGCAATGTCCTGCCAGTCATAAGCGTTGTTGATTAAATACCTTCTCACACACTGTTCGAGCTCGCGGATATTGCCGGGCCAGGGGTAGTCGGCAGGCTGGTTTGATATGATATAATCCCCCACCTTTTCCAACAATTCAGGGGAGGCCTTGCCTAAAATATTGGACAGGATAAATGAAAGGATAATCGTCAGCTCATCAGGGTATTCTGTGAGTCGTTTTCGCAGGGGTGGCACCTCAATAATATCTGAACAGAGACGATAGTAGAAGTCCTCCCGGAATTCTCCTCTTGTGCGCATTTCATGCAGCGACTGATTGGTTGCCGCAATGACTCTACCATTGAAACGTTCTGCTTTTCTGCTGCCAACCGGTGTGAAATTTCTTTCCTGCAGGATTTTGAGCAGCTTGATCTGGACTGGAATTTCGACATCACCAATTTCATCAAGAAATATCGAGCCGTGCGGGCTACACCGTGAAAAGATGCCTTTGTAACTGTCAATGGCCCCGGTAAACGCACCCTTGCGGTGCCCGAACAGTTCGGATTCAATCAGTTGTTCTGGAAACTGGGACAAGTTTATGGAGATAAACGCTTTGGCAAAGCTTTCGGTAAAGCAACCACGTTTATCATCAAACGGGATGTAGCCGGATCGACCGATGGCTGCCGCTGCAAGCCCCTTGCCGGTCCCGGTCTCGCCGAGAAGCATGGTAGAAAAATCTTCCAACCGGTTTAGCAGGTGGCGCTCATATAATTCAATGTCGCAGGTGAAGATATTGTTCCACAACCGGGATCTAAGCTCTTTTACCGAATCTGATTGGCCGGTGATTCTGCTGATGAAAAAGAAGGCTCGCCTCATTTGGAAGAAGAGACCAAAGTAGCGAAGGGACTCCCTTTTGCCGATCCCGCAATCATGAAGAGATTCTAGGAAATCGTTTGCAAATGGTACCTGGCAGGACTCCTCTCCCTGTAGGATCTGCTGACTGATCAGTGTGTCGAATTTATCGCAATATACATGAAAGGCGTGAAACAGCATGCCGACCTGAAGAAGCTCGTGATCCTCAGCTGATAATCGATTGAGCCTTCCGTCGACGCTTCGCTTGACCCTGTCAATCCCTTGGGCAGTCACCTGGATCAATCGTTCAAGAATTGCTTCGATGGATTGATTCGGAGACATGGAAGTTAATTCCAGATCAATGGCAAGACGTTCACCGCTGAAAGGGTTGGTGAGAATCGCCTGGCGAATCCTTCTGAAAAAATCCCGATCTTTTGGTTGCATGGGAGTCTCCTTGGTGTTCATAATTTGTATGATTAAGTATACAAAAAATGTATTCAAGGGCAATATTTTTTCTGGTCTCTGTGATCCTTAAAATGAATTAATCAAATAATATCAGAAAGTAATGTTGATTCTGTGGTTCTGGCACGTATCCTGCGATTGAGTTCATACATGCGATCGAGCATGGATCAACTTAAAAAAAGGAGATAACAATGAATAACAAACATTCCCAGAACTCACTGTCGATGAGAATTGTGATGGCTGTGGCCATTATCCTGGTACTTGCAGTGTTTGGAAGATCGGTTCACGCTGCGGGATTACTCAAACCCAAAAACGGAGATCAGTCAGATATCTCAATCAAATCACACGACGTTACGGTCGTCATCAACAACGGCTATGCCAAGACCGAAGTAGATCAGGTTTTTGTTAATAATGGCGATCGTGATCATGAAGCCATCTATTCATTTCCCCTGCCAAAACAGGCAAGCCTATCAGAGCTGAGTTTGTGGATTAACGGTAATGAAATCATTGGTGAAGTGCTGGAAAAGGAGCAGGCCCGTAAAGTGTATGAGGAGCAGCGGGATAAAGGTAAATCCACTGCGGTGGCGGAGAAAAATGATTACAAGGAGTTTGTGGTTTCCGTCAGTCCGGTGATTGCCGGTAATGAAACGCGGGTCCGATTGGTATACTACCAGCCGCTTACCATAGACCTCAATGTAGGACGCTATGTTTACCCGCTAGCAGAAGGTGGGGTTGATGAAGAGAAAATCGCCTTCTGGTCCGTTGATTCAAGTGTCAAAGAGCATTTCACTTTTGACCTTACGTTGAAATCCGCGCTGCCTGTTAAGGATATCAGGTTACCCGGTTATGACCAGCATGCGCTGTTAAGCACTGAATCATCTGCTGATGAGCAGAATAATTCTCAAATTTATCGGGCAAAACTTGATTTCACCGAAGGCGCCAGTTTGAGCAGCGATGTGATCTTCTACTACCGGCTCGATGATTCGGTTCCGGCCCGGGTTGAACTGGTACCGTTTAGAGAGAAGGATTCAACCGGTACGTTTATGCTTACCATCACCCCCGGTGCGTCCCTTGAAAAGATAACCGAAGGTGTTGATTGGACATTCGTCCTCGATCGGTCCGGTTCGATGTCTGGCGGCAAAATCCAAACCCTGCTCGATGGTGTGTCCCGCGTGATTGGCAAAATGTCCCCGAACGATCGGTTCAGGTTGGTTACGTTCAACAATAATGCGAAGGATGTGACCGGTGGTTACATCAATGCCACCCCGGAAAATGTCCAGAAAGTCCTGAACATTATGAGCGGGATCAATGCTGATGGCGGCACGGATCTCTATAGTGGTTTGAAACTTGGTCTGAAATCGGTTGATGAAGAGCGTACGTCTACCATTGTTCTGGTTACTGACGGTGTGGCCAATGTAGGTCAGACGGAACGTGCATCATTCATGAAACTTTTGGAGAGTCATGACGTGAGACTGTTCACCTTTATCATCGGTAACAGTGCAAATCGTCCGCTGCTTGAAAAGCTTGCCAAGGCATCAAACGGTTTTGCCATGGACGTTTCCGACCAGGATGACATTTATGGTCGAATTCTTCAGGCGAAAAACAAGGTCCTGTACCAGGCGCTTCATGATGCCAAGATTAAGGTGAAAGGAAAAGGGATCAAGAATCTCACGCCGCAGGAACTGGGCTCCTTGTATCGCGGACAGCAGGCGGCAATTTTTGGTCAGTACGAGCAGGGTACCGAGGTTGACATAACCTTTTCTGCCAAGATTTCCGGTGAGGACCAGGAATGGAACATCAGAACCACACTTCCCGAGATTGCCGAAGATAATCCCGAGATAGAACGCCTCTGGGCGCTGTCGCAAATCGAGGAACACATGGAAAAGATACGGGATGGCGCAGAGCGCACCAGCGTGAAGAAAAAGGTGATTGCTCTGGGCGAAGAGTATTCCCTGGTCACCGACTATACCTCGATGATTGTCCTTGAAGATGAGGAGATGGAGAACCTTGGTCTGCAGAAACGGAATTACAATCGGGTGCAGAAAGAGCGGAGTGCCCAGCAACGAAAAGCAGCGGCTGCTCCAACCAATAATCGGGTCGACAACAGCCAGGACGGTGGAATGTTTAAAAATGCTCCTTCACCTGGTATCGGCAGCGGTCCGGTTGGCCCGATCTTCCTCCTGCTGCTTGGCGTTTGTCGGTTGTTTGGTCAGAGAAGAAAGGTAACGGTTGAATAACCTTGGAATTAAATCAATAACGAGCGGGAGTTGCGCTGATGAAAACGATAGATAAAAACAACATGCTGACCTTCGGTGGATTCATTGTCCTGATTCTGTTAGGAAACGGACATCTATTCCAGACGCAACTCCCGCAATTTCTGAATTACGATCATGGCCAGGTGCAGGCGGGGCAATGGTGGCGGATTTTTACCTATCCACTCGTTCATGTCAGTTGGTACCATCTGGTGCTGGATGTATCTGCTACGCTGCTCCTTTGGCAGGAACTCAAAGGGGTACCCGCTACCGCGAAGATTGTTTTGGTTAGTTGCGTGTCGATGATGGTGCTCCTGGTATCAATTCTTTTCTCACCGCACCTGGCCACCAGTGGTTTATGTGGCCTCTCGGGACTGGCACATGGTTTGGCTCTGTTTGCTGGACTTCATCAAGTGGAAAAAGGATGGAAAGAACTCTCTCGTTTCAACAATGTAAGCTCAGCAGGCCTGCTGTTGTCGGGTGTCATCATCATTAAGTGTCTTTATGAAGCGTTGAGCGGACAGATCCTCTTCGGCACTGTTCACCTGGGTGATCTTGGCGTGCCGATTGTTCACGCCCACCTGGGCGGTGCGCTGGGTGGCTTGAGCTTCTACCTCCTGTTTAACTTGAGTGGATGGAGCGCTCGATTGCAGTGTGAACCACTCGAATCAGCACAAGTGGCAGGTCGTTCATCACGCGTGGTGGAGCAAGCCCAAATCAACTCAATTTCAGATGATATGAGGAAACGAGCGATGTCTTCATCAGCAAAGAGCAAGAGCAGTAATGTGCGAGTATGGATAGGCAGATGGGCTCATAAGCTCCTTTCACTTCGCTACGATATCGAAATAAGCGGTTTGGATGAAATTGAACCAGATCCTACCCGCGGCACGATCTTTTTGCCCAATCACCCAGCTTATATCGACCCCGTTATCGTGACCACTGGGTTGTATGAAAAGTTTGCTCCCCGACCACTCTCTGATGCTGATCAGGTTGCCAAACCTATCGTCCGGCAGGTGATGAAAGTAATCCGGCCTATTATCATTCCGGATGTCACGCGCAATGGTCGAGGTGTTGCCGCGAAAGTTCGTGCGGGTTTGCAGGAAGTCGTAAAAAAACTCAATGAAGGTGAAGAGATTATCCTTTATCCCTCAGGGAAACTATATCGCAGTATGTATGAGGAGTTGGGAAGAAACTCGGGAGTTGAGTATATCCTCAAACATGCACCTGATACCCGGGTGATACTGGTTAGAACCTCTGGACTTTGGGGAAGTGCTTTTTCAAGAGCACACGGGACACCGAAACCAAAGACGCTGTTACGCAATATGGTCCTGTTTACCATTGCCAATATGCTCTTTTTCGGCCCCCGACGGAAGGTACGTGTTGATATGGTGGAAGAAACGACACTGAGTACTCTTGGTTCCCGTCACGAGATAAACCGCTATCTTGAGCGCTATTATAATGCTACTGCCCAACCAAACACCACGGTTCCACTTTATTGGTGGCAGGGGAGCAATCCCGGCGCCTTGCCGGAACCTGGTGAATCGGATTCGCTACCAACCGGTAAGAGCGGAAGGGGGGATGGTGATGCCCCATCCTGTCTCCAAAAAGGAGGTTGCACTTAGGGAGACAAAGGTATAACTCTTCTGAATATATCTATGAAACAAGAGACCCTCAGGAGGCATCAGATGCGTGAACTCATTGAAAAAACCAGAACCTTCAGGCGATTCCATGAAGAGAAAGACATTGCACCCGAAACGTTGGAAAACCTGGTCAATTTAGCCAGACTCGGTGGCTCGGCGCGGAACCAGCAGCCTTGGCAGTATATGATTGTCACGGATAAATCACTGTGTCAGAAAATCTTCCCATATCTGGGTTGGGCAGGCTATCTAAGTGATTGGAAGGGGCCGGTTGCAGGTGAGCAGCCCAATTGTTATGTTCTCTGTCTGCTCAATCATGACTGGTTGAAGGGATCGGAAAAAGAAGCACAGTTTGACCTGGGAATCGCAACCCAGAATTTTCTACTCGGGGCGATGGAGCTGGGGATTGGCGGCTGTCGGATTGGGGCTTTTTCGCCAAAAATCAAGGAGCTGTTTGTAATGCCGGAAGCACTTGAAATCTCTCTGGTATTGGCTCTCGGTTATCCCGCTGAAACGGTATGCCTAGAGTCCCTGCCTGCTGAAAATGACATAAAATATTGGCGAGATGAAAATCAGATTCATCACCTGCCAAAGCGGTCTCTTGAAGATCTGCTGGTAAGCCTTGAGCAGGCTCGACCCTTTGAACTGAAGTAAAGCAGTGGCGTCAGAATTTGCCATTATTGTTTTTCCATTCGGTGCGTGGAGGTATCATATCGATGGTGTCCCAATGCTCGACAATCTTGCGATCCGACGACAGACGAAAAAGGTCATAAAAGGAGGTATGGACCCCGTCAAGAGAGCCTTCTCCAATCGATAGGACGAAGCTCCCCTCTGCAAGTACCCGATGGAGGGTATCATACCGCTTGTTTTCAGAATTATTTCTGAATGATTCCAGAAGTGACATCAAACCATCAGCCCTTTCTGGATTGTGCTCGGTATAGTCGGTATCGACAAAGTGGTTCAGTTTTTCAAGCTCGGACTCTATCAGAATTTCCTTTACATACGTATTGATAAACGCCCGGTTTGCTTCAGTTTGATCATGATCGGTTGCTTCCGTGGGACCATCGATCATGGTGTGGCCTGATTGATTCGGATGCTCTGGTTTGAGCTGCAGGTTGTCCCAATGCTCAACCGCCAGACCATCCTCAAACCGAAAAACTTCAAAACCAATTTCCAAGACATTGAAATCATAATTGGTATGGGCGAAAACAAAATCGCCATCCTCAAATATTCGGACAATATCAACCTGGGGTGATGTTTGTGAAAGCCGTTTGAAAAGCTCGGCCAACCCGATGTTACCCGTTGGGGTCAACGGGTTATGCTGGATATACTTATTTTCATTTACGACCGATGCTGCCGCTGGATCACCCGTTTCGATTCCCTTGAGAAGTGTGTGAATCTTATCCTTCTTACTGATGTCCATTTTGCTTGCCACCCATGGTTGCAATCAATTTCTGATGATCTGTTAAATCAATGGTTCGTGCTGCTCTTGTACTTCGCAAGAACCTTTTAAAAAGATAGTACCGAACAGCCAATGAGCAAATAATTGATGGCTACCATTCATTGGTGTGCAGTATTTCCTGCCGGATTACGGGATGCGTGGTGATTGCCTGATTAATCTTCCTGAGAAACTGTTTTTGCGACGTTGGCAGCCGTCCTCGTGATGAAACGATATTGTTCCCGTGGTCGCCCCAGTAAAGCGTTTCGAAGCCCTGAAGGTTTTCCAGCAGGTATTTTTCCTCCTCAAGGATCTGCAGTGGGGTTGCCTGTATAAAGGCTCCTGATTCAACCTGTTGGGCAAGCTCTGTTCCCGGTTGGATGGTCAGGGCCATCGGAGCAAGTTCTTCTGGTTTCATGATGTTGAGCAATTTGGTTGTCTGCGCAATGTGTTCCTTCGAACGCGCTTTTCCGCCGATTCCCAGAATAAAAGATACCAGTACCGCGATACCGGCGGTTTTGGCTTTTGCCATGCCCTCGATTGCCTGATCCGGGGTTAACCTTTTTTTTATTGCTTCCAGGATCGCGGGATCCCCCGATTCAAGACCGGTGTAGGCCATGGTCAACCCTGCCGCTCGTAACTCCTTGAGCTCTTCAACGGATTTCCGTCTGAAATCATTCAAGCCCGCATAGAGTGAGATCTTGCGGCAGGTTGGCAGCGATGAGCGAATCTTTTGCAGGATTTTAAGCAGGAATGCAGTTTTTAGTGCCAAAACGTTGCCATCTACCAGGAATAGTGATTTGAAAGGGACGTTTGTACTTTTGGCCTCCTCAATATCCTGATATATGTCTTCGAGCTCCCTGATCCGGAACCGCTTGTCTCTGAACATGTTGCAGAACGTGCATTTATTGTGGGTGCACCCGAGCGTTGTCTGGATCAACAGACTTTCTGCTTCGGGCCAGGGACGATAGATTTTACCTTCGTAGTGCATGAACTCTCCAGGTCTGGCTAATTGTTATTGGTAATAATTGCTTCGAGAATATGGGTAAGTTGCTGGCATTTTTGTGAATCTAGTGCATCCGGGTGGGGCGAGGAAAATCTGCCGATATCATTGTCAAAATATTTTCCTGATGCAGTGGCAAATTCTTCTGAAAGTGCGGCACGGTATAGAATGTCGGCACCGATTTGCAGATCTGCACCATCAACACCAAAGGCTTGTTTAACCATTTTTGAACCAAGCATCGATGCAGGGTTTACTGCAACAATTACTACTGCTTTGTCACCAAGTGAAGATGCCAGCGCACCTGTCCACATGGTGAGCGCCAGTTTGGATTGTGCATAGGCGGCATGAGCCGGCAGGGCGACTCTGTTACCCTGTAACGCCTTAAGGTCGACGGGCATTTGCGCCGCAGAAGAAAGGTTGATAATCCTGCCGTCTGTATCAAGGAGGGGCAAAAGGGTCTTGCTCAGCAGGTAAGGTGCGATGGTGTTGACCATGAACCGGACGTCAAAACCATCTTCTGTGAGTGGTTCCGGCGTATCAAAGACACCTGCATTGTTGATAATGACATCGAGGCGTGGATGTTTTACCGCAATATCCGTACACAGTTGCCTCACTTCACTCAGCTGCGACAAATCTGCACGAAAGCTTTCTATATGGCCTGCTTCCTCACTTTTTAAAAGCATTTCTGATGCTGCAGCAAGTTTTTCCGGATTTCTCCCGTGCAAAAGCAGATCGTGTCCCTGGCTGGCGAGCGATTTTGCTGTTTCAAAGCCGATCCCGTCGGTTGCGCCGGTGATCAAAATTTGTTTACCCATCGTGTCTTTCCTTTTGTTTATAAGTTATTGCTTAATAAACAGGTGCTCGATTCACTTTCTCTCAGGAAGTGAGGTCATCCTTTCCTTCAATAAGGTAATGCTGACTGATCGATCCTGCCGTTCTGGCTTGTAAATGGGGTAGATATTCCGGATCGTTCATAAAACCTTGAGCAGCCTCTCTAGATGGCCACTGGATGATAATACGTAGTGCGGCCGGCGCTTTCTGGCCTTCAATTTGCTCATGAGACGCGGTCCGAGATAGATAGGTTCCGCCATATTGGGCAACGAGCTTATTCGCTGGACCCAGATAATCACCAATCCACTCATCAGTGGTGGGGGTAACGGCTAATACGGAATAATATGACATCGTTCTTTCCTCCTTAAAATTAGCTAAATAGGGGGTGTTTTTACCTTTCAACCATAGATGGTTGGGCTTTTTGCTTGCGTGATTACAAGATACTTGCGATCATAAAATTTGATAATGGGGTAAAAAATTGAATCAGTTTATAGTTTTTGTTGATAATAGAAAATGAACATCAACCATCTGAAATTATTTGTGCGGGTAACAAAGACTCATAATATTTCCATGGCTGGCAGGGCGCTTGGGTTATCCCCTGCGGTGGCGAGTGCCCAGCTCAACAAACTTGAGGATGATCTGGGCGTGCGTTTGCTCCATCGTTCCACGCGCAAGGTCTCCCTTACAGAAGAAGGCAGAGCTTTCCTGCCGCATGCCCAGGAGGTTCTGCATGGTGTTGAAGCGGCAGAAGCTTCTGTGGGCCGGGGCAAGGTTTTACCCAAAGGGACATTACGGGTGACTGCACCGGCATCCTTTGGCCGTCTACATTTGATTCCGGTATTAAAAGATTTTTTGACCCGTTATCCCGATCTCACGGTTGATTTGCAACTGACCGATACGATCGTTGATCTTGTCGAAGGCGGGTTTGATATTGCCATCCGAAATGCGAATTTGCAGGATTCAACACTGATTGGTCGCAAATTGGCCCCGGATACACGAATCATCTGTTGTTCTCCAGCCTACCTGGAAAAGCATGGTGAGCCAAAGACACCATATGACCTTCAGAATCACCAGTGTGTGATCCTTGCCGGTCTGGAAAACTGGGTGTTTGATTCCCCCGAGGGGCAGATACCTATCAAATCGTCTGGTCGCCTGAGGGTCGATCACGGCGAGGCAATGCGTGATGGTTGTCTCGCGGGGATGGGTATTGCGTTGGTGTCCACCTGGATTGTCCATGAACAGCTTCAACGTGGCGAGATTGTCCAGATCCTGCAAAATTACCCGTATGTTTCAAACGCTGCAATCTGGGCTGTCTATCCCAGTTCACGGTTGCTGGCGCCTAAAGTCCGGCGATTCATAGACTATCTTGCCGACTGCTATGGCAATCCTCCCTATTGGGACTACCAATTGCAAAACCTCCCATAGATTGATTCAGGGATGTCTATTCCTTTCTCGCCAATAATTCAATCATTGATTCGTCGTGGTCTCTGCAACCCCTGTGTTTAGGAGGGCGTTCTTTTTTCTCCTGCGAATACAAAGCGTTGTGCTTTTGTCGTGAGTTTATTGAATGAAAGCGCAAGAACCTGAGTGGTTGCTCATAGAAAGATCGCTATAGTGTCTCTTATACAGTCATTATCTGAACTACGCTTAAACATTATCTGCAACGGTATGAAGGAGTGCTTGAAATGAAGCTTAATTCATTCAATAGCGATGAGAGTCGTTGGGAGGCAGTGTGTAATAACAATCCGGACGCCGATGGTGTGTTTTATTACGCTGTCATAACGACTGGTATTTATTGTCGACCAAGTTGTCGCTCAAAACTGCCCAGCCGGGAAAATGTACACTATTTTACATCCTGCAACGAGGCAGAATCTGCAGGATATCGACCGTGTAAAAGATGTACACCGGCCACTATCTCAAAGCAAGAGAACACGGTATTAAAGATCATACAAGCCTGCAGGATTATGGAGAGAAGTGAAGCCAGCATAAAACTTGCGGATCTGGCAGCAGCGGTAAACCTCAGTTCGTATCATTTTCACCGGTTGTTTAAAAAGATTGTGGGCATCACGCCAAAACAGTACGCAACCAAACAGCAATCTCGAAAGTTTCAGGCAAACCTGAAAAGCCGAACTTCGGTTACCGAGGCAATCTATGCCTCCGGTTTTGGTTCCAGTGGCAGTGCCTATGATAAAAATCGTGACCAGCTGGCAATGGTCCCAAAAGCATATCAAGAAGGTGGGGAAGGAATTTCGATCAGGTACGGGATTGCGGAGTGCTTTCTCGGGTGGGTTATTGTTGCCGCAACTGAACGGGGAATCTGTGGCGTAGAATTTGGGGATGATCCTGGAACATTGCCTGGCCAGATTCAGGCAACATTTCCCAAGGCCACTCTGGTAAAGGGCGGGGTAGCATTTGAAACCATGATTACCGCGGTGGTTAACTATATCCAGTCACCGGGAGAAAGGTTTGAGCTTCCCCTGGATATCCAGGGAACCGTTTTCCAGCAGCAGGTTTGGAAAATCTTAAAGCAACTCGCACCAGGAGAAACAATAAGCTATACGGAGGTCGCTAACCGTCTGGGCAAACCAAAAGCGGCTCGGGCCGTAGCCTCGGCCTGCGGGGCAAATAAGCTGGCGGTTCTGGTTCCTTGTCATCGCGTAGTTGCAAAAAACGGTGCAATAGGTGGGTATCGATGGGGAAAGGATCGCAAAAAACAGCTGCTTGATTCAGAGCGAGATCAAGGGGATGGTTCCTGATCCCGCTCTAATTCTTCGTACCTCAAACAATCTGTGGCAACAGTGTTGCAGTGTTATTTTTGCACTGACCGTTTAATCAGCTCAACTGCTTTGGGGTTCTTGCCATATGATTGGAGGTAGGTGTCTGCTTTTTCCTGCGAAATGCGAGCTCCCGCTTCCAGTAGCGTCTCGGCCCCTGGGTTTCCAAGCATAAACGCGTATTCAAGGGGGGTGAGCCCGGCTTTGCTCTGCTGGTTCAAATCAGCACCCCCATCGAGCAGAATTTGCAGGGTTTCTGCATCACAGGCCATGGCGGCAATGATCAGGGCGCTATTACCCATTTTGTCAGTCAAGTTCGGGTCTGCCCCTCGATCAATCAGCAGTTTGGCAGTGTCTTTGAGTTTCTGAGGAATTGGCTGGCCTTGCATAAAATAGCCAGTTGCCCTGGTGAACACCTCATTGAGTGCGGGGCGCTGGTGGGTGCCTTGAAATTGATAGTTGGCAGAAACTCCGGAATCAAGATAGGCCCGGACTTTTTCGATATCATTGTTGCTTAAGGCAAGCATGAAATCATTTTCATTAAAACGGACGCCGGATTCGCGTAGTTTGGCCAGGGCTGCCTGCTGGTTTTTGTCCTGTCGGGTTTGTTCAGGTTGCAAGGTTTCAGCCGCCCTATTGGAGCCGCGCGAGATCATGGTGATGGCATCCTGGGCAGATTGGCTCACCGCTCTGTCGGGATCTTTGGTTAATACTTCCAGATCCTCAAGCACTGATTTACTGTCAGCACCACGGGCACCGATGGCTGAAAGGGCTGCCGTTCGTACAATCGAGTCACGATCCGCTTTTGCTACTATAATAAAGAGTGGAACAACCTGATCGGGATCACTCTTGAGTTTATCAAGTGCCCTTACTGCTCGGAGTCTGGTACTGCGGTCTTTGTCGGTTCGGATCACTTTTGATAACAATCCAATACATTGATCGGCCACCATTATTTTAGTCGCTTCCGGAAATGGATTATTACGATCTCCAATCTCACCAATAGCCTCTACTGCACGTTCTTTGGTTCGCGGGTCATTGGAATTTCTGACCAGCTTGATGATTTCCGGTACTGCATCCACCGCATGGCCTTCAGCATTGGAAATTGCGTCCAGTGCAAAATAGCGTGCCGTATCATCATTGCCGCCCAGGTATCCTGCTGCGATCGGCAGCCATAAGGAAACTTCAGATTGTTTTTTGCCGTGCTTACGCAATAGCCCAAGTGCGGATCGTTCCAGCTCAATGTTGTTGAAGGTAAATTGAATAAGAATCAGTTCTACCAACTGTTTCGGTTGCGGGTTGAATTGCTGCATTCCTTCCAGGATGATCGGGTTGCCTTTATGGAAATCTCGTACAACTGTTTCCATGGCGGGTATGATTGAACGGTCTTTTAAAGCAACCAGTTTTTTTAAGGCACGGGTAGCCGCCTTGGATCGGACCTGCGATTTCGTATAGGCCAGGATGGGTTCAATCAGGCTCGTGGGAGATTCAAAGCCGACTAGCCCGTAGGCTGCCCAGAATCTGGTCGAATTGCTTGAGTCAGGATCTGCCAAGGCTGATTTTCTAGGAGCTATCAGTGTTTGAGGCTTGGTACCTGCGTTCTGCAACGCCCAGGAAGAGCGAACCCGCACTGCGGGAGACGAGTCGCCCAACCCACTCTGTAGCGCACTTTTCGCTGCATCGATATCAGGGGAGTGTTTCCATAACGAGCTGGCTGCCTGCTGACGGACCTTGGGGCTGGCATCCTCTGTCAGGGCCTGGGCAAGTGCTGAAAGAGTTTTTGGGGTGTTGTGAGCACCGAGGTTCCTGGCAGCTTCGACCCGCTTTCTCTCATCTTTCTCGCTCTTCAATTGAGAGACCCATAAATTGATAGCCTTCTCGTACCGATCAGCAGCTATGGTTGGCGTTATGAAAAGGCAAAGTAAAAGAATCGTTACCAAGGGGGAGATGCTTACAAGGTGACGGCCAAGTGACTTATTCTTGTCTTGAGAAATCGAGCAATAGATCATTGAGACCTCCGTTTCTTTCAATAAGACCCTCAGTACTTGGTCTGGTATGTGGACATCCTGGAAATACCGAAAATATGTAACCGGCTCTTGCATGATACCGACGTCCAGCAATCATGGACGGGACCGCTCCACTCACCTGGAACGATAAGATCAAAATAATACATGCGACCTTTTTCCTCTAGAGAAGACTTGTTGGCAAACAGGTTTTTCTCTTAAAGATCATTTATCAATCTTGAAAATTGGATCCTGGATGGGATTTTGGGCTTATGGGGGGATCTCGAGTCCAAAAAAGAGAAAAGGATACATCAGTGGAGAGATTCACAAGGGGGCATTTGGAGATATCCCCCTTGTTTCAGCATACCGACTGGCTTCTGTGTGGCAGATTCGTTACATTCGATACACCACTGGCCAGCTATTTGCTTTGTTTAGAATCAGATCGTTAAAGTTTAGTAGCGAACCACTTTTTCGCCTGGGCAATTGACTCACTTACCTCCGGTTCCTGATCGTAAAAGTTGAATTGGTGGTAAGGGGATTCCAGCTCGGTTTCCAACCAGTATAATGCCTTGTCTGTAGTTCCAATATTCTCAAAATATTTCTTTGTGTAATGGGGTAAAACTGCGCCATCAGAATGGATCATTAAAGTCGGAACCGTTAACAGCGCTGCAGTTGGCATGGGGTCAAGAGTGAGCCAGTCCTCCCAGGACATCACGGCAAATTTATCTGCGCTCCATTGGGGAATCGCACCACGTTCAGGGTTTAGATAATAGTCATAAGGGCCAAACATGGCAGCAGATGGATCAGAAGTTGAAATACTTTTGATATAGTCCACTTCACCAACTTGATCATATTTTCTTTTTGCCATCCGGGCAGCGTCGATTTTTTCATTCACGCCATCCGCTCCACCATAGAAAAGCTTGACTGCTTCACCATCATGCAACCAGGAGGCCACCGTTACCACAGATTTGATTCGCTGATCGTCTGCCGCAGCCATCAGTGTATACATGGCCCCCGCGCAGATCCCCAAAGCTCCAATTTTTTCGCCATCAACGGTAGGTAAACTGCGCAAATAAACGACCGCGTTTTTGATATCCTGAACTTTCCGGGCCGGGTTCTCATGGAAACGCGGTGAGCCTCCACTTTCACCAAAATTACGGAAATCAAAGGCAAGTGTTATAAAACCTTCTTTTGCCAGTTTTTTTGCATAAAGTCCTGCCATCTGCTCTTTTACCGTCGTCCAGCTGCCGGAAACGATGATTGCAGGATATTTCTTCGTAACTTTATAATCCTCAGGGAAGAACAGGTTACCAACAACACTTTCTCCCTGGCTGGGAAATTGAACTTTTTTGCTGGATCCATCATCTGGCTGGAGAGCACTCGCAGCATTTGTCTCGTTCATTTTCAGCACCTCTTGAATAAAGTTGAGGTTGCCTTTCTGACCATGCATGAGCAAGGTCATGCTGGTTATTTTCCAGTTGCCATCAACTTTGCGGAGTTTGTGATGGTATTGACCATAGGCATCCCAATAGCCAATACTGTCTGCCTGATGGCTTGCATAGACATGTGAAAAGACCTCTGCCTCATTGTTGTTGAGCGTGATGTCGAAATTGCTGAGCAGGTGGTGAGTTTGTACCGAATTCAATAAACTCTTCCACCCGTCAACAAGCGCTGCAGCAGGTGTTATTGCTCCTGGCTGGCCGGAAAGACTTGAGTAGTCCACGAAAACATCATCGACAAATTGTGATGCAGCGCGCTCCCACTGTTTGGTATCGATCGCATTAATCATGGTGATAAGGGTGGATTTCACTTCTTCAGACTGCATATGATCCAATGCTTCCTGGTTCGATAACGTGAGGGTTGCGCTTTTTTTACTCACGCAACCGGTGAGTAACATGGTGATAATGAGAAAAAGAATTGAAAATGATTTGAATTGTAGTGGTTTCATTTTGTCTCCTCTTTGCTGATTGTCTGCCAGTTTGCGGCATCATGCTTTAGCTTACTGTCAGAAATAGTAACAAGGAGTGGAGATAGAATATTGAAGATTGTTGCTCAAATATTGGTACTTTCTTGCAGCTGGTAATTCAGACGTTTTCTCTGGTTTGTTCCTGGAACTGTTTTGGGGTGAGACCGAACTGGTTTTTGAACGCTTTGGTGAAGTGGGATTGATCATTAAAGCCCAGATCAAAACCGACGGAGGAAATAGTGTTCTGAGGAGCTGACAGGAGCATTCTGGCCTGCTCGAGTCGTTTATTCAACAGGTATTGGTACGGGGTGATTCCTACAAACTTTTTAAACTCCCTGAGAAAGTAAAATTTACTGCAGCGCAGTAGATCTGCGAGATCCTCAACAGAAATTTTACTGCCAATATTTCTATCGATGTACTGATCAATTTTATCAACCTGCTTCTGGTCAAGTTTTGAAGTGGCAGGATGCTGGTTGATCAGGTCTGAGAAGTTAGAGTAATTCTGGATATAGTGAGTCGAAAGCAGGGCAAGAAGATTCTTCAAATACTGATACCCGTTTCTGCCTCCTGCTCTCGCCTCAATCAAAAAAAGGTCGATGATACCTTTTATGGTTTCATCAAGGACATTGTAATTGTTTAAAAACTGGAGTTTTTTGTTAGCGAGGCCAAGCGCGCAGTTCTCAAGGAAGGTCTCTTCTTCTACGGCTAAAATAACAAAATAGCATGGCTCGGAAATATCATGGGAAAATGGAGAACTGGGAGGGTTAATCCAGATTTCCCCCGGGCTTGTTTTGAGTTCCGTCATCCCATTGGCCGTTTTGGCATACCAATGCAGATTCTGCTCGAGTGCCAGGGCAAAATAAAAATAGCCGGTATAAACATTTTTGGGGAAAAAGTGCGGAGCGCTGCCTTTTTCTAAAATGATACCAGGCCAGTCCAAATCTGCGCTGGAGAATTCAATTTCCAATACCTCACCGCAACTGGAGGGCGCCTTGGTATCAAAATCGTAAAATTTCAGTTCCGACTTCACGCGTCGACCCGGGCAGAGTGAACGGTTGAAACGTACGAGCAAGACTACCATAACAAAAACCGAATCGTGGGAATTGTGCCACTAAAATATCATGAACAGAAAATAAACGATTCCTGACTCATGCTGCGTTGGCCAGGGGTAACGTGCCTGTCATTTATCCTGATGGGAGGTAACTGCCATGAGGCTTCGCTACAGTCGATTGGTAATCCATTTTGACTGGTACGGTTCAAAATGGCTTGCAGGATGAGCGGGATTTAAGGTATCACCGCTGAGCAGATCGTACCATAGTTGATTGTCAATAAGATTAATGGTGGCCAGGGCTAATGTCTGTTCTTCGTTGGAAATGTTGCTGATTGCGAAAATTGACTGCTTCCGATCAGGGCTTTGTCGCCAGACCCCGAAAAATTCCGGGCGGATCTGCAGAGTGTACTGCGTTGCGTTTGGGTGAAATGCCGGCTGGGCGGTACGAATCGCAAGCAACCCTTTCATCTTACGATAGATTCTCGCCTGATCTGATGAGGGATCGGAAAAAAGCACATTAAGCCGCTCCTCAGTCCACTGGCGCCGGTTTATCGAGCGGTTTTCACCCGTCCTCTGTAATCGTTCATAATCATTGGGGGTACCCAGCAGACTGTGGATGTAGATGCCGGGAATTCCTTCAAGGCCGAGCATGATGACATGGGCGCAGATAAATCTTTCTTCTCCCAAATCGTCTTGACCATGAATATCACCCTGCAGGAGGTCGAACAAAGAGATATTGAGCTCATAGGGGGAATCTTTTTTTCCCGTGACCGTTCGCCAGGAGACCTTGCCGCCTGCGCGCTTGGTGGTTTCCGCTAATTGAGCCATTTCATCTTCGGAGAGAATTCCCTCCACCGGCCGCAGTCCGATGCCGTCATGGGAGGCGATAAAGTTAAAATAAGCCGTCCCATTAAGCGCTGGCGGCATTGACATCAGCCACGATTTCAATGCACTGCTCGATCCGGTGAGCAGGGTATGGACAAGAAGTGGCGGCAATGGGAAGTTGTAAACCCAGTTTGCCTCATCTAATTCTCCGAAATAACTTAAATTTTCAGTAACAGGTATGTTTGTTTCGGTGATCAGTACCGCGTCATGCTGGGCAAACTCAATCAGGAGCCTCAGCAACCGAACAATCAGGTGAGTCTGGGGGAGATTAATACAGGCGGTACCTGATTCCTTCCACAAAAAAGCGATCGCATCAAGTCGAAAAAGTCGCACGCCCTTATCCAGATAATGGCGGATGATTTTGCAGAAGGCGAGCAGCACCTCGGGATTGTGGAAATTGAGATCAATCTGGTCATGACTGAAGGTGCACCAGAGTATCTGTTCGCCATTGGAGGTATCGATCTTACGGGTAAGTGGTGAGGTGCGTGGACGAACAACCAAACGCAAATCATCATTCTCGTTAACGGTCTTGAAGTAATTGTGCCCCACCCCTTCACCACGGAGGAAATTTCTGAACCAGTGGCTTTTTGCCGAACAGTGGTTTATTACCAGATCGGCCATCAACCGGTAGTCACCAGCAATCGATCTAATATCCCTCCAACCACCAAGAAGCGGGTTAACCTGATCGTAATCGATTATGGAGAAGCCATCGTCAGAGCTGAAGGGGAAAAAGGGTAAAATATGTACAGAATTTATTACGGGCTGACAATAGCGGTCGAGGAACCGTTTCAAAACTTTCAGAGGCTTCTCACCCTCCTGGGTAATTGAATCTCCATAGGTGATCAGTACAATATCTTTCTCCGACCAGTTGTTGGTATGCGGAGTTGGGGCAGTGGAGTGATCTCCCAGTCGCATAATAGCCAGTATTTCCTGGCAGAGTGAGTCAATACTGCAGGAGGGCCCGGGTTCCGGGTAGATCTGTGTCAGGTAGTGGCTGATCTGTGCCAGAAGCGGCCGGGCAGGAGGCTCCATCAGCTGTTCCTAATCGCCAAACTCGGTTCGATCATCTTCAACCGCCTGGTTTAATTTTTTGAAAATCTCGGGCATGGCACTGGCAACCCTGTTCCAAGTTGGAATAAAAGGTGTGTCCATCGGGTATTCCAGGAATTGCTGACCGGCAATCATGATGTTCTGAGCGAACATTTCAACGGCCAGTTCCTCCTGATGTATGTCAAGACTCAAATCGTTCATAATCGCATCGTTGCGGTAGGTTTCAATAAAATCCAGGGCAATTCTGAAATAGGTTGCTTTGAGGGTCCGAAATATCTCGTTGCTGAAAGTTTCTCCCTGGGTTGCCAGTTTGCGAAATAACGCTTTGGTTATATCAATGGACATTTTGCTTAAACCGCCACTGGAATCATCAAGCGAGAGATCCTGATGCTTGTGATCATAGACCCGGGCGATGTCGACCTGACAGAGGCGATTGTTGGCATAATTCCGGTGCATTTCAGATAAAACACCAATCTCCAATCCCCAATCACTGGGGATCCTGATATCATTAAGCACATCTCTGCGAAAAGAAAATTCGCCAGCCAGTGGATACCGGAAGCTATCCATGTAGTCGAGATATTCGGAATTCCCTACCACCCGCTTCAGGGCTCGGATAAGTGGGGTGACCAGCAGGCGGGAAACCCGGCCGTTTATTTTGCCGTCAGCAATTCGGGCATAGTAACCTTTACAGAATTCATAATTGAATTGCGGGTTGGCTACGGGATAGATCAAACGTGCCAGTAGCTCCCGATCATAGGTAATGATGTCACAGTCATGGAGTGCAATCGATTCAGAATTATTTGAGCTTAAGATATAACCCATGCAGTACCAGACGTTGCGGCCTTTGCCCAGTTCCTCAGGCGCCAACCCGAGCGCTTCCAGTTCGGCGTCGATACGCTTGAGCCGAGGCCCATCATTCCACAAAATTCGATGGTGTTGTGGCAGTCTTTCAAAAAAATGCAACGCATGACGATATTGCTCGAGATCGGCCCGGTCGAGTCCGATTACAATTTCGGAAAGATAGGGTATCTCTGCGAGGTGTTCGACTATTTTAGGCAATGCCTCTCCTTGAAGCTCAGAAAAAAGTGACGGTAGGATCAGCCCGAGGGGGCGCTTTTTGCTGAACTGCAGGAGCTCTGCTTCCAGAGACTCAAGTGATCGGTCAGACATATTGTGAAGGGTGGTAACCGTACCATTCTGGTAAAAATCAGCCATGGGAGACTCCTTGATTGTTCAGGATATCCAGGCCGGCCAGGAGCCCCTCAACCCAGCCAACCGGACCTTTGTTCTGTGTTTTGATGATGTTTGTTGTCCTGCGAAGCGGTGGGAATTGATGGACGGGAGATTTTACAAGAACTGCAACGTCAGCAGCTTCGAGCATGTCGATGTCGTTGTGAGAATCACCCAGAGCAATGGTTGTGTGGTTTTGTTTGCTCGTTTGATTATAGAGATCTTTCAGCCAGATCATCGAATCACCTTTGTTTACCTGGTCGCCGATGTGTATAAATCGTCCACCTTGCAAAACATGTCCGCCTTGTGCGGTAATTTTGTCAATAAAAACATGCTTCTCATCTTCTGAACCCAGCCATTTCAGTGGCTCACCATATTCTCTTTGATGAGCGAGCAGACCATTATCAAATGTCAAGCCGGTTTCCTGGCAGAGTTGCTCAACCGACATTTGAGAAAATGGTTGGGTGAGGTTCTGCAATTCTGGTGCCAGCTGTTTAAGCAGAGAAATCCAGTGAGCGCGTGGTTGGCTGAACTGCTTTACCCAAAACTCACCGCTCTCAACACTGTTTTGCGGTTGGCGAGGAAATTGAGTCTTGGGGAGATGGATCGCAGCCCCATTTTCTGAGATGAATGGAGCCTGCAGCATGATCGATTTCTGGAAAGAGAGGAGTTCAGCTCGAGTTTTGCTGGTATTCGCGACAAGCGGAATTTTACATTCTTGTAAGGTGTCGATTAACTCCCGCGCAGGTGCAAGGCTGTATGTGTCGTGGTCGAGCAGTGTTCCGTCCAAATCCGTAAACACGAGGATTGTTGAGAGAAGCTTCTTGTCATGCTGAAATCGCATAATAATTCTCAGTTCATGGATGTGTTTTATGTCCGGTTACTACTGTTTTTTAACGTAACGTACCGGACGATTAGACAACCGTGTGTCATGTTTCTACATAATTGTGATAATGTGCAACCATCCGGTAAGCCAGTCTTGTAAAATACCTCTGTCACCAGTGGCTTTGGAAGATGGAGCGCGATTCCACCATTATCTCATCTGTAGTGATAATGTAAACATCAAACCAGTAGTGCTCAGGGTTTTATTCCTGAGGCTTTTTCCTCCGCAAATGGTCAGTTGGGGAATCGATGTATGGTTTTCAAAGTTTGGAAATCCCGGAAACGTATAACATCATGGTGAAAATGTTAGGGTAGACTCAATGGTGACATTGATCTTGAGAACAGGTTTTTTTTCTATTATGCTCATCTTTTGTTCAATGTTATGACTGAGAAATGATATGATTTATTATGTCTGTCATACTGGTTACGATTGTTTGAATCCGATAGATTAAAGGAGTCTGGAAATGTCACGTGTGTTGCTGATACTATCTATTCTGGTCTTTGGTTTTACTGTCAACAGTTTCGCTGATAATGAGGCCGTTTGCATGAACCGATGTTACGAAATTTATCATGAGGATGGGGCAATCGAGGCCTGTAAGTCCGGATGTAACTGGCAGATAAACTTTGACATGCACCCTGAGCGATGTGAACAGGAATGCTTTGCAGTTATTGGCGATGACTTCCCGTACGATATTGCGCAGGAAATGATCTGGGCCTGTCATACCGGATGTAATCAATAAAAGAGTATCCGGTCCAGATGAGCTTCAACAGGGGAGTAATTTCTGCTCCCTGCTCATTAGTCACATGGACCCAGATATTTCCCGGTAATAGTATTTGAGGCGTTCATTGCCACGGGGCCACCACTGATCGTGATGTCTATTTTTCCACTGAACAGGACGCCACTGTAGGTAATCATTCCTTCGCTGGTAGTTTCAGTGGCCCCGTCTTTACATTCCATTCTCCAGCTGACGGTATCACCATCACTTTTTTGTTCGGTCATGGTGCAGTTGTTCTGGGTCTGCTGTTCAGTGCCGGGGATAAAGTCCTTTTTCGTCAAGCATTGGGTGTATAACATCGCAGGCATCTTCACCGGTACACCTTTCATTCCCATTTCTGTGGCGATCTCCCACTTGCCCTCCTTCATATTTGGTCCGGATGAGCAG
>QZLB01000160.1 GCA_004796425.1 Desulfobulbaceae bacterium | reverse complement strand
TTTTCAGCGATGTCGAGCTTCCATCAATCTTTTCGTAATAGAAGCCATAGATTACCGGGGTGGCGACGGTGGTAATCAAAAAAACAATGATGAGTGGAAAACTTGCAACCGATTCGTTGGCGGGGTCGGGTAGTGAAAAAAGTGTGCGCAATATACCGGTAATGAGTAACCACCAGACAACACTTGGACTGGTCAATACCAGACCCAGAGATGTCATGAAAAGAGTGTATAGTGAAGGTTTGGTCACCCCGGATCCCCCTGATTTATCTGCGCGCTGTTTCTGTCACATTGATTTTGGTGAGCAGCACTATACCAGTGTATGTTCCTAGTGTCTTGGAATTTTGGTATAATTTTCGTGGTTGAACCGGTAAACGAACCACTCGGGAGTGGTCTGGTCTTTTTTTTCAAAACAGTGAATGAACCAAGGAGAGGTTATGAAGGATAGATGGAGAACAACGGGAGCTCTGCAAATAAAACGCGGTATGTTTGAGGTCAGATAACCAGTAAATTCTTGCCCAAGAATCGAAATGTTGATTTAATACGATCTGTTACTATTCCAGCGTAAATGTGATGAATATGAAATCAGAATACGTATTATCTGCCAAGAGGTAACAGCAAGCGCAATGGCTCCTGACATAAAAAATGAACTTGCTACACTGGATCTCGGCTCTCAAGTCAAGAAATTGCGGGTCCGACGATCGATGACCCTACAGGATCTCTCTGGTCTCACCGGACTCTCAAAGCCAAACCTGTCACAAATAGAAAATAATCTTGTTACTCCACCGATTTCGACACTACTGAAAATATCAGCGGCGCTGGGAGTGAGTATCGGCTATTTCTTTCAGGAATCGGCTCAGGAACCGGGGGTTGTCGTAGTACGCAAAGAAGATCGCTATGGTATTGCCAAGGGGCCCCATATATCTCATATCGGTTATCAATATGAACCGCTTGCCTATCCCCGGGTAGATAAAAATATGGAGCCTTTTATCGTTCACATGGAAGAAAGGTCGCCGGATGACATCGTATATAATAATCACCGGGGTGAAGAATTTCTCTTTGTGCTCAGTGGTGTGCTGGAATTTCATTGTGGCGAAACGGTGGTGGAACTTACCGAAGGTGACAGCCTCTATTTTGATTCGGCAACGCCACACGGCTACCGTGGTATCGGTGGAGTGGCCACCGCCCTGGTGGTAATCTACCGCGCCTGATCTGCCCGTCTTAACCAGTTTCCTTCACCAAAAAAACTCTCGTCGGCGAAACTACCCGCCCTGTTGTGTTTAATTCTCGCCAAACTCATTTAAATTTAATCATCACAGTCACTTGAAATGATCCCTTTGAAGCCTTTATTTGTCTTGACTTGAAGGCGATAGTGGGCGATAATTGAGTTAGGTATAAATAAAATAAATTTATTTATATGAACTTTTCGTTTCTGGTGATTGAGCCGGGCTTTTTGGCTGGGTAGAACGCAGGGAGCCTCATCATGGAGTGCGAAATGACTGAAACAAAAACTCACACAATCTGTATTGCAGCAGAGTTCTGTAAGGGATGTGCGATCTGCACCACCGTCTGTCCCGAAGACCTTCTGAAAATTGATCATAGTCGACTGAACACACAGGGGTATCATCCGGTTTGTGTGGATGACGCTCAATTATGCGTGGGATGTGGGAACTGCACGATCATGTGTCCCGATAATGCACTGGCGGTCGACATCTCCATTGAGCAGGCAGGCTAATGACACGGACTTTGATGAAAGGTAATGAAGCACTGGCAGAAGCAGCAATCAGAGGAGGTTGTACTCACTTCTTTGGCTACCCGATCACGCCGCAAAATGAAATACCGGAATATCTTGCCCGCGAACTGCCGGAAAGAGGCGGGGTCTTTCTCCAGGCAGAAAGTGAGATCGCCTCAATTCATATGGTCTATGGTGCCGCAGCAGCAGGTGGCAGAGTTATGACTTCTTCTTCCTCTCCTGGAATTGCCCTGATGCAGGAGGGGATATCCATGCTTGCCTCCGCGGAACTTCCCTGTGTCATAGTCAACATGCAGCGAGGCGGTCCGGGTATCGGCGGCATCCAGCCAGCTCAGGCTGACTACTATCAAATGACCAGGGGTGGAGGAAATGGAGATTATCGGGTTCTGTCCTATGCGCCCTCTACCATTCAGGAATCGGTTGAAATGATGCAGGAGGCATTTGAAAAAGCCGATCAGTACCGGACGCCGGTCTTTATCGTTGGAGATGGAATGCTTGGCCAAATGATGGAACCGGTTGATTTTTCGCATGCTTCAAAGAGAAAGCAAAATAGAAAAAAAGGCTGGGTTGCAGATGGAAACCGGCAAGGACGTGAAAAGAACATTGTAAAAACGCTGTTCCTGGACCCCAAAGCACTGGAACATCAAAATCAACAACTGCAGAATAAATACCAGAGAATCGTTGCGAACGAGACCCGGTACAGCCGGGAAGGACCGATCGATGCAGAGATTGTCCTGGTGGCGTACGGGTCGACCGCACGAATTG
>QZLB01000053.1 GCA_004796425.1 Desulfobulbaceae bacterium | reverse complement strand
CCCATTTACACTGCCTCAAAATCATCATTTCATATTGAAAATTGTAATTATAAGACACTTACGTATATCGTGATATTTTGTAATTATGAGGCAGTATGAGTTTGATGAAATAATGAAGTTATAAAAAAAATAGTTGTACAATGTGTTTTAACAACTTAATATTTCACTCACTTTTTTAGATATTCTGTAATAATATTATTGTTTTTACCCAAGTATGATTTTTCCAGATTATGCGTAGAAGAGACAAAAATTGTCATTGTTTTGTCTGAAACGCGAAATGCGTATATTATATTGTTCGAGTAAGGCTTCGCCAAAAAAGACAATAAATACATACACATAATAACACTTTCTCATTCTAAACCGCCCACATATTCCTCCTTACGACCAATGCCAAGACCTCGTCTTGAAGTTGCTGATATCATAACGAAACACGGGAAAGGATTTCTTAAAGACCGGTCGCTGACCAGAAAACAGAAAGCCGTTCTTTCTGCCATTAAACTCTGTCGCACCGAAAAGCTGGGCTACCATCTCGATCAATGCACTGAATGCAGTCATAAGGAGATCAGCTATAATTCATGCAGGGATCGGCACTGTCCTAAATGTCAAGGGGCAGCACAACGACAATGGGTAGAAAAACGTACCGGGCAACTCCTGCCCGTGCCCTATTATCATGTCGTTTTCACCCTCCCACCAGGTTTATTCCCATTCAGCCTCTACAACAAGGAACTCATTTACAACCTGCTTTTTGACTCAGCGGCATCAACACTCAAAGATTTTGGCAAGGACCCTCAATGGCTTGGTGGTACATTGGGGTTCTTCGGTATTCTGCACACCTGGGGGCAGACTCTCTGGCATCACCCACACGTACATTTTATTGTGGTCGGTGGCGCGTTAAAGGCCGATGGCAGCTGGGTATCGGCCAAGCATAAAGGCTCGTTCCTCTTTCCGGTTAATGGTGTTTCCAAGGTCTTCCGAGGCAAATTCATGAAAGGATTGGAGCGGGCACTCAACAAGAACGAGTTTATCATTCCTGAGGATCACAACCGATCTGGCCACCCCTGGAACCAGCAACACTTCTTACAATCACTCACCAAACGTAGTTGGATTGTATATTGCAAATCTCCATTCAAAAAGGCTGAACAGGTCATCAGGTATATCGGTCGTTACACCCATCGAGTGGCATTGAACAACAGCAGGCTCGTATCACTCGAAGATGGCCAGGTAACCTTTACGTATCGGGATTACAAAGATAATAAACGAACCAAGACAATGCCTCTTTCGGCATACGATTTCCTGCAACGGTTTCTCTGGCACGTGTTGCCCGAGAAGTTCCATCGTATCAGACATTACGGATTCCTGGCCAATGGAGTTGCACAGGCATGCTGCAACAAAATACGTAAAAAATTAGGCGAGTCATCAGAATCACAAAACAAGCTGCCAGAACAGAACAAGCCATTCTGCAAAAAATGCAGCGAGGGAATTATGGTGATGCTGAAATTGATAAGTCCGAGTGGCTACCTGGTCATTCCTGGAAATCGGTATGGACTCGAAAACAGCACGTAGGAGCTGTTGCGGTTTCGTTTGTATTTATTCGTCTTGCAACGGACAACTGTGCCTACTGGCATAAAAAACCAATAAGAATTGATGAATAAATATATGATTTCCATTACTATTTGCAGGCAACTATGGAACTGATAATAGAAATCGGACAGGGAAAAGGCGAAACGGAAAGAAGAAACACTATGCTTTTACCCATAGAAAAAGAGCAATATAAAAAAAACTCGAACCAATCGTTCAAGCGATCGTCTGCCACAGGCCAGTAAGCCTTACCATTTATAGTTTATCGGTTTATTCAGGTCAGACTCAGCCGGGTAACTTTCATCGTGGCAGCGTCGCTTAACTCAACATTATGAACTGAAAAGCAAAATATCACACTGATGAAAGATCTTACGAAACATGCAAACAGTTTAATTGATAAAAGAAATTATTTCTTCATTGCAACTTTAGCAATTGCAATAATTACTCTACTAATTAGGCCTTTAGACTATAGAATTCTTTTAACAGCAATAATTGTAGGGGCTTTTTCAATGCCACTAACAGTATGGTATTGGAAGAAACAATCTCTTTTTCAGTTTGGATTGCTTATCATGATTTTGATTCTATCCATGAGAGTAAGTTCGAGACTTTTTGGTATCAATTATGGCAATATTATTTCAGTAGATTTTTGGTGTCCATTGGCTACATATCTGTCATTGTACTTCCTTTCATTTTTTTTAATATTATT
>QZLB01000131.1 GCA_004796425.1 Desulfobulbaceae bacterium | reverse complement strand
AGGGACGATTTCGATAATTGCGATCGAATTTTCCTCATCATCGTTTACTATGGCCTTAAGATCATTAGAAATCGATTCTTTACTTTCCAACAGCAATTTCGGCACATTGGCCAGTACTTTCACTTCTGTTAATTCTTCAGTACCATTTTGAACCGGCTCAGAAAATTTCACACTCAGCTCCCTCTGAACTGTCTCATACCCCACAGATATCTCGGCCGTGATTGTCGTTTCACCGATCAGATCAACAATAGCGGGGTCGAGATCCAAAGGAACCTGCTGCTGAACAGACTTTCTCAGTCCATTGAGGTTGATAACCTTGGTCCGAAGTACTTCATGGGCCGCAAGTACAGTTTCAGGACCCGTAATCGGGATCAATTCAGGATCCATACTGAGATCCTTAAGAATATATCCTGCCGGCAGGTTGCCTGTCGTAACCGGATTGATTCTGAACTGCTTCTGAATAAGTTTATCAAGTGACAAAATAATTGAGTTGGGTTGTACCCTGAGTACGGTAATTCCACGGGGGATTGAAATAGACTCGACATCATTGTGCACAACAGTAGTACCTGGTGTTGCTTTGGATAAATCAATCTGGCGGGTAATTTTTCGATTATCAAGCTCAAGAATGAGCGAGCGTGGTCCGTTTACGGTTACTTCGATTTCCTTTTTAAATTGATTTGAAATAACCAGGTGCCGGGGCAGGTTAATAACCTCAACCGGTATCATAACACTTTTATCCACTGTTTTTTCACCGCCCACGAAGCTCCATAACATCACTGCGAGAATCAGTGAAATCAGTAATGGAAGCCACTCTTTGGCAACAAATCGACGCCAGTATACCAGACTCAGGGGTTTCATCATTTTCCGAACCAGTTTTTCCAGGAAGATGGTTGCACTTCTTTGGAACCAACAAAAATAGCGCGTAGGCTGTTATTCAGTGAAATTTCATCATTAACCGCTGTCATCGCACCATGCTGTACCAGTGAGATACCCTGGGTTTCTTCGGAGACTACCAGTACCACTGCATCGGTTTCTTCCGACAGCCCAATGGCGGCACGATGTCTGGTTCCATACTTTTTATCAATATAAGGGTTTTGGGTGAGTGGCAGGATCGAACCGGCGGTGTGGACTTTACCTTTGCTGATAATTACCCCCCCATCATGCAATGGTGATACCGGCATAAAGATCGAGATTAAAATCTCCTTGCTAAGTCGTGCATCCAGCACAAATCCTGATTCTACGAAATCTCTCAACCCCATTTCTCTCTCAATTACAATGAGCGCCCCAATGCGCCGCTTAGAAAGGTAGAAAACCGTTCGTATAATTTCCTCAAGATCCTTTTCCAGGATTCCGGTTGTCCTTTGAAAAGGTGATTTCCCAACCTGGGTCAGGGCCCGGCGGATATCATCCTGGAATACGATAATGACGATAATAAACAGAGAACTTAAAAACGTTTGAAGTATCCAGAGCAAGGTCGCCAAATCAAGAATACTGGCCATAAAATAGACCAGCACTAAAACCCCAAGCCCCAGAACCATCTGCACTGAGCGGGTTCCACGAATGATCGAGATCAATTGATAGATCACAAACGCGACGACCAAAATGTCCAGCACATCCTGCCAGCGCAACAGTTTTATTGACTCGATTATTTCCAAACGTTTACTCCCTGACTTTCCCTATGATCGTGATGGAGATAGAGACGGACAATACGGTTTCCCTCATGACATTATAGTAGATCAGTTAAACTGTAATAACAATTGTTTATCAAGCACAAATTATCATCTGTCACGATTTCTTTATTAATTAATCTCATCGAGCAGTGATCCGAGAATTTCTTTTATTCGTGACTTTTACTAAGCAGGAGATAAATCAATATTTTTTCATTCCAAACGCGATTTCTTGCTGGCGGCATAACCTCAGACGGTCGTAGAGGATTCCATGGCAATTCCTTAATTTAGCCAATCACTATACCTGTAGTTATTGGTATATCAGGTCAATGCACGAATGAAAAGTGTCCAAAGAGTTTTTATTCAAAAGCGCTCATACTGTTCGAATACCTTCAGTTTTGGCACGATTGTACGGTTGTCTTCCGAATTTTTCAAATCACAGCAAAATATGAATCTACCCGTCATATTTCATGTTTGCACTTGAAAAATCGGTAACAGCAGGGCATATCTGTTCTTTGACAAATTGCAGACATTAACGACGAGAAAATTTACGATTTATATTGAAATGACTTCAGAAAAACAGAGTAACTCAAACGATCATGACAATGACTTGTTTGGTTCTATTTCCATAACAGAGAAAGCAGTCACCAAAAAGACGTTAAGTAAGGCGAGCAGAAGAAAAAGCCGCACACGCAAACCTCAGGAAGCCAAAAAAAAGAGATCCCGTTTGCCTGCCCTGATAATCGGTTTTCTGCTGATACTTTCATGCTATTTACTGGGAGGCTTTTTTCTTGTTCCCTACCTTTTAACAACAACTATTGCAGAACAGATTTCAGCTAAACTCCAAGTTGAACTTCGTATCGAAGAAGCTCAATTCAACCCGATCACCTTTCATTTAAAACTGGCAAATCTCTCAGTTGATATCATTGACCACTCGTTTGACCCTCAACTGTTTACTGCTCGAAACCTCGAGTCAAAACTTGATATACTGGCTATTTTACGAGGTGACTGGGTCTGTTCCAAACTCGACATTAGTGGACTTGACGCCACCATTATCAGAGATGCAGCGAAGAATTATAATATCTCCTATCTCATAGAAAGTGGCTCTGAAGGACAACAGTCTGAGATTATAGATTTTGCCGAATTACCCTTTTTGTTCTCGCTGAACAATGTGCAAATTTCAGACTCTACTGTTACCTTTATAGATGATGTCACGGAGAAAAAGCATCTGATCAGTGAGATCGAACTGGCGCTTCCTGCCCTTTCCAACTTTGCCTACCAAACAGACTCATACCTGCAACCTCGTTTCTCTGCAGTTGTCAATGGGAGTCCGGTTCTGTTGACCGGCGACTCAACAACCACAGAACTCGCCGACGGGAGGAAAACCATACTGAGTTGCGACCTGGATAATGTCGATTTAGGACTTTATTTTGACTATTTACCAGTGGCCATGCCGATCTCAATCAAAAACGGCATGATTGATGGAAAGCTACAGATATCCTTCTCAGCCGAAAAAGAGGCGGGCAGTACGCTCCTTATTCAGTTGAACCTTTCGATCCAAAACCTGGAACTCGAATCAAAAAGCAATCAGCTTACCCTCCAGGTTCCCGCAGCCAAACTTGAGGGTAACATTGAACCATTTGCCCAGAAACTTTTGTTAACCAACGTTCTGTTTCGTGAACCTCAGATCATTCTCGGTGAAAAGTTCTCATCAGAGACATTACAAAACCTCTCAGCTTTGAGCCTGCGCCCGCTACCGGATGATCCGCTTTTTAAAATGATCCCTGGAATTGGGATTAAATTATTCATTGCCGACGGCGGTACAATTTTCAAAAAGACTAAGCGCACGAAAAAAGCACTTAAAACTTGGCAGGCGCTCCAGCTATCGGTCAAAAATTTCAATAACAGTGCGCAACCGCCTGGTTCGCAGTACCGATCCTCCTTCAGGTTAAGTGGAGAGCATTCCCGTTCAAAAGCCTTTTTTAATTGGCAGGGCGAATTAAATAACAAGAATCAACCAAGCGGCAACATCCAACTTAATAATATTCCGCTAAAGGAGATTGCACCATTTCTCGCATCAAGCCCAAAAGAAATCAAAGGTACCGCAGATCTCTCCGGGTTACTTGCGCTCACACTCGATGAAAACGAGACACTGCCATTTGATTATTCATTGAAAAGTACCCGGGTTACCGTCAAAGATCTTCGTTTGAGAGACAGAGGGATTGAATGGTTGTTTGTTCCCGTTCTGGAATGTAATCCGGTGAGTCGTATAAACGGCGTTCTTGACCTTGGTAATATATCAATGGCCAACAGTACCGCTCAATTGGTTCGAGGCAGAGTACCTCGGTTATTTTCCCTATTTCAGGGAAACCCCGCCCGTCAGTTGCTCCATGGGATCGATTTTTCCGGAAAAGTAAAAGTCTTTGGAGAAAATCTTAAAACCCCTGTGCTCAACCTAAGCGAATCAATTTTTAAAGCAAATAATCTTACACAGCAAACAACCAGTGAAGATAATTTCACCTTTTCTGCATCAATAAATCGTACCGGATCAGTACGTGCGAAAGGCTTATTTACCATTACTCCCGTAGAGATAAAAGCAGACCTTGCCTTTATTAATCTACGACCCAATCAACTCGTCACCTGGTTCAGCAAGGATCCTTCACTGAGAGGGATCAAAGGAGAGGTTTCGGGAAAAGGGTTATTCAAGTATCCACAACGTGAATTTACTGGTTCACTTGCAGCAAAAGAGTTGATCATTGGTCAGGTTCAGAAGCCTGTTCTAGAATCGAAAAAGGTTCTTTTTGAAGAGTTTAACTGGTCCATGAGCCGAAAATCATTGAGTATTGGCAATATATTTCTCAACCAGCCAAGCTTATCCTGGCAGCGTGTTCAGGGAGAGGTCAACCCTCTTTTGCCGACCTCTGTTTTCCTTCGACACATATTCCTTCCTGAACCCAAAAGTACCAAGAACGATCCGGATACTGATCTTTCGAAGTTTACACTCATGCTGGAAAATGTTGATATCGAAAATGGATCTGTGTACTACCAGGATTTTCGGACTGATGAACCACTTGCACTAGGATTGACCGGTATCACCGGTTCACTGAGTAGTATTGAATACCCCGTGGTTAAGAAGCCCAACAGTATGGTCCTGTCCGGGAATATTGAAGGGACTCCATTTACCATTGAAGGCTCAGCGAATCTCATGCAGGACCCTCCATCTGCACAATATATCTTTAACGCTCAAACACTTCCACTCGCTCTCTTTGCAGACCAGATTGCGGCACAAATTCGTGGTATAGACACCACAAATGCAACAGCCGATATCACGGTTAAAGAGCAAATCCATTCGGATGGGCGGTCACGTTTAACGTCATTGGTTTTAAATAGGGTCGTTCCCAAAAATAACGATACACCTGCCGCTCTTGCGTTGGCCCTAATTTCTGGTAATTCTGATCAAATCTCACTGGAATTGAGTTCAAACAAAGGAAATGATGTGAAGCCCTTAGTTTCAACGATCATAAATGACTTTGGAAAGAATGTTATTAAATCTACCATTAACCCCTTTCTGGTTACGGATAAATCCTTCAGTGATCTGGTTGATAATCACGATATCTCTTTTTCACCTAACTCAGCAATGCTCGATACCAAAGGACTTGAACAGCTATCGAGGATTAGTGAATTCCTTTCCGCTCACCCCCGTATAAAGCTTCAAATTACCGGTTTTGCGGATCGTGAATTTGATCAGAACAAGTTGCAAAAAGTATTGGACGAATCAGAGTTTCAACGCATCCAGCGTGAGAACGAAAAACGGAGAAAAGAATGGCAGAAGCAGAAAGAAGAAAAAGAGATGCTCCAGGCACTTGATGAATCTACAACGGATCAAGGGTTCACCGAGGCTGATATCAGCGATCAGGAATTCCCCGAATTCGTACCACTTACTCCCCAAAAAGTATCTGTTTCCGACAATATGTTGGAGGAACTCGCCGCCAAACGCGCTGAAACAGTGCGCCAAACTCTCATCGATTCACTCGCTGTTCCGCCAGAACAAACCACAATTATTAAACAAAAATCACCTATTTTAAAAAGCCGAGTAAGTAACCAGGTACGTTTATCGCTTGCACCATACTTTGATGTGCAGGAATAGTTCTCCAGACTTCTCAGACCACCAGATAATTTTTGTAGCAGATCTCAAAGTTATTCCATGGAACCAATTTTTGATTTAAGTGTAAATCTGCTCGCTCAATCACCCCTATATTTTTTGGATAACCGGAAATTTTTCCTTTTTTATGGAAAAATCTGCCGATTATCATTCAATATCTACTTCCTCTGTGATAGACTTCTGCATAGAAACCGGATGTTTGCTTTCAGGGAGGATCAAAGATTGTATGGAATCTGAGCACACCGTTGAAGAACTGCAGCGCCTTGCCGCTAACCAGCATGCACTTCTAAAAGCAATGCCAGAAATGGTATTGCTCATAAACATCGAAAAATCAGTCGAGTTTATGAACCCAAGCGCGATAGCGTTCTTTGGTGATCTCAGGACCGAAGACAATCTGTCTACTCAAGAGCAACAAGTGAAACACAAGCTGTTTTCACTGGTAAATCACGCAGTCCGAGAAAATCGCTCCACTGATATCACCACAGAAATCATAACTGATTGTTTCCTCGAATACTTCATTGCTCCCTTTGTGGGCTACAAGGGAGACAGTCTTTTCTGGTTGATGGTACGGGACCTCACTGAGCAAAAACACCATCAGGATGAGCTCGAAAAATTCCATGCCAATATTGAATCAATCCTGGAGTTTAAAATAGACAAACTCAAAGAGAGCGAGCGAATCAGGAAAAATCTCACCAATCAACTGGATAATCTAAACAATCACATCAAAGATCAGCCCACTGAGGGTACCATCATCGGCTCGAGTTTAGTCCTGACCGAGCTCAGGGACATGATTTTTCAGGTTGCAAAATCGGACGCAACCATACTGATTACCGGAGAATCAGGAACCGGTAAAGAGCTGGTTGCCAACCTGATTAGGGAAACCAGCAACCGGAACGACAAACCGTTCTTGAAAATTAATTGCAACACTATCAACGACTCTCTACTTGAGAGTGATCTCTTTGGTTATGAAAAGGGCGCTTTTACCGGGGCCCATACCAGGAAAAAAGGAAAATTTGAGGTGGTTGACGGAGGAACGATCTTCCTGGATGAAATTGGCGATATCAGTCCCCGAATGCAGGCTGCCTTACTTCGGGTACTCCAGGACAAAGAGGTCATCAGAGTAGGTGGAAATACGCCAATCAAAGTCGATGTGCGGGTTATAGCGGCAACCAACTCGGACCTGGCAGCCGGAGTGCAATCAGGAGGATTTCGATTGGATTTATATTACCGTCTCAATATTATAAATATCGCGATACCTCCACTACGCGAACGCAAGGAGGATATCATTGATCTGGTAACCTATTTTGTGCGCAAATATCGTACTGCCTTTAAAAAAGATATCACCTTTGTCCCCAAAACTATTATAAACCGATTGGTTACACATAGCTGGCCGGGCAATGTCAGAGAACTTGAAAACGTTATTCAAAGAGCGGTACTGATGGCCAAATCAAACATCATTACCGAACAGGAACTTATTTTTGACAGTGATGTTGAAGAAGAATCGATCATTGCTCCCTCGGCCCTGCTCAGTACCTACGAGAACAAATCACTCAAATCTATACTTGCAGAAATCGAGGAGAAGATTATCGCCCACTCACTTGAAAAGACCCAAGGAAATGTCGCCCTGGCAGCCCGGAATTTAAAAATCGGTAAAACTGCATTCTATGACAAAATGAAGCGGTACAATATTTCGGCAAAACAACTCAAATAGCGGTACATTTTTTGCAAGATTTCAAACATCAACGAGTACCTTCAGCTTCACGGAAACTTTGTCATGGCAAAAAAAGAACAACGGTGCCCTTTCTTTTCTGAGAACACTTTCAGTTGCATGGCGATATGTGAAGGTATCTTTATCCCCCTTCCCACCCACATAAAACACTATTGCAAATCAGCAAAGCACATCCATTGTCAATATTGGGAAAATGGTTTTGTCGGCGACCTTTCGTTTGGCTATCGGAATCCGGAACGTAGAAAATACTACCGGTACACTGGAAATAAACGTGTTACTATCGCTCCTGCACACCGTACCTTTGCCAATGGGCTGAAACACCTTCACGGCTCAGCAATAGACCTCAGCACAGGGGGAATGAAAACCCTGACCCGCCAGCGCCTGGAAATAGATGCGACTGTTTTCTGTTCCTTTGACCATCAAGTGCCACTCGATATGCGTACCGGCGAGGCACGAATCTGTTGGTGCACAGAAGCCCCTGATCAACTCGGCTTCCATACCGGTCTGATTTTTCAAGATCAGAAGTTGCCCCGGGCCATTGGGAGATTCCTCACCAATGGCGAACTACAAGGTCTTCATCACTAGATTATCAGTTCTCTCTACTCCAATTTTCTAAGGACCCAGATCAGGTATATTACCGGAATTCCGATGATTGCAGTCATCGTGAAAAAAGGTCCATAGCCGATACCTTCCACAATGGTACCAGAATAGCCTCCAAATAATTTGGGAAAGAGGGTCATCAAAGACGAAAAGACCGCATACTGTACTGCGGTAAATGAAATAGAAGTGAGACTTGAAAGAAATGCCACGAAGGCAGCGGAAGCCAATCCGGCAGCAAGATTATCAATACCCACGACGATTTTTAAAAGCAGCAGATCTGGTCCGACATTGGCAAGTAGAACAAAAAGCAAATTCGTTGCCGCAGATAACAGGGCACCGGCCATCAAAATCCTCAAAACCCCGTAGCGTACACTCAGCATACCACCGAGGAAACCACCGGCAATGGTCATCAGAAGTCCGTACACCTTCGCAACCGTGGCTATTTCAGATTTGGTAAAACCAAGATCGAGATAAAATACCGTGGAGATTACCCCAAGCACGATATCTGAAACACGATAGAAACCAACCAATAACAGGATCAGAACGGCGGTTTTCATCCCATATCGTTTAAAAAAGTCTTTAACCGGTTCCAGGTAGGTATCATCAAGCATTGCCCGATCAACCAGGCCAAGTCTCACCATAATCTGAGCCACCGAATAAGCGACCCCTAGAGAGACAAAGAGTCTGAGGCATTCCGCCAAGAAACCAATAATCCTTCCTGACAGAGGAATCGTTTGCTTGAGAAACCCCTTTAAATCAGCGGTAAGTGCACCCGAATAAAAAAACGTAATACCAAAAGTAATCGCCACACAGAGAAACAGGAGAAAAAAACGTCCATACTCCACCGCACTGTAATTAATACGTTCGGGCAGATCCTTCCTGTCTGGCTCAGGTATCACGAGTGTGGTAATCACGCCGATGATCATACAGCAACCAACAATTCCATATGTGATTTGCCACGCTTGATATTGATACAATTCACTTGAAGTGCCAAAAAAGTCAGCGAGGTAAAAAGCCCCTGCACTCGCCACCAGCATGGCAATACGGTATCCGGCAATGTAGGTTGCTGAAAGCATCGCCTGATACTCTTCTTCAACACACTCAATGCGGTAGGCATCAATAACAATATCCTGCGTTGCCGAGGAGAAACCAAGCGCTACTGCTGCAAGCGCCATTGCAGTCAGCTGGGCATGAGATTGAGCCGGATCAATCATGGCCATCCAGAAAATAGCTCCCATTACTGACAGTTGGGAAATAACTAGCCATGCCCGTCTTCTGCCAAGCATCCGGGTCAGCAGCGGTAGAGGAAGCCTGTCTATCAGTGGTGCCCAGACAAATTTAAATGAGTATCCGAGGGCGGCCCAGCTAAAAAAGGTGACCGCACTTTTCTTAACCCCTGCCTCGGTAAGCCAGGCAGAGAGCGTACCAAAAATGAGTAGGATTGGAATACCGGCAGAAAACCCCAGGAACAGCATGGTGATAACCCGTGGGTGCCACCAGGCTTTAAGTGTATCCAACCATTGTTTATTCTCAGTTTTGGTGCCTATCATTGTTGTCATTTCCTCTTAATAAGTTTACTCTTATAGTCTTATAAAACTGATAGAGAGTGCACAACGCTGCCCTCAAACGTATTGCATGTGCGATTCCTATTAAAATACAAGTATTATCAGACAACTACTGCCTTTATTTCCCATGAGCATCAGAATTTATAACACCCTCACCCATAAAAAGGAACCTTTTAGTCCGATCGAACCTGGTCACGTTAAACTCTACGTAGGCGGAATCACTTCATACGATTATTGTCACATCGGTCAGATTGAGTCATTGCTGGCCTTTAACACGATCGTGAAACATTTTAGATACCGAGGATTAAAAGTCACTTTTGT
>QZLB01000285.1 GCA_004796425.1 Desulfobulbaceae bacterium | reverse complement strand
AGCAGGCAGTAGCCACCAGTCCAGCCAACAACGTAGGCAAGACCGTGGTAACCACTTCCATACATGATTGCAGCCATACCCAGAAAGGAAGCTGCCGACATCCAGTTGGAGGCGATCGCCATTCCAGAGCCGACCCGGGAAATGGAGCGACCTGCTGCATAAAAATCAGCGGTACCCTCGGCCTTATTCATAAATCCAACAACGATAAAAAGAATAATCGTGGCGATCAGGATGATTGCCGGCATGGTTTTAAAGCCACCCTCCAGTGATGCCCCGCTTGCGGCCCAGGCGGAGCCGGCGGCGAACAGGATGGCGGAAAAAATGACAAATATTGATAACGACTTGCATGTGATTCTATTCATTTTTCGCTCCTCCTATTCGTATGAAGATTCCATACCGTATTTTTTCATCAAACGATCAATCACCTGACAGTAGATCAGACAGATCAAGACAAACAATACCAGGAGAAAGAGCGCGGTGTAGAGATAATGAAAAGGAAAGCCGAAAACGATAGTATCGGTGAGAACTGACTGATTGTGAATGAAATACTTCTCCATCAGAGGAGCAAGCGAAGCATCAGTCACAGCCATTTTATCCGGGGTGATTGTCGTAAGTGCGTAAGGCACAACGGCCATCATGGCCTTATTGTCGGTGATGCCCAACGCGGTATTGATGAAGTCGACATTGGCCGATTTGTCTGAGGCGACTTGACCGGCGACTGTCAGCAATGTTTTCTTTTCTGCATCAGAGAGCAGCGCGTAAACAGTTGAAGTGAAAGCGTTTCTCAGTGCTTCGTTCTTCAATGTTGCGGCACCTTTACCGAGCAGGTGAAGATACGTGTTGGCGGCGACGACCAGATCGTCAGTCGTTGCTGAACCTTGGGTTAGCTTTGGGGCTACCTGCTGGTAGCTGACATAGCTGGCTTCAGGGGTGGGGGTTTCCATGATCCTGAGCAGGATCTGAAAACCGTAGGTCGCGACGCCCCAGATGACCAGTCCGATGACAATTGCGCGGATGTTCTCCTTCAAGAATGGTGTGGATGGCTTGAAAAAGTTAACATTATAACTTTTGCTTTCGTCCATTTTTCTCCTCCTTTTTTTTGACTGTTTTCCATTCCCGCCAAAGCCGTGAGACTTTCTTGAGAACAGCCATATCCCCTGTAAACCCAGGGTATGAACCTTTTTGCCTTGCTACTGATTGGGAAACCCCGTATTCCCCGATTCACTCTGGCAAAAAGATGTATGGATGATGTTCAGGAACGTACAGTCTGTTGGTGTATACTACCTCCTGTCAATTAACACAGCACCTGACCGGGTACTGTCTATTTTAAAATCCAACCGTCTGGATAATACTTCTGGTTATTGAGATGCAGATGCGACCCGTATTTGCATCTGCCATTATTGCAAGGACCTGTGGTTTCTTTTTTTTACCAAGAAAATCGGTAGTCCAAGACCGATACCCCACCATAGAATAAAAAATGATTGAAAGCATCATTTTTTTTTATCCAATGGTGGTTTTTCACCCAGAGGTACGATCAATGAGTCTCCACACTATGATTGTTTAGTTATTTCCAGACTCGAGTTTGTCGTGCAGAATACTTGCAATTTCTGGACTCAGATGGATTTTGCCATCCATAATATTTCGAACGGCTGTAATGACAGACGCTGAGGCCTGCTTTTTCATGACATACCCTTTTGCTCCCGCGCGAATTGCCCGTTCCGCCCATACCGATTCATCGTGCAGCGAGAGGACCAGTACGGCAATGTTTTTATGATGCGAAGCTATTTCTTTGACCAGATCGAGTCCATTCTCTTTGGAAAGCGAGATATCTACAAGTGCCACATCAGGTTTGTGCTTTGCCAGTGCGATTCTTGCCCCCGCGATATCTTCGGCAAGTCCGCATACGGAAAAGTCTCGCTCCTGATTAAGAAGCTCTTTCATCCCCATGCGGAAAATTGGATGATCATCAACGATTATTATCCTTATCATCTGTTTGAAATATCTCCACTTACAGAAACAACGGTACCGGTACCTGATTCTGCATCTATCGAAAATGTCGCGCCGATTGCTGAGGCACGATACTCAATGGTTTGTAATCCCATTCCTTTTCTTGTTAATGAAATATCGAAGCCGGAGCCATCATCCTTTACTTCTATGTTGAGATGTTGATTCTCAACTCTTAGAGAGATGGTAATCGAGTTCGGTTCTCCATGCCGTGCTGCGTTGAATGCTGCTTCTCGAACGATATAATAAATATGTGTTGAGAGGTTATTGTCAATATTTTCAACGCCACTGTTGAAAAAAAGCTGACAACTCACCCCAAAAAGCTTTTCAATTTCTGCAGCCAACTCCTCAATGGCTGCTTCAAGTCCATCCTCGATAATATGAACGGGGTATAGTCCGCGGGCCAGCCGTCTGGTCTTCTCGGTGGCATCGACGATAAATCCACGGATCGTTTCAATCTGATGGGCTCTTTGCGGCAACTCACTATCCAGGCTTGTATGAAGCGCTTTACTGAGCAGCTCAACGCCGCTTAAGTGGGAGCCAAGGTCGTCGTGCAGGATCCGGCCAATATGACTTCTTTCAGCCTCACGGGCGGCGATCACCTGGGTTCTGAGCTGGGCCATTTTGCGTTCAGCCCGGGTTTTGATGATATGCAGCCACATCCCTTCAAGCAGCATGGTCATCTGTTTGACATCAGAGGTGTCATAGTCGCTTTTTTTATTGCAGACGCCGGCAACGAGGACAATAAGCCCTTCGTTTACGATAGGTACATCGAGATTGCGTTTGATCTTTTTGTTTTGGTAGGGATAGAGGTGACAGGGATTAGTTATCTGAGAATCATTGCAGATTACCGCGTCTTGTTTGGCCACTGTCACACCTGGCAGGCTATTGCTGTCGACAATGCAGAGCCGATCTCGTTTTCGCATTGCATGAACGTGAGTACCATCCGATTGGTATTGAGTTATAATGGAAATATGGCTCTGTCGCTTGTTGACCAGGGCCAGGTATCCCTCTTCAGAACGAGTAAGTTGGATGATTCGCTGCAAAGTAAACTCATACTTTTCCCGTAAGGAGAAGTCCTCCATGGTACCTAGGCGCAGTAAGGTATCGAGCCTGAGTTCATCGAGCCGAATCACCCGCTCTTTTTGCACCAGATCATCGACCATGTTGTTGGCGAGATGGGTGAGTTCCTCAAATTCTCTGAAAGTGAGATCATGTTCCTCGATTTTGATTTTCGAATCCGCCGCACGCCTGAAAAAATCGGTAAAAATATTAAAGCCCTGTTTGATTTTTACAGTGTAGTAATAGGCAACAAGGAGTAAGAGTGAAACAGAGATTATAAAGAGAAAGATAAAAGTCGAAACGTTTTTAAAAGCAATGCGGCGGTAGGTTTCTGTTGCGTCCGCTACCAGGGCTTCCATCTCACTCATATACATGGAGGTGGCAATGACCCAGCCCCAGTCATTATATTCATTAACAAAACAGAGCTTCTGCAGAGGCGCTTCGCTACCGGTAGTCTCGGTGAACTTGATGTAGCTGCCCTGGCGACTGCTTTTGCTTGCCAGCCAAATTTTTTCACCATAGTTTTCTTCATCGGATTGCAGACTCCGTATCGATCGTCCGACCAGTTGTTCATTTTGATGGGAGATAAGTGTTCCGTCAAATCGAAATACAAAAATCTCTCCCCCCTGGCCAAATTTCATTTTTTTGATACGGGTAAGAGCAGAGCTCTGGTTTAAACGTTCCATGTCGTTGTTGTATATGCCCGCACCGATAAACCAGTCCAGTGGATCAAAGTATTTCACGAATGAAATTTTCGAATATTCCTGTTCGGGAAACGCGGGTTTTCTCAAGGTGTACCGAAAAGTTCCCGCTCCTTTGTCCGTGACGATATTAATCATTGAACCGATTGGATTTTCGCCTTGTTTACGCAATGCTTCAAGCCCGCTTTTCCCTTCGAAAAATGGTTCATCTGCAAACAGGTCAAGCATCCCCGAGTCGGTCCTGCCGGCAAAATAATACCCTTTTCCGTCATACCATCTGACCGGTCTGAGAATTTCGGCAATCATAGATCGAATTTCATTGCTTCCCTTTTCATCACGATAGGAGGAGTGCAGATGGGAGGCGATAGTGTAAGCGGACTGTACCCGGTCTCTTATCTCATCTTCAGCAGCAATCAATGCTTGAAACCGGGCAAAATTAAGAAAATCGATCACTTTTTCAGACTCTTCCCTGAGACGCTCACGATATTGCTGGTCGTATGTTTTCCTTATATTTTCAATACTCTCCTGGTGGGCCTGGTATTCATTCACCGCCCAGAAAATACCAATAAAGCTGGCAAGCGAAATGATGACGAGCAGTGAGGCATAAAAGGGAGCGGCAGAAAGGGATATTTTCCTTGTTGAAAGCATATGATTACCGACTCACAAGGTCAGGGAAGAGAGGATGAGTGGCAGAAGTTGGCAGGGTTGCGCTGAGGGGTGCAATTTGGGGATAGATACGGGTTAAATGAATTGTATCAAGGCCTTGGTGATCCCTGGGGCCGAAAGTGAGGACGATACCTCCGAGATCGAAAGTGCCGTGCTGCTCCATCGTGGTTATAAACATTTCCCTGGTCAACTCACCCTTGACCGAAGTGGCGATGCTTGCAAAGAGTTTACCCGCGATATACCCCTCCAGACTGACAAAGCTGATCGGTGCATCATACTGATATTTCTGCATTGATTTGCGATATTCGTTAACCAGTGGGATCGAGGGATTTAGTGGGTCGGGAACCACCTGGGAAACAAACACGTTTTCACCGTATGCTCCCAGGGCATCTTTTAAACTTTCCGTACCCACAAATGAAATGGAGGCGAAGACGAGATTTTGCCGAAGTTTGGTTTTGCTCAGCTTAATAAACTCCGCGCAGGCCGGATAGGCGCCAACCATTACGATGGCTTCGGGATTGGCCTTGCGGATATCATGCAGTGCGCCCATGACCGCCAGTGTGTTTCGCTCATAGGAACCCTTTGAGACCAGTTGCATCCCTCTTTTTCTCAATGCCTTCTCGATGCCTTGAAGGCCTGCAAAGCCATAGCTGTCATTCTGGTAAAAACAGGCAATTTTTTCCAGCCCGCGCTGATCTACAAGATAGGAGGCTATTTCTTCCATCTCCTGATAATAACTGGCGCGGATATTAATCACATAACGCCTGAAAGGGGTGCGTAATAGTTCAGCTCCGGTAAACGGTGCGAAGAACGGGATCTTATATTCTTCGATGATCGGAATCACCGCTTTAGAGGTCGGGGTGCCGACTTCACCAATCAGCAGAAACGCCTGCTCGTCATTAATCAGTTCAAGGGTGTTGCGAACAGCCTGGTCAGGTTCGTAACCATCATCAAGGCTTAATAGATGAACTTCTCTTCCCTTCACTCCGCCGTTATCGTTGGTAAAGGCAAATGCAGCGCGTAAACCTGCCTGCATTTCTCTGCCGAGATCTTTGGCGGGCCCGGAGAGAGCCGTGGATTGGCCTAAAATGATGGGGGGTGGTTTGGCCTGGCCCGGAAGCGCGAACGCAAGTACCCCCACGAGCATCATATACAGCGTGTAAGCGTGAAGCTTTCGCCGGGAGCAGATACTTCGTATCAGTTTGTGTGTCGCCATTCAATTCCCCATCAAATCATTCAGGCACATGGAAATACTTCTGCTTCTTGCATTGTCGGTGCTAATAGACGGCTTGTCAATGTAGAATCAGCAAAATACCCATCGGGTATGGGTTTCGTTAAAGAGGGCCAACACCAAACTGGACAGAACAGGTAAATGTAAATGATAACGGCAGGTTCTACCGAAAGGGGGAGCCTGTGTTTCAGATGCGCTCATACTATTCAAGGTGCATCTGAAACACAGGCTATTCGTTGAAGCAGCAGAGAGAACGAACTATTTTCGTACACCACCAAGCACGCCGCGTATCGCTGCGGGGATATCAGCGGGTAGGACGATGGTTTTACTGTTTTCACTGGTGGAGATCTCTTTAATGCTTTCCACATATTTTTCACCGAGCAGGTACATGACGGGCAGTTCTTTGTCCTTAATTGCCTCGGTCACTTTCTCAATGGCCTGCTGACTGGCCTCTGCAAGGACAATTTTGGCCCGGGCATCACGCTTCGATGCCTCAAAACGTCCTTCTGCCTCCAGAATTGCCGCCTGTTTTTCACCATCTGCCCGGGTAACGGTTGCGCGCCGTTGTCGTTCTGCTGCAGCTTGTTCCTCCATAGCAGTCTGCATGGTGGAACTGGGATTGATGTCCTGAATTTCAACAGTTTTCAGGGTGATACCCCAGTCTGAAATATCATCTGAGATAGAAGTCTTGAGTTTGGCTTTGATGGTTTCGCGGCTTGACAGAGCATCATCGAGTTGCATTTCACCGATGATTGAACGGAGTGAGGTTTGGACCAGGTTCTGAATGGCAATGATATAGTTTTCAACCCCATAGACCGCTTTTTCCGGATGTACGATATTAATAAAGGCCACCGCATTGGCAATTATTACCACATTGTCTTTGGTGATTACCTCCTGACTGGGGATGTCAAGAACGATATCCTTTGTTGTCACCTTGTAAGCAACGTTGTCAAAATAGGGAATAATAATGTTAAGTCCCGGTGAAAGCGTTTTGTGATATTTCCCCAGGCGCTGGATTACCCATTTGGAGCCTTGAGGAACAAGCTTAACTCCTTTCCACAATGTGAGAAGTACCAGAAGGGTAAATACAAGTGTAACAAAAGCACCGTATTCCATGGTTATACCTCCTAACTGAATCATGTTAGTTTCCTTTCGGCCTGACAACCAGGGTGTTGCCCGACACATCTATTATTTCCACGCGATCTCCAACCTGACATTCCTCATGACAGATAAACTCCCACTCATCGGCACCGAGCAACGGCATGGAGAAACGGACTATGCCACGAATATCTGCCTGGGGAACTTTGGTCACGATACCGGTTTCTCCGGTAACTGCTTCTTTGGAAATACCTGCCTTTGTGCGATCTACCATAGTTGGCTTAAAAAATTTAAACCAGGCGATGGTAAAGCCAATGGAACTGAGCGCCCAGACCGACAGCTGAATACTGAGTGAGATTTCTGGCAGAAAAAACATCAGCAGTGCCACAAATCCTGCCGCAAGGCCAAACCAGAACAGCGTAAAACTCGGGACAATCATCTCCACGGCAACCAATATCATGCCAAATACCAGCCAGTACCACCAGTGTAGTGTGAATTCCACAACCTCCTCCCACCGTTGATTATGAGGCTCCTCAGCTCAGATGTGCGATCTGATGGAGATATGATTAACGATACCAGTTATTTGTTGCGATTTTTGGCACCTGTCTATCAGGCGCATCTTTGCATTTACCAATACCCTGTTTTCTTGATTCGATCGATAGTTTTCTGGTCCAGAGAATCAGAAAAATGATGATTGGTATCGCGGTATACAGGAACCGTGTTCAAATGATTAATAACCACGTTTCTAAGTTCGTGGTAGATCGTGGTATGAATTTTTTTAAGATCAATTAATTCGCCAGGATCATTATCAAGATCAAACAGGAGGTGATCCTCAGCAAAAGTTTTGTCCAGGGCGGTGCGATCAAGGATTATTTTCCATTTCCCGGCAATCAGATAAGCAGATTCCTGGTTTTCACCGAACAGGTATTCTCTGGCTGGCGCGCCATCAAGGAGCTGATAGATGCTGGTGCCCTGTATATGAAATGGGGGTGATATTCCAACGCTCTCCAGAATAGTCGGGGTAAGGTCGATGGACATGACAGGCGTCGTCACATAGCCAGGCTGGATGGGTTTTGCCGGTTTGATGATTAATGGTACGTGGATTAGTTGCTCATAATTGAAAGGGCCATGCCCGTAGATACCGTGCTCGCCATGGGATTCTCCATGGTCAGCGGTGACAATAATCAGGGTGTTGTCATAAAGGCCTTCTTCCTTGAGGGTTCTGATAATCGGTTCGACAATGAGCTGGTCGGTACCGAGGATACAGGAATCATAGAGGGCAATCAGCTGTTCGGGAGATTCTTTACTCGCCAGGTTGATAAGATCATTGTAAAAATCTATTTCCAACTGGCCGATTTTATAGCGCTGCTCAGGGGGAAGCAGGTCTTCCAGTCCAACAATCTTCCACGGCGTGTACTGCCCGTCAAAGATTTCCGGATGGGCGATCTGTAACTCAGGGGGAAATATGGCACTCAAAGAACGGTCTTTTTCTTTAAGTCGTGTGATAACACTCTGGTAAAATTGTCGATGATACGCTTCATCGCTACGGGGAAAAATGCCATATCCTGCGCTGAAATGTTCTCTGAATGGGGCCAGTGGGAGATAGGGTGTATGAGTATGTCTGGTGTTGATCGCAATAAAAAAGTTATCAGAACGATTTTTCTTTATCCATTGGTGGATCGATTCATGCCCTTCCAATTGCAGCCCGATACGGGTCTTATCATCAAATCCACGACCATACCCAGCCTCCAGAGCTAAATGTGGTTCATGCAAGTCAGCAAACCAGCCCGTTTTATAGCCATGACGCGACAAGATTTCCGGCAGGGTTTGGATTTTTGCAGAAAGTTGGTCCTTCATGATGTCAAGTACCTGGTGGGATTGAGGGTAGAGTGACGTGAGAATTGACATCATGTTAGGAAATGTATAACCGGCCTGGGCATAAGCTTTAGTAAAAATAAGCGCCTCTTCAGACAGCTGATCGATAGCAGGTGTGGTTACCCGGTCGTAGCCATAAATGCTGAGGTGATCGACTCGAAACACATTGATGGTAATTAAAACGATATTGGGTCTGGAACTGTCTTTGGCGGTTACAAATGGAGCGGATACCAGTAGAGTTATGCAGTAGGCAAGGATTGCAGTATGCAGTTTTGCAAAAGTGGCCATTGATACATTGCAGGTGAAATTATTAAATGACTTCAAAACCAGAACAACAGACCGATATCATATCAGTTGTAATTTTTCTTTCCAGCAAAAGATACACGATAGTAAGCTGACGGTGATTTGCGAATCCGTCAGTGAGGCACGGAGGCAGATATCAGTGAGTCGGGATCAGACAGATATATGGCAACAGGTGCAAAAGGAAACGATCCTCTATATCTACCTGATACAGGGTATGATTGATGCCACCCACGAACCAAGACATAGCTCCTACCTCGGAACATGGGTTGAGCAGGGGTTCTCATATCTGTTTTTTCTGGAACCTTGTGAACTATTGATAAAGGAGCTGCTCAGTCGGTCTGTCGAACTTCGCTTTGTCGATCTGCAGGTTCTGAGTTATGGCCAATGGCAGGATTACCCGGGTGTACCATCGAGCTTTGGGCAATGGACCGTATTCTCTTCCCGTGATGAATTGTTCGACCCAGCCAACCCTGATCATATCTATCTACACCCCGGGCTTGTTTTTGGCAGTGGAATGCACCCCACAACCTCGACTTGTCTTGAGCAGATACAGCGGATCAGTGGCAACGATTTGGTACGGAGTATGGTGGATATCGGCACCGGTACCGGAATATTGGCGATTGGTGCTGCAAAATGGGGAGTGAAGCGGATTGTAGGCATTGATAATGTATTATTATCCGCACGAACCGCCTGCAGAAATGTCATAATGAACCGTCTGGAGGACCAGATCATGATTATCCAAGGCGATGCACGTAAACTTCCTGTGGCAGGAGCGGATCTGCTTGTTGCCAATATTCACTATTCAATTTTGCAGCCGCTCATAACCCCTGACCTTTGCAATCAATACCGGTGGTTCGTTTTTTCTGGTATTGCAGCTGATGAGGCTGGGGAATTAATTGCACACTTGAAGAAGCTACCTTTTGAAATAACGTTTGAGCACGTGTCAGATAACTATTGGCTGACCATTGCAGGTGAAACCCGGTATTGATTTCAGGCCGCAGTTCCTTTGGTGGCCACTAAACCTGAAAGTGTCAAATCTACAGGGTTATGGAGAAGATTACCCCTCCACGAGTGTGGTGAGATGCTGGGGATAATCAGTGATGATACCGGCAACACCCCAGTTGAGAAACTCCTGCATCTTCTTGATATCGTTTACAGTATAGAGATTGATCGAAAAACCCTTTGCTTGAGCTTTACGGTACTGCTTGTAGGTGATTCGTTTGGCGTTGGCATTAATGATCTGCACAAACGGTGTGTTTGATAAAAATCGATCCGTAATTTTACAATCTATCAGAGCGTGCAACTCAAAGTCCGGGCGGTATTCGAGAAGTTTCTTGAGGTACTCGTGTTCAAATGAGGAAACGGATAATCGATCAGGAGTGATACCACTACTCTTCAGCAGGTCAAAAACTTTCTCTATAAAGGACGGGAGCTGATCGTGACGGGGGAGCTTTTTCAGTTCCAGATTGAGTTTCAGATGGTTACTGGAAAGAAACTCCAGGAGCTCTGAAAAGCGAGGGATTCTTGTATTTTCGAAGGTGCGTAATTCCGTGGCTGAGACTTCACCCGCATTGATTGTGCCGTACGGATCACGGGTGATAAACCATGACCCCGCATCCAAAGTCTGTAATTCAGCAAGGCTGAAACTGTGCAGCGGATCAGCCGAACGATTGGGGAAACATTTTGCAACATTGGTTGTGCGCTGCAGGGTACGGTCATGAAAAAGCACCAGCTGAAAATCGGAGGTGACCTGCAGATCAACTTCAATACCATCAGCTCTGCACGCCAATGCCATCTGATATGCAGGAATGGTGTTTTCCGGGGCAAGACTTCGCACACCCCGGTGGGCAAAGTTAGCAGTTGTCATCGACTTATCACTCTGTCAATATAAGGTGTCGGATTGAGAATGAGTTGTTTCTTTAAAGCATTACCATAAAGCTTTTTTTGGTAATGATCCAGCACTGATCATATATCACGAGGGAGCATTGAACGTATTGAGTACACCGACCATTTATCTGCATATTGGCTGTGAAAAGACCGGTTCAACTTATCTTCAGAACTATCTCATTACCAATCGTGAAAGGTTGCTGAGTGAAGGGTTCCTTTATTTTGATCAGTTTGAATCTTGGAACCTGCTCTCCTACCTGGAATGTAAAAGAGGAGATGCTGCGTTTCGCAATTCAACGCATGGTCGTGACTGGTTTGAAGCTTTTTGCCAATCTATTCGTGATTTCAGAGGGGATATAATCATCAGCCAGGAAAATTTCTGGGCCGGGGAGTGTCTCTATCTTGAAGAATTTAAAGAAATTTTCTCCGATTATCAATTTGTGGTCATTGTCTATATCAGGAACCAGGTGGAGTGGCTTGAAAGCTGGTACCAGGAAACCATCAAACAGGTTGCCGGATTTGATAAACGTTTTGCAGAATGGGAGCTTCCGCTGGAGTATGTTGACTACAGCAAAAGACTGATGATGTGGAAGGAACTGTTCGATAATCGGGTGGTGATCCGCCTGTTCGACAGGGAAACGTTGTTTGGAGGAGATATCTGTTCAGATTTTCTAAAGGTGATCGGTTACCAGGCGGATACTGCTCTGCTGAGGCTCCCCGATACCCGGAGCAGCAATCGTCGCTTATCGTTAAGAACACTGGAGGTCATGCGAAACCTGAATTGTGTATTTTCTGGTCATACACGCGATGAGCTCTTT
>QZLB01000033.1 GCA_004796425.1 Desulfobulbaceae bacterium | reverse complement strand
ACCTTTTTCCCCTGGGCAAATGCCCCCAAGGGAACCGCAGGAGCCGGAATGGTTGGTGCAACCGCGTTTGCGATACCGGCCGGTTCGATCGACTATTGGCAGGATCGGCTTGAGCAGACAGGTGTAACGAGCGAGCGTGAGCGACGAATGGGGGAAAACCTTCTCTCATTTGCAGATCCAGACGGGTTGGTGCTGGAATTAATCGAAACGGAGACTACCGGGGATTCTGATCACCAGATTATCGGTTTTCATTCAGCCACCGCGCTGCTCAGAAAGCTCGAACCCACGGAAAAACTGTTAACCACCGTAATGGGCCTGAAGCTCCATAAGCAAGAAGGCAATCGTGTCCGCTACGTAATGGAAAACAGTGAAGGCTGGGGTACCTATTATGATGTCGTCGTTGATCCTCAAGCACCGGACAGTCGTCAGGGCAGAGGAACGGTTCATCATATTGCATTCAGGGCGTACGATGATGCACAACAACATGCGTACCAGCAATCTTTGATGTCTCACGGATATCCCGTAAGTGAGGTGCGGGATCGAAACTATTTTCGCTCGATCTATTATCAGGAACCCGGTGGCATCCTCTTTGAGATTGCCACCGACCCTCCAGGCTTCAGTGTTGATGAGGCGCCTGGTGAAATGGGAAGCAACCTGATGCTGCCCAGCCAGTATGAAACCTACCGGTCAGAAATAGAGACGCACTTGCCCAAACTGCGTGAGGCCGGCTTTATCCATCAGTTTGTGGAACCGCAGAACGACGAGGAGACAACACTGATCACCCTGCATGGCACTGGCGGAGACGAGCATGACCTGCTCGGTCTGGCCGAAGCCATTGCTCCTGGTACGGCCGTGATCAGTCCGCGCGGTCAGGTTGTCGAGCAGGGGATGAATCGGTTTTTTGCCCGATTGGCGCCTAATGTACTCGATGAGCAGGATATCAGAACCAGAGCCGCAGCCCTGCGATTGTTCCTGGTTGATGCAGCCGGGAAGTATCAGCGGCCAGTGGATCAACTGGTTGCCCTTGGTTATTCCAACGGGGCCAATATGGCAGCTGCAATGATGTTGCTCTATCCGGAACTCTACAACCGGGCGATTCTCCTGCGACCAATGTTGCCACTGAGTGTAGAGCCGCTGCCCTCATTGGAGGGTAAGGAGATACTCGTGCTGCGCGGCAGGACTGATCAGGTGATCCCCTCGGCCAGCACCGATCAATTGATCGCGTTATTGGAGCATGCGGGAGCGAAGATTCAGCTAGAGGAAATAGCTGCCGGCCATGAACTGACCCAGGCGGATCTTGAGATCGCCCGGCTCTGGTTGGCCGATACGACCCGAACGAGTATGGTCCAGTAGGTGGATAAGAAAGCAAAAAAGCTAACTCAGCAATGGTGGCAACGCGTGGTAAACACGCGCTGCCACCCGCATACTGACGCGAGAGAGGAGAAACGTGGAGAAGGGAGCACATCTCAGATTGGTATTTGGCAGAGCGAGTAAGGCGATTGAGACAATCGATAGGCAGTCAATTGGTGAGACCGGACTCAAGGTAACCGATTTTATGATCCTGGAGGCCCTGTTGCACAAGGGGCCAATGCCTATCAATATCATTGGTGAAAAGGTTCTGCTGACCAGCGGATCGATGACCACTGCGGCAAAACGTTTGGAGAAACAGGGGCTTGTTCAGCGGGTTGATGATCCCAGTGACGGGCGACGCTGCTATTTACACCTGACTAAAACGGGCTTGAGTCTAACACGTAATGCCTTTCAAGCCCACAGTGCCACTTTGAATGAGCTTTTTTCATGTCTTACAGATGAGGAACAGAGTGAGTTTATCCGCCTCCTCAAAAAGGTAGGGACCCACGCCCAGACCCTCACCTGATCCACTGCGTATGGACAATCATTTCCTGCAAAGAGTAAGAAGGGAAGGGGTGGCGAATATTACCAAATACTCACTGAAATCAGATTAGATCATAATGAATGTGCTTTTAAGATGACATATGAATGGAGCTTATTGCCGAGTTTCGGGTCAATAAAGCAGTACGGCTTTACACCACATTTATATCGTTACACAACAAAAGGGGAAATCAATGGCACTGGTAAAAAATGCGATGGAAAGCATGATGCCGATTATGATGAAGGGCATGTCTTCTGAGGACAAAGAAGAGATGATGCTGAAGATGATGCCGATGATGTTGAATGACATTGACCTGGCAGAAATGATGCCCAAAATGATGGTGACAATGTTGCCTGAGCTTTTGCCCGAATTACTCGAATTCCTCGCCAAGGAGGGTGCTCATGCCAAGCTGCTTAAACTAATCGCAACGGTCATGCCCAATGTCTGTGAAGTGATCGATAAACCAAAACTTGCAGAGAAAAAGGATATGCTCTTAGCCGAACTGATGTCGCATGATACCTTCAGGGAAAAAATGCCTAAATGTTTCGCGGCTGGTTTTCCGATCATGTTCAAAGGATTTGTGGAGCATTTTTCTCCTGCACTCACCCAGGAGCAGAAAACGGAGTTTATTCAAGAGATGATAACAGCATTGAGCCAAGGTATGGAAACGCAAGAAAAAGAGCAGTTGGCTCAGCGTTTGCTGGGATCATAGCAGGGTATATGGAATTGACATTCATTCGCTCACCATTCAATCAATATCAGCGCAATGGTCTTACTTGCTTTCCCAATCTTGTAAAATCTAACTACTCTTGAAGTCCTTGACGTTTGCGTTCCATGACACCACTGAGCTCACAGGGGTGATTT
>QZLB01000213.1 GCA_004796425.1 Desulfobulbaceae bacterium | reverse complement strand
CTTTGATGTCATCTTTACCGGCATGCAGTCCCAGGATCGAGGAAGTGGCCAGGTCGGGGTGCTGATTGCAGAGATGCTCGGTATTCCATCGGTTTCAACCATTGTCGAATTTGCTTACAGTGACGGGAAAATAGAAGCAAAACGAGAGCTTGAGGGTGGCATTAAAGCGAAAGTTGCACTCTCTACTCCTGCGCTTGTGACCTGTCAGCTTGGCTTGAATACCCCGCGCTATCCAACACTTCCCAATATCATGAAGGCGAAAAAGAAGGAACTTCTGACCATTGATGCAGCAGAACTGTTGAAGGTTGAAGCGCGGCAGAAGACCTCCAAAATGTTCTTTCCGGAGAAAAAAGGTGGTGGCCTGGTGCTGGAGGGTGAGCCCGCTGATCTTGCCGATAAGCTCATCACGTTACTCAAAGAGAAAACCACCATACTGGCCTAGGAGGGAAATCAGATGAAATTATTGCTTGTTGGAGAATATCGGGAAGGAAAAACACTCGCCAGTGTCAATGAACTGATTGCCTTTGCCGATCAGTGCGGTGGTGAGTCTGTCATGTTTATGGTTGGTGATTCTGTCGATCTGCCGGGGTATAGCGGCACGCTCTACCTGGCGGATGCTGCCAAGCATGGTGAATACAACCCGGCGGTTCATAAGCGTCTACTCTGTGATGTAATCGAAAAAGAGCAGCCTGATATGATTGTTCTGAGTCATTCAAGCTACGGTTGGGATCTGGCCCCACGGATCGCTTTTGCGATTGGCGCGGCTCAGGTCTCTGAAGTAGTCGAGTATAAAGACGGCGAGTTGATCGTACCTGTTTGCAACGCGAAACTCAGGCGGGCGGTTGTGAATGAAACAGCCAAGGTTGTGGTCACCCTGCAGGCTGGAGCGTTTTCTGTTGCTGAGCCACCAACCGGTACTCCGACGGTTGAATCGATTGATGTCGGAGAATCGGGGAATACCGAATTCTTAGGCTATGAAGCTGGTGAATCTGGTGGCGTAGACCTGTCTAAAGCCGAGGTCATCGTCAGTGCAGGGCGTGGTATTGGCAAACCGGAGAATGTGGAGATGATCTCTGCGCTGGCAGAAGCCTTGGGTGGTGAGTATGGTGCCTCCCGGCCGGTGGTTGATTCCGAATGGGCCGAGCATACCCGACAGGTTGGCACTACCGGGCAGACTGTTTCACCAAAACTCTATATCGCCTGCGGCATCTCGGGGGCGATTCAGCATCTTGCCGGTATGAAAAAATCTGAGTATGTGGTGGCGATCAATACGGATAAGGATGCCCCCATCGGAGATGTTGCTGATGTCCTGGTCGTTGCTGATTTGACGCAACTGGTTCCCACCTTGACCGATAAAATCAAAGCGTTGTGAGCGGGAGGGTATTCCTGATGGCTCAAGACATATTTGAATGCCTCTGTGACTCATTCGTAAGTGGTGTAGCTGAGCGCGAGCTCAGCTACTACTTCTCGCTGGATGGGTTGAAAAAGACGGTGAAGCTGTCCGCTGATGGCTGCACTGTTGAGGATGGGCGGACCGTGGAAAATGCAGATTGTGTCTGTAAATCAAGTGTCGAATTTTTTGAGAAAATTTGGCTCGAGGACTATCGGCCGGGTATGGGAGATTTTCTTTCCGGGAAGATCAAGTCAAACGATCCCAATCTGCTGCAGACTTTTTTGAAATGTTTCGGAAAACCCGCATAGGCTCACAGAGCATGCGGGCAACTATTAGCGTGTGTACAGGAAATAATGGCAACGATGACTGAAATAAAAGTGCGCGGTTATCACGCAGATTTTTACGGGCACGTAAATAATGCCCGCTACCTTGAGTTTTTTGAAGAAGATCGCTGGGCCCATATTGAATCCCGGATTGATCTGAAAACACTGGCGGGACTGGGGTTGATCTTCATGGTGGTCAATATCAACGTCAATTACCGAAAAGCAGTCGGCGTGGGTGAAACACTCCAGGTGTCCACCGATCTGGAAAAAGTTGGGACACGCAGTGCGGTTCTCAAGCAGGTTATCACCACCAAGAGCTCAGGAGATGTTGCGGCAGATGCCCTGGTGACCTTTGTGCTCGGAGATCGCAGCGGCAAGGCCGTGACCATTGAAGGTGATATTCTTGAGCAGATAGAAAAATTTGCTCAATAGTTGATACCCCGTTTCCTGGTTTAGAGCCCTCTGAGATGTTCGGGCTTCAGGTTGATTTTCCCAGCCAGGGCCTGGGAAATTAAGCTGAGAATTTTTTGTTTATCCTCAGGAAGTTTTGCTTTGATCGGCAGGTAGTTTGATGCATGGTTTGCGTGAAAATAACCGTTTGAGAGCTCAGTTGCAGCAAACATAATTCCGAGCTCCTCTAGCATCTCTTCCGCGTTAAGCAGGTACCAGTTTTTATCAACCCATTGCTGGTGTAATAGGGTGTTCGGAGTCAGCATGAGACTGAGAGCTCCAACAAATTCTGGGTCTATCGCGCTCAGCACTCGACCGGTCTCTTTGGCATGGATGGCTGAACGTGTTTTCTGGGCGATGCCGAGCAGGACGGTTATGGATAGTTTGATCCCGGCAGCTCTGATCTTTCTTCCCATTTCGATGAAACGCGCGGAATCGGCACCTTTTTGTATGGCCGCCAGCGTGACATCATCTCCAGATTCAAGACCGAGGTAGGCGATGCCCAGTCCAAGGTTTTTTAATTCTTCAAGCTCCTGGCTGGTTTTTCTCATGATCCCTTTGGTATTGGCATATACACCGATTCGTTCAAGCCAGGGCAGTTTTTCACGGATCTGTTCAAGGATCGAGACAAGCCGTTGTTGGGGGATGATCAGCGCATCACCATCACAG
>QZLB01000139.1 GCA_004796425.1 Desulfobulbaceae bacterium | reverse complement strand
GGCTGCCCGGGCAGCCGGTTGTGTTGCCATCGATTGTCCCTTTGTGGCGTTTAAGGACGAGGAAGGATACAAGAAGTCCACCCTTGAGGGGCGCCAGATGGGATATGAAGGAAGAATGTTGATCCATCCGGGCCAGATTGAGCCTTCCCATGAGATTTATACACCGTCAGCAGAGAGTGTGGAATGGGCTGAAGGTGTGAAGAAAGTTTTTGAGGAAGAAGGAATCGCCAAAGGTAGTGCAGCCGTAACCTATTTGGGTAAAATGGTTGATACACCGGTCTACGAAAACGCCATGCAGATTCTCGCCACCATGGCAGAGATCAAAGCGGTGGAAGATCGAAATAAATAGGCTCGCATTTGCCTAAAGAGCCATCCGGTCCTCCGATGGGACCGGATGGCTCGAACCTGATTATCTGGTGTTGCTATGATACTTGCGCAGATGTCAATTTATCCGGTCGGGGTGGGAGTAAGCCTCGGTCGCTACGTGAAGCAGGGTGTGAAAATTATTGAAGAATCGGGCTACACATACCAGGTTGGTGGACTGTCAACCGCTGTTGAGGTTCCCGATTTAAAAGAACTTTTTGAGCTGGTCGAAAAAATCAGACAGGCCCAGCTTGATGAAGGTGCCGAGCGAATCATCATCGAACTCAAAGTAGATGACCGGCGTGATCGGGCGGCTACTTTGAAAAGTAAAATAGATTCGGTGACCTCGAAATAACGCGGAGTCGAATCACTCTGGTTAGTCATAGCTGACCGGGCAGGCTATTCCATCTAAAGGGAGTGGTAATGGGATTGGCACAGGAAAAGGAAGTCAGACTTTTTGATACCTGGACCGACTCGTACGACAGCTGGTTTCAAACCCCCATTGGCGGTTTGATTAAGGAGTATGAAACCAACGTGCTCCTGGCAATGCTGGAACCCGGCGAAAATGAGTTGATACTCGATGTTGGTTGCGGAACCGGTATTTTCACTTCTGAAATACTCGCCAGAGGTGCCATGATCCACGGCCTTGATCTTTCCTACCCGATGCTTGAAAAGGCCCAGGCCAGACTGCACAGGTTTGGTTTTCAAGGGGTTGTCGGGCACATGCATCACCTGCCATTTGTAGATGAAAGTTTTGACAAAGTCTACTCGATGACCGCCGTTGAGTTTGTGAGCGATGCTGCTCTGGCCATTCGTGAACTGGAGCGGGTAACCCGAAAAAACGGCAGAATAGTCATGACGACCCTGAATCGTTTAAGTCCATGGGCCGAGCGACGTATCAAAAAAGGCAGAGCAGGACATTCACTTTTTAAACATATGACATTTCGATCACCAGACGATTTAAAACAATTGATCCCCCATTATTCTGAGCTACGCACCGCGATACATTTTGCCAAAGATGAGAAATTGGAGCGGGCACAGGAACTTGAACAACAGGGGATGCGACGTGAGGATGTAACAGGAGCTTTTATCGCGATTTCATGGGATAAACCCTGATCGTTACAATGCAGCTCCTTGGCAATATATTACAGAGAAACTGATAAATAAGCTCAAACTCGTTGTAAACGTTAACGGCGGCAGGAGGAGTATCATGATCACCGAAACTTTTGTGCAGAAGATGGAAGAGATTGTAGGCGCTTCGTATGTAAGAAAAACGGGTGCTGATCTCGAGCTCTATTCTTACGATGCATCCCTGGTGACCGGTAGGCCGGGACTCATCGTTTTTCCAGCTACCACCGAAGAAGTCTCGAAGGTGCTCAAAGCGGCACATGACCACGGAGTCCCTTCTGTTGCTCGTGGCTTTGCAACCAATCTTTCCGGTGGCACTATCATCAGTGATGGCGGACTGGTCATCAGTCTGTCTCGATTTGATGAAATCCTGGGAATCTATCCTGAAAGCAGATACGCGGTCGTTCAAACCGGTGTAACCAACCTGGAACTGCAGGATGCGCTGTCTCCACTGGGGTTGTTTTATGCTCCCGATCCCGCTTCACAGAAAGTGTCAACCATTGGCGGAAATGTAGGCGAGAATTCCGGAGGACCCCGTTGTTTGAAATATGGCGTCACCTCCAACCATATTCTTGGCATGCAGATGGTGATGGCCGATGGAGAGGTGGTTGAGATTGGCGGCCCTGCCTTTGACCCGCCAGGATATGATGTAAGAGGGCTGGTTGTCGGTAGTGAAGGATGTGTGGGCATTGTTACTGAAATAACGGTACGAATCACCCCGAAAACTGAATCCGTAATAACCATGCTGGCGGTATACGATGCGATCTCCGATGCGGCCAAAACGGTTTCCGAGATTATCTCCACCGGTATTGTCCCCAACACCCTTGAAATGATGGACAATACGATTATCCAGGCGGTTGAAAAGGGTGGTCCATGCGGCTATCCAACCGATGCGGCTGCGGTATTAATTATTGAAGTTGAAGGGGTTGCAGTCGGTTTGAAAGAGCAGGCGGAAAAGATTCGTGAAATCTGTATGGCAACCGGCTGCCGGGACGTCAAAACGGCAAAGAACCAAGCTGAGAGGGATCTGCTCTGGAAAGGCAGAAGAGGAGCCTTTGGAGCGATCTGTAACCTCTCACCAAATTATCTGGTGAATGACGGTTGTGTGCTTCGTACCAAATTACCTGAGGCACTTGAGCGCGTAAAAGCCATCTCCGATCAATACGGGTGCCCGGTGGGCAACGTGTTTCATGCCGGTGATGGCAACCTTCACCCACTGTTGATGTTTGATTCGAGAAACGAAGCGGAGGTAGAACAGGTTCATAAGGCAGGATGGGATATCATGGCGGTCTGTGCAGAACTCGGCGGAACAATTTCAGGTGAGCATGGTATTGGCCATGAGAAGCAGGATGCCATGTCTATGGTGTTCTCAGGTCATGATTTAAATACTCAGCAGAATGTAAAGCTCGCACTCGATCCATCTGATCTGATGAATCCCGGCAAAATTATTCCATTGCCACCAGAGGGCAGTGATCGTCTACCAGACCAGGAACCGACGATTCTCAAACGTCCCGGTGGTAAAGATGCGACTGGGGTATCGGAGGCTATCGAGGCGATTAAACAGGCCAAAAACGAGAATAGGGCGATCAGATTAGCAGGGAGTGGCAGCTATAACGGCATGGGAAATGCTTTGACTGCAGAACCGGTATCAATCAATTCGCTGCAGATGAAGGAAATCATAGAGTATGACACTGAAAACCAGTTTATTACCGTGGGGGCAGGAATGAGTCTCATGGAGTTGCAGGAGAAACTGGCAGAGAATAATCAGTGGCTGCCGATTAGACCTCCGTTCTGCAAACCGGAATCGACAACCGGTGGTATTGTCGCCATGGCAGCAGTAGGACCGGAACGGTCTTCCTATGGCGCCCCGCGGGATATGTTATTGGGTCTTCAGTATATTGACAGCAATGGACAAATGGTCAGTACAGGCGGCAAAGTAGTGAAAAATGTCGCCGGTTATGACATGACCAGGTTACTGACCGGCTCAGCTGGAACTCTGGGCCTGATTACCGAGGCTAGCTGGAAGATAGCCACCAGACCGGAAGCATGCCAGTTGGCTTCAGCAGTTGGTTCTCTTGAGGCTTGTGCCACCGTGGCTGCCGAGGTAATAGCCTCGAACTTACTGCCAAATTCTGTGACCGCAGTTCAACAGAACGGTGACTGGCAGTTGATGGTTGGTTTTGAAGGAATAGCCGGGGTGGTCTCCTACCAGATTGAACAATGTCTGGGATTAATGAGCAAAGCTGGGCTTAAAGATGGCGCACATCGTGATTATCCCGTCGTAGAGGGATGTTTTACCGAGATTTACGCCACTCTTGAGCAGCAGCCATTTGTGGCCCAGTCTGAAGTGGCCCTTGGCAAGGTGAGTCAGGCATATCAGAAAATCGAAAAGATTTGCTCCCCTGAAGCAGCCCTGATCGATTTTGGCTGCGGTAGGATATTTGCTTCTTTCAGTTCTCTGGACACTACTCAATGGGACAACATGAACAACGTGTTTAGCGGCGCTCAGGGGCATGGAAAACTGCTCAAGTCCACTGATGATTTCAGAAAAGGTAACGATGTGTACGGCTTGAAAAAGTCAGAGTGGCAGCTTACCCACATGATTAAATCAGCACTTGATCCTGAAGGAGTTTTCTCACCGGGTGCACTGCCCGGACGGGCGTGATGAGAGACAATTAGAGAAAGATAGCCAGTAGGCCATTAGAGATAAACTCGAGTGAGGTTGAATACCATGACTGTGTCAGCAAATTATGATGCGATTGCAAAATGTAATAAATGTGGCTTCTGCCATGTCGCGTGTCCGATTTTTCGGGCAACGGGCCATGAATCCGGAGTTGCCCGGGGACGCCTTGCGCTCTTACGTGGCATTATTGAGAATCGGGTTCAGTGGAATGAGGAGATGGAGGATCCGTTGTTTACCTGTCTCGGTTGCGGGGCGTGTACCACCAACTGCTTCGGCGCGGTACCAACGGCGGACCTGGTGCTTGAGGCCCGTGCTGAATATTTAGATAAAGTTGGTAAGAAACCGGCACACCGTCTTCTATTCGAGCATCTGCTCCCCTATCCTAAACGTTTGCATGCGGCGGCAAAAGCGGTTGCCCTGGGCAAAAATAGCGGGGCTTCAAAAGTGGCAAATGCACTCGGTCTGTTGAGGATTTTCGGCCGTGACCTGCCAAAAGCTGAAGGTATTGTTGAAAAATTACCGATGTCGTCTTTCAGGGGCACCATCAAACCAGGTGTATATCCTGGTAAAGGCAAAGATTTACGGGTGGGATATTTTGTCGGCTGCGGGGTGGATGTTATCCAGGTAACGGCGGGCAAAGCAAGTTTTGAGGCTCTGAAAGAGACAAGCAAGAGCGTTACCGTACTTGAAAACTGCTGCTGTGGGCTTCCTCCCTGGTCTTACGGTGATGTAGATAACACCAGGAAACTGGCAGCCAAAAACATGAAAATTTTCAGTGAGAACGATCTGGATGTGGTAGTGACCGACTGCTCCAGTTGCGCCTCATTTCTCAAAAAATATGCAAAAATCTTCAAAGATGACACCGCACTTGATCCTGCGGGCCAGAAGAATATGCCGAAATTTCAGGATATGGTGGAGTTTCTTTCCGGCAAGAGTGATACGAAAGAGGGCGATCGTGAGTCTCAGGATGTCGGCAGCTATTACGATCCGCATAGTGCCGGTCTTGGCGAGCAAGTAGCGAGCAGGGGAGAGAATTCACCGGTTATTATCACCTACCATGATCCCTGTCACGCGGTCAGAGGGCAGGGGGTCAAAAGTGAAAGCCGGGAGATACTCAAGGCTATGAAAGGTGTCGAGTTCCGGGAAATGCCTGAAGCTGATTGGTGTTGTGGGGGAGCAGGCTCCTATGCACTTACTCATTATGATCTTTCCCAGAAGGTTCTAGACAGGAAAATTAAAAACCTCAAGAAAACGGAAGCTGACATTCTGGTGACATCCTGTCCCGCCTGCATGATCCAACTATCCTATGGCATCAGAAGGCATGGATTAAATACGAAAGTGTTCCATATTTCTGAGATCGTGGAGCATGCAAAAGATACTGCTGAAGTATGAAAAAACGGACTGGTTGAGCTGAGCCAGTGGACAACTGCTGGTTCAGTATCCCAGACCGGAGGAGACAGGAGAACGTCAGGCGGACAATCATAATACCAAATGGTCGCATACCCTTATAAATGAACTGATGTTGGGTCGCGTATAAGGCTCTTGTGAATCGGGCGGATTGAAAGGTTAGGTGTCTGGTAAGAAATATTTACAAAAGTTTTGATTTTTTCAGTCACCATGTTACGTTGTAATCCTTTGTTGTCGCCCCGTTGAGATAGTTTTGTTCAGCAGGCCCTCCACCCAAGTCACTATCGAACAGAAGTTGACGGTTGAGAAGCATAACCACATGCATATTGAGGTGAATAAATGAAGAGTACAATGCAGACAATTGATGGTAACACGGCAGCCACGCATGTTGCCTATGGTATGAGCGAAGTTGCTACCATTTACCCGATCACTCCTTCAAGTCCGCTTGGAGAGATAGCTGATGCCTGGGCTGTTTCAGGTAGGAAGAATATTCATGGTGAACTGCTGAATATTAAGCAGATGCAATCAGAAGCGGGTGCGGCTGGTGCGGTCCATGGTTCCTTGACAGGTGGTGCGGTAACCTCAACGTTTACCGCTTCCCAGGGACTATTGCTCAAAATACCGAATATGTACAAGATTTCAGGTGAACTCCTGCCTTCAGTGTTCCATGTAACGGCTCGAGCTCTGTCTGCACATGCACTCTCCATTTTTGGTGATCATGCCGATGTTATGGCGACCAGGCAAACCGGATTTGCTATGATCGCATCCAATTCGGTTCAGGAAACCATGGACCTTGCCCTGGTCGCACATCTTTCAACTATTGAGGCACGGGTGCCCTTTCTCCATTTTTATGACGGTTTCAGGACATCACACGAGATCCAGAAGATAGAAGTCATCGATTATGATGATATGGCATCTCTTTATAACTGGGATGCGTATCGGGAATTCAAGAAACGCGCGATTAACCCAGAGAATCCCAATACGAGAGGTACTGCCCAGAATCCTGATATCTATTTTCAGTGTCGCGAAGCAGCGAATAAATATTATCTTGCCACTCCCGATATTGTCATCAACAACATGAAAAAGGTCGGTGAACTCACCGGACGTCAGTATAACCTGTTTGATTATGTTGGTGCACCCGATGCGGACCGCGTTATTGTGGCGATGGGATCAGGTTGTGAGGCAATCGAAGAAACCATCACCGCGCTTACTGAAAGTGGTGAGAAGGTTGGTCTGGTTAAAGTGAGGCTCTATCGACCGTTTGCCGTCGATGCCTTTATTGCTGCGGTACCAGAAACAGTTAAAACCTTGACAGTGCTGGACCGAACCAAAGAGCCCGGCTCCATTGGTGAACCACTTTATACCGATGTCTGTGCTGCCTACCTCGACAAAGGAACGACCCCGCCACGGATCTTGGGTGGTCGCTATGGACTGAGTTCAAAAGAGTTCAATCCCCCGATGGTAAAAGCGGTCTATGATAATATGAAAGCCGCAGATCCTAAAAACCATTTCACTGTTGGTATCATTGATGATGTTACCAACACCTCACTCGAAGTTACACCAGGATTCAGTGCGGAACCCAAAGACAACGTCAGAGCAAAATTCTGGGGCCTTGGTTCGGATGGAACGGTCGGAGCAAACCAGAGTGCTATTAAAATCATTGGTGACAACACCGAGAAATATGCCCAGGGATATTTCGCTTATGACTCTAAGAAATCAGGTGGTATTACTATCTCCCATCTGCGTTTCGGTGATGTACCGATCAAATCGACCTACCTCATTAATGAGGCGGATTTCGTGGCCTGTCATAACCCAACCTATGTTCAAATCTATGAGGTGCTGGAAGGGATTAAGGAAGGTGGAACATTCCTGCTGAACTCACCCTGGAGTGCAGAGGAAATGGAAGCGCAGTTGCCGGGTGATATGCTCAAGACCATCCACGATAAAAAGCTCAAATTTTACAATGTTGACGCGATAAAAATTGCGGCAGATGTTGGCCTGGGTACCAGGATCAACATGATCATGCAGACCTGCTTTTTTAAACTGGCCAATGTGCTGCCGTTTGAAAAGGCGATCGAGCTGCTGAAAGATGATATCAAGAAAACTTACGGGAAGAAGGGCGATCATATTGTCAACATGAATATCAACGCGGTGAATAATACCCTTGATAATCTCGTTGAAATTGAAGTGCCTGCTTCCTGGGGTGGCGCCTCCGGTGGAATTCCAGAGAAGTCTGAGACAACCGAGTATGTGGATACGGTAATGCGACCGGTTCAGGCGCTCAAAGGAGATGCACTTCCGGTCAGCGCGTTTCCACCGGATGGGGTATTTCCGAATTCAACCGCACGTTATGAGAAACGTGGTGTTGCGGTGAATGTACCCGAATGGATTGCTGATGAGTGTATCCAGTGTAACCAGTGTTCTTTCATCTGTCCTCATTCAGCCATTATTCCAATACTGGCCACCAATGATGAGCTCAAAGATGCCCCTGATACCTTTGGGACCGTACCGGCAATAGGCAAAGCATTCAAAGGGTATCAGTTCAGGATGCAGGTGAACGCACTTGATTGTCAGGGCTGTGGCAATTGTGAAGATATTTGTCCTGCCAAAAACAAAGCCCTGGTCATGAAGCCTATCGGCAGCCAGACCGGAGCTGAAGTACCCAATCATGAGTTCTCTCTGAACATTCCGTTTAAAACAGGACTGATGTCCAGAGACTCCATTAAAGGTAGTCAGTTTTATCAGCCGCTTCTTGAGTTCTCAGGCGCCTGTGCAGGTTGTGGTGAAACACCATATGTCAAGGTACTAACCCAGCTGTTTGGTGAGCGAATGACAATCTCCAACGCCACCGGTTGTAGCTCCATCTGGGGTGGATCAGCACCATCTTCTCCCTATTGTGAGAATGAGGATGGTCATGGACCTGGCTGGGCAAGTTCTCTGTTTGAGGATGCGGCGGAATATGGCTACGGTATGATGCTCGCCTACAATACCCGGCGTAATGCGCTGGCTACCAAGGTTCAGAAAGCACTTGAAACCGATATACCCGCCGATATAAAAGATGCGCTGACCAGCTGGCTCGGTGGCATGCTTGACGCTGAGAAATCCCGTGAAGCTGGTGATAAACTCAAAGAACTGTTACCAGGTGTTAGTGGTAACGAACTGCTGGCTGATATTGCGGATTCTACAGAGCTGTTTACCAAGAAGTCACACTGGATCGTTGGCGGTGATGGCTGGGCCTATGATATCGGCTACAGCGGACTTGATCACGTAATGGCCTCGGGCGATGACATTAACATCCTGGTTATGGATACCGAAGTATATTCCAATACCGGTGGTCAGTCATCAAAGGCAACCCCCACCGGGGCGATTGCCAAGTACTCTGCTTCAGGTAAGAAACTGACCAAGAAGGATCTGGCCCGCATGGTAATCAGCTATGGTCACGCATATGTTGCCAGTGTCTCCATGGGTGCCAGTAAACAACAGGTAATGAAAGCCTTCATCGAGGCGGAAAAACACCCCGGACCATCGATTGTCATCTGCTATGCACCATGTATTGCCCATGGTATCAGAAAAGGAATGGGTAAAACCCAACTTGAGGCTAAACTTGCGGTTCAAAGTGGCTTCTGGTCGACCTTCAGGTATAACCCAGCCCTGAAAGACGAAGGAAAGAATCCGTTTATTCTTGATTGTAAAGAGCCCGATGGCACCTTGCAGGAATTCCTTTCCAGTGAGAACCGCTTTGCCTCGCTTGAAAAGAGTAATCCTGAGGAATCCAAACGACTGCGTGCCAAAATCGAGGATGAAGTAAACGACAAATACCAAATGCTTAAGAAAATGGCTGAGCATGGTGTCGGTTAGTCAGTTTGCTTTTGGCCCTGAAAACAGGGCGATAATCGTGTAAGACCTCACCCAATCCGGTATTTTAGTACCGGATTGGGTACTTTTCATTGCGTAAAAAGCAACATCAAAAAGTGAAAATGCAGTACGAAGGGAATCGTCAGGAATACAACGCATCACCCGGCCCCAGGAAACGGATTGCTGCTTAATTTAACCAGGAACACAGTGAGACCACATGGAAGACCAGGTATTCAGCGCCATTGAGCAAAAGAAAGTCTCATCACAAATTGTTGATCAGGTAAAATCCCTGATTGCCAACGGGAAACTGAAACCAGGAGATACACTCCCGCCAGAGCGTGAGCTGATGAAAGTATTTAATGTCAGCAGGCCCACACTCAGGGAAGCATTGAATATGCTTTCGATTATGGGGTTCATTCAGGTTTCCCAGCGTCAAAGAACCAAGGTGAAATCACTGGTACCAAGCAACATTACGGAACCGCTCAGACACCTGCTCAAAGAGGATATCAAGACCTCATTGGAGTTGATTGATGCGCGGGCCATTATTGAAACGGCAAATGCCGAATTGGCCGCCCAGCGCGCTGGTGATGCAGATATCGAGCGGCTTGAAAGCTGCCTTGACGAGATGAAGAAGAAGCTTGATGATGAGGTCGGGTTAACTGACGAGGATGCAAATTTTCATCTAGCCATTGCTGAGGCGACCCATAATAAGATCCAGACCCATCTGATGTTTTCCATCTATGACCTGCTCAAGGAAAAGGTTGGGCTCTGCTATTACGAAGACGAAGCAGAGCACATTTTCCAGCAGCACGGTGCGATTGTCGAGGCAATCAAAGCCAAGGACCCCGAACGGGCGAGAAAGGGTATGGAGGATCATTTGCAGTATGTGAAATCACTTGTTAACCGATTGATCGCCAAAGAAGAAAAAGAAAAAGGTCGCTCGAATTAATCGGGAATTCTATTTACTATTTATCACGGGTGCAACATGAGCATGACGGTTTATTTGTCAGGGGAGATTCATACCAGTTGGCGAGAAGAAATTATTGAAGGGGCCACCAAGCTGGGCTTGGATATTTCTTTCACCTCACCCGTTACTGATCATGATCTCAGTGATGAAGCGGGCGACCATCTTGGCGCTGAGGAAAGTAAATTCTGGCGTGATCATAAGGCAGCAAAAATAAACGCGATCAGAACCAAGACGATGATTGAATTCAGCGACCTGGTGGTGATCAGGTTCGGTGATAAATATAAGCAGTGGAATGCCGCCTTTGATGCAGGCTATTGCGCTGCTCTCGGTAAACCCTATATCACGCTTCATGCAGAGGATATCATCCATCCGCTCAAAGAAGTTGACAGTGCCGCCATGGCCTGGGCGCAGTCTACAGAACAGGTGGTTGAGATCCTGCGATACACGCTCTCCTGAGGTGCGCTCAGCCGAACCTTTCAAGGACTCTAAGGGGATTGCGAAATAGCCGGGCCGACATAATTCCAGTGCCAGGCCTCCCACGGCATTTTTTTCTTGTTGTACTGAGAATACGTTTCCTCGAATGAAAATCGCGCTGCGTTTTCTTTGAGCCACTCGTATTGAGGGGTATCGGCAAAGCGCCAGTTTGATGGATAAAAATCAATCGCCGTGCCAAGCATGTGTTCGGAGTAACCGGGCGGTGCAACATATCGAATAATATCCTCATACGTCCGCCCCTCTGAGAACATCTTCAAAAAAATTTTGCGCTGATACCAGGCAGACCGATACCCGGACATGACGAGAATTTCCACAGATTCCGCCTTCGCAGCCTCAAGCATCTGGATCAATGGTTCTATCACCTCGGCACGCACGTAGACCTTACCACCATTATGAGTGAAGGCTGCAGGAATTTTGCTGAAATCCTCCCAGGAGAATGTGGGTGCGTTGATCTTGTTGCCACTCCAGGGGGGCGGCACCGGAAACCGCTGACCACCAATGTTAACCCATTCCTCAATCGCAGTATCGGATTTGGCCTGGCTGCCTGGAAGGGCCTCCGGTGTGCGCGTTTCAGAGTTGCTCATCATTGGTTTGGAGCATAGCAACAGCGTTGCGGACAGGAAGAACAGTGAGACGAAACGAATCTTTGGAAAATTGAAGTACATAAAAAAAATGTAAACTATTATGGGGATATATACAATTGGATAATCGATATTAGATACCCCGCAACAGAACCCTGGGGGCATACATGGATCGTTGAGTTGCGTTTTTTTAAGGAACAAGTATCAGGCTTTTGTTATAATCCCCCCTCTTAACAAACGCTCAATGCAAAATCAACAAACTGGAAGTTACCCGGTTAAAATTATAGATTACTAATGTATCGGTTCTTTTCAATTATTCTGTTCTGTACCTTTATCATTTTTCAGGCTGCAGTCTGTCGTGCTGAAAAATATGATCTGCTCTATATCTGGGACGAAAATCTCACCAATGTTCTTGATTATCAAAGTGAAATCGAAGTCCTCCTGAGCCCTGAGGATCGGAGAAAATTGCGGATTGTCGGAAGATCGACAGGTGGCTACGGACTGTTGTACGATCTGGATGGTGATGCCCTTGAGTCGGCCCGGATGATGGTGAGTCACAGTGAAATGCTGAGAAAAGCCGGACTCTCTGAATGCACGGCGATTAAGGATGAAGGATATTATCGGCTTTACAATGTCAGTTACGGTCTGGGCCCGAATCTGGAAGCACTCAAAGTACGGTATCAAAAAATATATGAATTTCTCGGTGATCAGGTTGGTAAAAATCTGTATATCGAGAAAACAGACGCTGATAACTATACCCTGATCTATCGCAGAAGAGGAGATCGTCGAACAACTTATAAAGTAGCCAGGAGACATGCGAAATTACTCAAGAAAAAACGCATCACTACCACCATAATTCCGGAGAGTAATAACCCGGTGATCTTTGGCGAATCAAGTCACCTTGATGGAGCCGATACCTCGGTTCAGGTCGTTTCCTCACCGAAAAAGCCGGTAAAAGCATCACCAGAGCAGACGAAAAAAGCTTCTGTTAAACCTCCTGCTCCATCACCGGGCTACCTGGCGGCTTCTTCTGGAGTTGAACAGTCCATTGAGGCATTCATCGGTTCGCTCCGCAAAAAGGGGAAGTTGAGTAGTGATGAAACCACCGGTTGGGTGGTATATGATTTCACCACTGGCAAAAATATTGTCGATATCAATGCCGACCAGGTGTTCCAGGCAGCCAGCATGATCAAGCCATTTGTTGCCCTGGCTTTTTTTCACCAGGCCACGCAAGGCAAAATCATTTATGGTCCCAAAAGCAGACGCAGGATGGAGCGAATGATTCAACACAGTGATAACCCGTCAACCAACTGGGTGATGCGGATCGTCGGCGGACCTGCAGCGTGTGATAAGCTCCTTCGAACCCATTACCCTCACATCTTCAAAAAGACCAAGATCGTTGAGTATATACCAGCAGGTGGCAAGACCTATCGAAATAGTGCCGTACCGTCAGACTATATCCGGTTTCTCGATGCCCTCTGGAATAATCAATTACCATATGGCAAAGAATTGCGGCGCCTGATGTCCCTGCCTGGTCGGGACCGACTATATGATGGGACCCCGATTCCCCAAGGGACTCTGGTTTACAATAAAACCGGCTCTACGGCACATCTGTGCGGTGATATGGGGATCCTGGTTCCGCGCGACAAGAATGGCCGTCGCTACCCCTATGCACTGGTTGGTATTATTGAGCGAAGCTCGAGACCGAAAAATTATGGCAACTGGATGTTGACCCGGGGAAATGTCATCAGAGAGGTATCAACCATCGTCTATCAGCAGATGAAAAGGCAGTACCAGCTCCTGTGACCTTTTATTAGTTGTGTTGACCCGATGGGTCGCGAGGTTCAATGATCACCAAGAAACTTTACCGTCTTGCAGTTGATGAAGCAAATGGCTACTTCCTCCGGGGGTGGTGTTTCAATCGCATTTCCAGGAATCGACAGGTTGCACTCGATGTGTATGGTGATAGAGAAAAGCTGACCACCGGAATCTGTAATTTGTATCGCCGGGATGTATACCGGCTCGGCGTGCACCCGACAGGAAAGTGCGGTTTTTCAATAAACTTTCCTGATAATTTCGATCCTCAGAGGTATAAGGAAATTGCCCTCAAAATCAGCGCGACAAAGCGGACGATCTACACCTTGCACGCACAAGATATTCAAAAACTCTCTCCCCGTGATCACACCCCGGTCTACTTCATGCACATACCGAAGACGGCCGGCTCATCTTTTAATGCGTTTCTAAGGACCTGTTATAAACCCAGCCAGTACCATACCCATATAGAACGGCTTGAGGCTACTCAACAGGAGCATCTTACCCAGCGTGCGACCGGCTGTATTTCCGGACATCTAACATTGGAGCGAGTCGAGCAGTTGATCGACTTCAGCGGATTTCACCTCGTTGCGTTATTAAGAGATCCTCTGAAACACCTGCATTCACATATCAATTATGTAAGGCGTGTGCATCTTGATCAGGAATTGGAAGATCAATACGGGTTTCAGCATAACGAAGCGATTAAAACCTTGGCCGGTAAACTCTGTGAAATCGATTTTTCTGACCCGGACCAAATTCAGGGGATGGTCTCGGGTCTTTCAGGGTTCGAACTAGATTTTTTTGAAAATATTCAAACCAGATATTTTCTTGACTATCGGCCGGAACGGGTAAGTGAAACTGACTTTGAACAGGCGATAACCAACATTAAGAAGTTCAGTCTGGTCGGTATCACGGAAGCCTACGATCAATTTCTTGATAGATTTTGTAGGCTTGTACGGTTACCATCACAACAGCAGTCAATTAGATCGAATCGGGCAGACTCATATCGTCTTTTTGATAGTCAGGACGAGCAGGTTCGCTCCGCCTTCACTTCTCTGATCCGCTATGATCAGAACTTGTATGACTATGTCAGGAAAGAGCTCTGGTGAGAGATGGGCGTAACCACCGGAGAAGTGGAAAGATTATTACATTGAAAGGGGTTTATATGAAAAAAATAGCGGTTTCCATCATTCTGATCGCCCTTGTTGTGTCAGCTGCAATACCAATTGCCAGCGGTTTTTTAGCAAAACGCGTTGTGGTGCAGTCTGTTGAGGAGGTGAACAGCTTCTACGCCGAAAGTGGATATGATATTTCAGTCGAAATCCTGAAATATGATCGACAGTTATTCAATTCTGAAATTGAATGGAAGATTGATTTTGGCTCATTGCAAAACCTTTATGGTACCAGCGAAATCATATTCTATGATCGTGCAAAGCATGGGTATCGTGGCATCCGGTCACACACAAGCCTTGAAAAAAACTCTTGGTATCAATCATTTGTAGATTCTTATCTGAATGGAGTTGATCCGCTCACCATCGTCACAACCTATAACATCATCGGCAACATCGAATCGTTGGCGAAGCTTGAATCGTTTTCGTTTGAAAAGGACGGTGAACAGGTTGTTGTTAAATCGGGTTTTATGGTTATGAGCTGTGATCAAGCTATCTCAAAGATCAAAGCTGACTTGTCCTGGGAGGGTGGCCAGGTCCAGGAAAGACTGATACTTGAGGCGCTTGAAATTCATCAGAATATGAAGAAAGTTTCTGATCTGGTATGGCAGGGCGACATGTTATTCACACTTGGTACCTTGCAATTCCCTAATCAGCAAATGGATGCGGGATTTCAGAATGTGAGCATGGATTATACACTGAGCTATGACCAGCCCAACGATAAGCTGAACATGTTTTCTCACTTTGGTGTTGGTTCAATGGTTGCCGACGTTCAGAGTATGAAAGATTTATCCTTTATTTTTGCCATTGAGAACCTCGATCGTCAGGCCTTTGAGGACTTCATGGCGTTCTATGGCAAGACAACAAGTGCGATTTTCGGCCAGCTAAAGGATGCAGAGAATGATCAGCAAAAGAATGAGATCATAAAGCAGCAGGCAACGATCGCAGGATTTCAGATGATGAGTGCCTTTGAACGACTGTTGACCAAAGACCTTACCCTGAAGTTCTCAGATTTTGCCGCTGATCTGACCGATGGATCAGTTGAGGCCGACTTGATGGTGGTGCTGAAAGAGAAACTCAGCTTGGCCCAGCTGAATGGTTTGAGCTTGGATCCTGATTTGATAACCGACTTTTTTGATATGGAATTAGACATCTCCTTTCCAGAAACCCTGCTCGACAAGAAGGAAGCACTCATCGTTCCGCTCAGACCGCAGATGAAAACCGGATTATTCCTCAACCAGAACGGTCGCCTTATGCACCAGTCTCGGATTCTTAATGATACGATTAGCCTTAATGGTAACGAAATCGTGCTGAAAGATTTGCTGAACTGAGACAATAGTCTGAGCGAGTGATTGTCTGCAACCTCAACCACCCGGCACTATCGGAAACGTTGAGGTTGCGTGGGATGGGTTCTGGTCAGTGTATTGGAAGTCCGGCGTCTTTCCAGCCTTGAACGCCATTTTCAATTACCATACTGTTGACAAAACCGTTACCGATGTTTTTCTCTGCTTGACCAGCAGCTGATCCGCCCCCCGGTCATGCTCAGTAGAAAATGATGGTTTGACTTTTATCGAGCCTACTGACTCTTTTTTGATAATCGCTCAAGGGAATTGCTCCCTCGAGTTGAAATTTGCTGAATTTTTCATCACTGTCATACGCGCAGACGAGCAGTCCGTTGCCATCAGCGACTAGCTGGTGAGCCTCTGCTGCAGTGATTGATTTATATGAAGCCATACGAACCTCCCGGAACATACGTTTTTGTTGTTTTCCTTTCCGGGTATGAGATCACCCGACAAGGAGTTACCATTAATAATAGTAATGATTGTCAGGATGATAAAGGGAGTGCACGATGGAATGTAAACTCCATAAGGACACAT
>QZLB01000091.1 GCA_004796425.1 Desulfobulbaceae bacterium | reverse complement strand
CTCAAGGGCTATGGATATATTCACAATCTTGGCCAATTCCTGGTCAAGTACGTAGTTTTCACCACCTTCAAATTTTCTCTGATTCATAATGACCTTTACGATTTAATCTTCGTTTAACTCAACTGATTTATGTTCTGTGGTTTCTAACCGACGCGAGAGCTTCGTGGCAACAAAAAACCAGCCTAAAGAGAGTAACTGAAAAATAAGCATCATGATAAAACCTGCCTTAAAACCTGCCTCACCATACCCTCCATCTTCCAGTAACGGCCATTGTTCAATAACTGCACCGATGGCCCACTGTCCTGCAAAGGCAGCAACGAATACCAACAGGTTTACTGCGGTGGTAACTCGACCAGAGAGCTCCACCGGGAAGTCCTGGGAAAGCGCGGCGTAGGCAATGATACCTGATGTCCCACTGAAGCCAAACAGAAACCACAACGGAATAACAGACGATGCGGGGAGCAAGACAATCAGGAATTGGACAACCATAAATAATCCCATGCCGCTGACCGCAGTGGTCATCACCGGTATCCCTTTCCGGCTCAACCGCTCGGCAAGTCCGCCAAGCAGCATAAATCCTGCAACCATGCAGAGGGCGATCCAAAACATCAAATCTGCACTCTGCGCTCGATCATAGCCAGCTACATCCCTGAGCCAGGGACCAACCCAGAGCCCCTGGATAGCGAGAAATGAGGCTTGCGACATGGTGGTCACCGGCGCTGCTCGCCAGAATTTCATGCTGGTGAACACTGTTTTTATTCCCGACACCTGTTTTTTAAGTGATTGCTCAGCGTTTTTTGTGCGATGTTCTGGAACGACAAAAAACACCAGGAGAGAGACCACAAAAGTCAGTGCGGCCAATAACAAGAAAAGTCCGCGCCAATCAGTAATGCCAAGCAGATATTCAACCGGTGACGTTGCGGCAAGCGCTCCCATGCCACCGGCCGCCATCTGCAACCCATTTATCAATGGCCACCGCTCACTTGAAAACCAGAGTGCATACGCCTTAAACGCTGCCATCAGGCAGGCCGATACGCCAAAACCAATAAAGGCCCGACCAATCACCAGAGTCATCAATGACTCGGCCTGGGCGAATAGAAAGGCGCCGATTGCCGCAAAAAGCAGCAGCACAGACTCGGTCTTTCGGGGACCGAAGCGATCAAGCAGGATGCCCAGCGGCAACTGGAATGAGGCAAAGGTGATAAAATAAATGGCGGTTAATAATCCCAATGCCGATGGACCGATGCCGGTGTCTGCCACCAGGTCGGTGGAGATAACTGCATTAACCACCCGAAAGAGATAAGAAAGAAAATAGCCGACGGCAAACGGCAGAAATATCCTCAAACTCAATGACGTGGATAGCTTACTCATGAGTTCGACAGCAGTTTTATAACAAGATTTGGCAAGGTTTCCACCACATCTCCACTAAAGAAAAAATCGGTAATGATGGGGACCCCTGAAAACGCACTCCTGCCGAGTGCCGGATAGTGATTAAACTCGAAGATCAACCCACCATTGCGCTTTACTGCCTCGGGCAGGCCAGCGGCAGGATAGACCTGAGCCGAGGTGCCGATAACCAAAAGAACGGTACAATCATGTAAGCACTTTTCAATGGCTCCCAAATGCCTGACCGGTTCACCAAAAAGCACCACATTGGGTTTTAATGGTGTCCGACATTTTTCGCACCGAGGGGTATCACCCTGTTCAAGATACTGCTCCAGGAACGGTTCCGTTGTCTCACAGACCAAACACTGAAGGTGCAGATGGTCACCATGTATTTCAAGGACGTTGTTACTTCCTGCCACCTGATGCAAATTGTCGACATTCTGGGTAACGATATGGGTAAGCAGGCCATGTTGTTCAAGCTCAGCCAGAGCCTGATGAGCAGGATTGGGCTGCTTGCCCACAATGGTGTGGCCTAACGCCCGAAAGAGCTGCCAGGCTTTTTCAGGATTGACGTGAAAAGCTTCGATAGTGGCATATTCATCCGGCGGAAATTCAGTCCACAGTCCCCCGTCACTTCGAAAATCAGGGATGCCGCTGCCTACCGAAATTCCAGCACCGGTAAGGGCCACCGTATTTTGAGAGTTCCTGAGGAGTGTGACCGCCTTTTCAATTGTTTCTGAATCGGTATTGCTGTCTATGGTGTGCATCGTTTATCCCTAAACATATCAGTTCATAAGAAGAAACTACTACCACCTGATACTCGCTCTTTTGAAAATTACCTTCCACTTGTGCGTGGATTAAAACAGTCTATACCCGAGCCTGGAGCAAGGGCAACACATTAATTGTTATTCTTCGGGTCATTACAAAAGCACAGTGCTGAAACAACCACGAGAATTCTTTTCCGACCGGATCTCAACTACAAAATGGCAGAAATAATATTTCAGCCTGAAAATTCTTCGAGTTTTCTGCCTTTGGCAATGATTGAATCGATTTCCTGGCAGCCCTGATCAACACTTCGGTGGATATGGAAGAGTCGCTCCAATACCGGATCATCCGAATCAAGCGTTTGATCAGCCTCTGCGAGCAGTTTTCTGCTGCTCCGATGGAGGTCGTCAATACGCTCGAGCAGTTTCTTCCGCTGCTCATGCTTTTTTCGCTCTTCTTCCACCAGCGGCATGATCCGTTCAATTGAGAACTCCACCAGGATATCCCTGGGTGTCTCGAATTTTCTGGAAAAGTGCTCCAGGACCTCCAAAGTTCTTCTTGATATCACATAGGTCTTGGCAACACGCTCGGATCTTCTGGTCTGCTCTTCAGGACTCTCTTCGGCGATAGCCTTCAATGCCTGGGTATCATCCATCAGATGATCAAAAAGGGATTTCTGTTTAATCCCGAGTTGGCCGGCCAGCAAGCTCATTGCATCGATACATTTCGGTGAGAGTTTAAAGGTCGTTCGTACCGATTGTTTCCCCCGTAGATCGGTCGAATAGCCGCCAGAAAGCATCATAAACCGAAAAGATTTTCTCTCGTCACTCATTATAAAACCCCGACTAAATAATTACTTTTAATTTTTTTTACTAAAAGTAATATTAATTTTATTGACATTCATAATTCAATTATTACCATTTACGTCAAAGAGGTAAACCCTTAATGAAAAAAAACATTAACACAGAGGATGAAGAAGATGCAAATGACAAGATGTGCACCACGCAGAGTTGTAAGACCTTTGAGCCGTGAACGAAACCTTTTTGACGATTTTTTCAGCCCACTGAGCTCAACGTTTACCGATTTTTCAGACGGAACCTACGTACCAAAAGTAGACATCTATGAACAAGATGAAAAGCTTTACTTCGAAGCGGAGTTACCAGGTTTTGAAAAGGAAAATATCACAGTAGATGTGAAAGGGCGCCTGTTAAGTTTGAGCGGAGAAGTCAAAGAAGCGGAAGAAGTAGAAGGTAAAAATCAGTACCGGAAAGAACGCAGGCAACGATCTTTTACCCGCTCATTCAAACTTCCCTATGAAGTGTCTGATGAGAACGTAGCGGCAACCTACAAAAACGGCATTTTAACCCTATCCATTGACAAACCAGAGGAGCAGAAAGCGAAACAGATAACCATTAACTAACAACCATTCCATACACTCCGTTTTCCAAACCTCAGACAGGGGGAGCACTAACCGGGCTCCCCTTTTTTTTATTCATCCCATCAAAACCAGTTGCCGGCACCTGATTTTTTCAGTATCAAAAGCAATACCGTAATGGTGAATTTCGACAGGCTGCATCAGGTGTGCGAACACCGTGGTGTGGTTTCATCTTCCTCTTAAGGGGTATCAATTGTGTCCACGCTCTTTCTCCATGGGCTTGACTCTTCCGGCTTTGGCACGAAAGGTCGTTTCTTCGCCGAACATTTTCCCGGTATGGACCGACCCGATTTCGAAGGCAGCCTTGAACAAAGGCTTGAACGACTTAAAACAATCGTCAGCGACAGAGAAGAGCTGGTGATGGTCGGTTCGAGCTTTGGCGGTCTGATGGCAACCTGCCATGCAATCAGCTACCCGCAGCAGGTGAAACGCCTCATCCTGTTGGCCCCGGCACTAAATTTTGATCAGTGGCAGCCACCGGAGACACTTCTTTCAGTGGAATGTTTTCTTTATATCGGCGAACATGATACAGTAACACCCCCGAATCTCGTAGTGCCGCTCTCCCGCAAAACGTTCTTAGACCCGAATATTACTATCGTCGATGACGATCATCTGCTCCATAAGTCTTTCTATAGCTTGAACTGGTCCGAACTGCTTTCGTGATGTTTTGATAATGGATATTCCTGATAGAAGGGGACCGTTGTCAGGTAAGTAACATCGAATCGGTTGCTAGGGCTTCCCCCTGAGCACGGTAAAACTGATCCAGCAGATCTTCGACTCCCAACTCCTTCTTCTGCTTTCCGCTGATGTCCAGGATAATACTACCCTGGTGTAGCATGATCAGACGATTGCCAAAAGTAATGGCGTGACGCATGTTATGAGTGATCATGAGTGCGGTCAATGATTGTGCCGCAACGATTTCATTGGTCAGGCTCAGAATCTGAACGGCGGTTTTCGGATCAAGGGCGGCGATATGTTCGTCGAGTAACAGCACCTCTGGTTTAATCAAAGTGGCCATAAGCATGGTCAGTGCCTGACGTTGTCCTCCGGAGAGGAGCCCAACCCGATCGTTCAATCTCGATTCCAGGCCCAAACCGATTTTCTCAAGTTCCTGGCGGAAATAACTCCGATCCCGCACTCTTACTCCCGGCCGCAAGCCACGACGTTTACCACGTCTCATGGCAAGGGCAAGATTCTGCTCAATGGTAGCAGAAGGACAGGTGCCGAGCAATGGATCCTGAAATACCCGGGCAATTAACCGGGCCCGTTTATATTCAGGCCAACGAGTCACCTCATGCTCACCAATGGAAATGGAGCCGGTGTCGAGAAAAAAAGACCCGGCAATGCCATTGAGCAAGGTTGACTTGCCGGCACCATTGGAGCCAATCACTGTGACAAACTCCCCTTCAGCAATTTCCAGGTTAATGTCATGCAGGGCTCTAACCTCATTGACACTGCCTTTATGGAAAAATTTGGTGCCGCTTTCTATCGTGATCATTTGGCAACCATCTTCCGTTTGAGATTCGGGGCTATAAGTGCACCGATTACCAATAGTGCGGTAATCAGATTGAGATCACTGGGATTAAAACTGAACCGGCCGAACTCCAGTCCCAAGGCCAGGGCAATGGCCAGTCGGTAGACTACCGAACCCAGCACCGCCGCGATAATGGCCCGGGCCATGGACTTCGTACCAAAAATAGTCTCACCAACGATTACTGAGGCGAGGCCTGCGATAATCGTTCCAATTCCCATACCTACATCAGCAGCGCCCTGATTTTGCGCAATGAGCGCACCACTCAACGCAACCAGCGCATTAGACAGACCAACGCCGATGATGATAATAAAGTGGGTATTGACGCCAAGTGCAGTAATCATCTGGGGGTTATCCCCGGTGGCCAGAATCGCCTGACCCAACTCGGTTCTCAAAAACCAGATAATCGCAGCAGAGACGATCAACGCTCCTGCGCCAAACACCAGCAATCCTGCATAGTGAGGGGCGATACCCAGCGCAATCACCGGATCAAACACCGTTGGTGTGCCCAGCAGGGCAATATTGGGTCCCCCCATTATCCGTATGTTAACGGAATAAAGGGCTATCATGGTAAGAATAGAGGCAAGCAGATGCAGGATCTTGAACTTGGTATTGAGAATAGCCGTCACGATACCGGCAGCAAATCCTCCGCCAATCGCTAACAGCAGTGCAAGATAGGGGTTAATACCACTGGTGATGGCCACCGCACTGATGGCAGCCCCCAGCGGGAGACTGCCATCAACGGTAAGGTCGGGAAAGTCCAGAATTCGAAAGGTAAGGTATACCCCGATCGCCATGATCCCGTAAACAAGGCCCTGCTCGACGGCGCCGAGGACTGCATACCACGTCATAGTAAACCAGTCGTGATACTATTATTCATAAATCTTGGTCGCTTTCTTCACCAACTCGTCGGGTGGCATCGCACCCATCATTTTCGCCGCTACCAGATTAATTTGTAATTGCAGCTCATCCTGGAATTCGACCGGCAGGCTTGAGGTTTTCGCCCCTTCCAGAACTTTTTTTGCCATCGCGCCGGTCTGGTAGCCATGCTTGTAATAATCAAAACCCATGGCAGCGACCGCGCCACGTTCTACCGACGCGACATCGGCGGCAAAAATAGGCAGCTTATTCTGATTACCGATCTTGATTACTGATTCCAAAGCCGAAACAATAGTATTGTCGGTTGGAATGAAGACTGCATCAACTTTACCAACCAGACTTTTCGCAGCCGAATAGACATCTGCCGTTTTGGCTGCCGTTGCCTCTACCACGGTAAAACCAAATTTCGGGCTCATTGCCTTCAGAGTGGCCAGGGTGGCTTTTGAGTTTGCCTCACCGGCATTATACAGTACTCCCAATCGCTTGATATCGGGCTTATAGGTCAGAATCATTTCCAGGTGTTTATCCAATGGCAAAAGGTCTGAAACGCCGGTGATATATTCCGAGGGTTGATTAAAATCCTTAACCAGACCAGCGGCAACCGGATCGGTCACGGCAGTAAACAGAAATGGCCGCTTCAAGTCTGCCGGCGCCTTGGCCAGAGCCTGGGCAGTAGCCTGGGCAGATGGTGTGGCAATCGCGATCAACAAATCAGCTTTTTCACCAATCATCTGTTGGCCGATCTGGGTTGCCGTACCCATATTAGCCTGGGCATTATGCACGTTGTATTTCACCTCGAGTCCCTGTGCCTTCAAATAGTCCTGAAGTCCTTTCAGCACGGCATCCAGGGCCGGATGCTCAACAAATTGATTAACCGATACGGTGTAGTTCTGCGCCAGTGCGTTCGGTATGGAAAACAAGAGCAGTGCACTAATCAGAAATAGTTTTTTCATCCTTCTCCTCCATCAAACTTATAGTTAGTTTGAGGCTGTCTGGGTGTTGTAACGTGACGCCTCAACTGAAAAAGCATCTGATTGCAAGACTTCTAGTCCAAATTATTGTGCAGGTCAAGCCCAGAAACCTGCTAGCTGAAATCATTTCGCAATGCCCGAAGCAAACTGAACACTGCTATTTCACTTTGATCCGTAAGGCCGTGTTCGGCTTTGAGACGATGTATCACCCCCGGTTCATGGCAGCGCAGAAAGGGGTTGGTCCGCCGTTCGTTCTCAAGGCTTGATGGCATCGATGT
>QZLB01000161.1 GCA_004796425.1 Desulfobulbaceae bacterium | reverse complement strand
TTGCTCGGCAGCTTTTTGTGCGTCATCCGGGGTAAGACAGAGCGTCCCGTCTGGTACCGGGATTTGGTAGGTGCGAAATAGTTCTTTTGCCTGATACTCATGAATTTTCATAGTAATTCCTGGGTGTAGTAAAGTTTTGTGTTGTTCCGGGCTGGGTAATCATGAGGGTGAGCGTTGTGGGCCTGGTGACCGGGAGACGCATGGGAGTCAAACGGCGACAGGCAGATGGGGCGCTCCCGCATCTGCCTGCCATTCAACGCCTCATTCAACGATCTTAAGATGTAGGATAGCCCATGCCTTTTAATGTTTCAGTTATCTCATCAAGGATAACCGGATCATCTATGGTAGATGGCATCCGGTATTCCTTACCACTGGCAATGGAACGCATCGTGCCCCGTAAGATCTTACCGGAGCGTGTTTTTGGCAGGCGCCCGACCGCTGTAGACTCTTTGAAGCAGGCGATGGCACCGATCTGTTCTCTGACCATTTTCACCAGTTCCGTCTTCACCTCTTCGATATCCCTGTCAACTCCTGATTTCAAGACAAACAGACCGACGGGTAACTGGCCTTTGAGTTGATCATCGGTTCCGATAACGGCACATTCAGCAATATCTGGATGGGTGGCGATTACCTCTTCCATGGCTCCGGTTGAGAGCCGGTGGCCGGCAACATTTATAACATCATCCATCCTGCCCATGACAAAGACGTATCCATCATCATCGATATAGCCGCCGTCGCTGGTTTCGTAATAGCCAGGAAATGTGGTCATGTAAGAGTCAATGAATCGCTTTTCATTGCGCCACAGGGTTGCAAGTGTGCCCGGGGGGAGGGGAAGCTTGACGACAATGTTGCCCTCGGTATTGGCACTGACCTCGTTCCCTTCGTTATCCAGGACCATGACGTTGTAGCCGGGTACAGCTTTGGTTGGAGAGCCCGCTTTCACCGGCAGTTCTTCAATGCCGCGACAATTTGCGACGATTGCCCAACCGGTCTCGGTCTGCCACCAGTGGTCTATAACCGGAACTTTGAGCAGGTCAGTGGCCCAATGATAGGTATCCGGATCAAGTCGCTCACCGGCCAGATAAAGCGCTTCAAAGCAGGAGATATCATATTTGCCGATGAATTCGCCGTTCGGGTCTTCTTTCTTTATTGCCCTGAAAGCTGTCGGAGCCGTAAACAGTGATTTGACTCGGTGTTGGGAAATGACGCGCCAGAAGGCACCGGCATCAGGAGTGCCGATGGGCTTTCCTTCGTAAAATATTGTGGTGGCTCCTTTGATCAGGGGGCCGTAGACAATATATGAGTGGCCAACCACCCAGCCGACATCGGATGCGGACCAGAAGACGTCACCGGCATTGATATCATAAATCGCCTTCATACTCCAGTTCAGGGCGACCGCGTGACCACCGTTGTCCCTCATAACACCTTTGGGCATACCAGTGGTGCCTGAGGTGTAAAGAATATAGAGCGGGTCGGTTGCTTCTACCGGTACACATTCAGCTGGGGAGGCTGAGGCAACCAGTTCGTTCCAGTCGCTATCCCGGCCGGTGGTCATTTCAGCACTGACAAACGGGCGCTGCAGGACCACGCATTTTTCGATCTTGTGCTCGGCCATTTCGATTGCTTCGTCCACCAACGGTTTGTAGGCCAGGGTCTTTTTGCCTTCAATGGCACCAGAAGCGGTGACCAGGGCTTTGGGCTGGGCATGGTTGATCCGAATGGCCAGCTCACTTGCCGCAAAACCACCAAAAACGACTGAATGGATTGCCCCGATGCGCGCGCAGGCGAGCATGGCGATTGCCGCTTCAGGAACCATCGGCATGTAGATGATGACCGTGTCTCCTTTTGAGATGCCAAGACTTTTCAGCCCTCCGGCGAAAAGCGCAACCTTTTCCTGAAGTTCACGATAGGTGATGGTGGTGATTGTATCGGTGACTGGGCTATCATAAATGATCGCGGCCTGGTCACCCCGTCCTTTTTCAACGTGACGGTCAACAGCGTTGTAACAGGTATTGAGTGTTCCGCCTGAGTACCAGCGATAAAATGGGGGATTACTCGCATCGAGGATTTGCTCACTTTTAGTGTACCAATCAATATCCTCAGCTGCTCTTGCCCAGAATACCTCAGGTTGTTCAATGCTCTCTTTGAAAATTTTTTCAATATCAGCCATGTGTATACCTCTCTTGGTTAGACAGATTGTGGGAACTTTCTACGCTTGTTACATGCTGTTGGAACCTCCTCTTGGATTAGAAAACAGGTAAGATGATTTGACATATACTAAATATTTCCAGACACTTCAAGTCCTGGCGGCGAAATATTTTTTTGGGCTTTTTGTTAGAAAATCTTGTGTAATACGAGCCATCTATGCAAAAAAAAGAACAATGTTCTGTTTTTGGGTGCGCGATATTTTTCACCACTGTCTTGCCCAGGACAGTCATCAATGAGTGTACTGTGCGGTGCGAAATGTTGGACGGAGTGCGTTGTACAATCCGCCCGTTCTGTCAATTGGTAAAGAAGTTCTGTTATTGCATTGCCGGGCCGATTTGACAGCTCAGCATTATTGCCTGTACATCAACCTGTCGGTCAAATACGGCACCTTCACCCTGGATGTGGTTATAGCCGTAATCCATTAAGGGACCACCACCAGTCCAGTCGCTAAAACCAAATCGCCAACCGGTCCACTGCCGACTGAACAGGTAAGGCTTGCTGGGGCCATACTCCTTGAATATTATTGAAGTGGTAGATTTACTACTCTCCCTCGCGAGGCCGATGAGCAGGTAGTCCGAACCATGGCTTTTGGCAAATGTTTCGATTTTGGTGCGGACCGCCTTTTTGGAAAGATCCGGGGGTACGGTGAAAATTAAATGTGAAAAGACTTTGCAGTGGTCAGGTACGGTGGACTCATCAAAAGTCAACACGACTGCACCGGTTGGTTGCTGCGGATTGATGACCGTGTTTTCCGGAATTTCAACGGTTGAACAGTTTGCAAGCATGAGACCTACAAACAAAGCGATGATCGTGAAGTGAAAACGAGAAATCAGGTTCATAACGAATGGTTTGCGTGGTTATTAATAGTGTCAGATTCTGCCGTCCCCTTGTATTACCGTATTAACCCGCAGTTCGCAAAGAAATTTCCGTTTATACCATCCAGGGTACTCCTTGACGGTATATGCATTCTCACTCCCCCCCCTCAACTAAGTAGTTTTGCGGTGAGAACAATCGATAGGCTGGCACATTCCCGTTCGCGGTTATCTGCCGAACGTTTTGAGCTGTCCAAAGTGCTCAACTGAGAGACAGAAATCAGTAAAGGATGGTGACTGTTTCGAGTTTGGTTTGGCGATATGGATCAGAAATCTGATACCGAACTGACGGGCAGCCTTGAGCACTGCCAGGGTGTCATCGGCAAAAAGTGTCTGTTCTTTATTAAAGTCAATCATCTGAACCAGCTTTTGCCAGAAAATCAGTTCCTCTTTGGCCGCACCAACCTGATCCTGGCAGATTATTTGCTCGAAGTAACCCTCCAGTCGTACTTTTTCCATCTTCAGTTTGAGTGCCTCTGGATGGGCGGCAGTAATTAGATAGACCTGTTTTTTTTCTCTAACCAGAAAGCTCAAAAATTCTTTCACGTAAGGATGGAGCCCGATCAGGTGTTCAATTTCTTTCTTCAACTCCGCGATGTTCAGTTCAAGCTTGTCAGACCAGTAATTCAGATCCGACCAATGCAGGGTTCCTTTTACCCCATTATATTGCTCAAGCAGGATCGCCTGGGCATGGTCATGGGCAAGGTTGTTCTTCTGTGAATATTTGAGTGGTACATATGTTTCCCAGAAGTAGTCATCAAAGTATTTGTCGAGCAGGGTACCGTCCATATCCAGCAGAATTGTCGAGATCTGCTGCCAATCAGGTGCCCGATTCTCAATTGCGAAACTATTATGATTCATCAGTGAACTCTTGTAATTGATTGATGATTTTTCTGATTTGAGCCTTTATTTCACCTGTTTGATTAATCTGGTAATGATTTATCAATCGGCCATTTGGCGTCAGACGGAATTTTTTACTGTGGGCCTGGACAAAAGATGCGAGTAGCTCGGGATTTACCGGGGTGTTCGGGGCAAAATTCAGTACCAGGTTCTGGGGACCATGTTCAAGCTTGGTGACCTTGAGTGGGATCAGGAGTTTCTTGATTGCCACAATCTCGAAAAGGTTGTTTAGCTCCTTCGGGAGCGGACCAAAACGTTCCGCGAGCTCATCCTTTAAATCTTCGTAAGCGAGCTCATCCTCTTTAATTAATGAGGCGATACGACGGTACATCAGGTAGCGCTGGCTGATGTCTGCAATGTAATCTTGCGGGATATAAGCAGAGATACCGAGATTTATTTCCGGGTCGAGTTCATCGTCTAGACGATCAACAAAGCTCTCTGACTTGCGGGCTTTGAGTTCAGCAACGGTCTTCTGCAAAAGATCCAGATAAAGATCATAACCAATTGCGGCAATATGGCCACTCTGGGAGATACCAAGCAGATTGCCACCGCCCCTGATCTGCAGATCGGACATGGCCAGTTTAAAACCACCACCGAGCTCACTGAATTCCATCAGGGCACGCAGTCGATCACGTGATTCTTTGGAGAGGTGATCAAGCGAGGGGACCAGAAGATAGGCAAAGGACTGAGTCGAGGACCTGCCAACTCTGCCCCTGAGTTGGTAAATCTCAGCAAGGCCAAGCCGGTCGGCCCGATCGATGATAATAGTGTTTGCCGAGGGGATATCGAGGCCGGATTCAATAATGGTGGTCGAAACAAGCACATCCACTTCATGGTTTACAAACTTGACCATAATTTCTTCCAACTGCTTGCCATCCATTTGTCCATGGGCTACTGCGATTCTGGCATCGGGTACCAGATCCTGAATCGTGCGAGCCATTCGATGAATCGATTTGACCCGGTTGTGGACTACAAAGACCTGGCCTTTGCGTAACAGCTCTCGACTAACGGCTTCTTTGATTACCAGGTTGTCGTATCTCGCCACGAAAGTTTTGACTGCTCGCCGATGCTCCGGAGGGCTTGAGATCACAGAAAGATCGCGGATTCCCAAAAGCGACATCTGGAGTGTTCGGGGAATGGGGGTAGCCGTCAAGGTCAAGATGTCCACTTCTGCTTTGAGCTGTTTAATTTTTTCCTTGTGGGCAACACCAAAACGATGCTCTTCATCAACAATGAGTAATCCCAGGTCCTTAAAAACAACATCTTTTGAGAGAAGTCGATGGGTCCCGATCAATATATCGGTAGTTCCCTCGGCAAGATCAGTAATCATGCGTTTTTGCTCAGCACGTGTTCTGAACCGGTTAAGGCAATCGATTTTTACCGGAAAGCCCTGTAAACGATCGTAGAATGTTTTGGCATGTTGTTCGGCCAGAACCGTTGTCGGAACGAGCATGGCAACCTGGCCACCGTCTTCTATGACCTTAAAAGCGGCCCTGATCGCAACCTCCGTTTTGCCATAACCAACGTCTCCGCAAATGAGCCGATCCATGGGTGAATCGGAGATCAGATCATCAATGGTGTCATTGATTGCCGCATATTGGCCGGGTGTTTCATCAAACGGAAATGACTCTTCCAGGTCGTGGTAGAGTTCGGAGGGGGCTGAAAAGGCACGTCCTTTTCGTACTGCTCGCTGGGCGTATACATCAAGCAGCTGCTGGGCAACCTTCCAGACTTCCTCTGACACCTTCTTTTTTGTTGCTTGCCAACTCTGGGTACCGAGCTTGTCAATTTTCGGCGCCCGGTCGGAGAGCCCTTCGTATTTCCCCACCAGGTTCAATCGGTCTACCGGCAGGTAGAGTAAGTCTTTATCTTTATACTCGAGCTGCAGGAAATCATTTCGTACACCCTGCAGTTCCATTGTTACCAGGCCGCGATAGTAGGCCAGTCCGTGTTCCCGATGAACGACCACATCTCCCTCTGAGATTTCAGCAATATTAACCGTGGGGGCTGCAGGTTTCTTTGATTTTTTGCGGGTACCAATCCGCATGTCGGCAAACAGTTCGTGCTCGGAGAGTAGATGTATTCTGCGATCAGAGAGGGTGAAACCTTTGCTCAGAGGAGCAGGACAAAGATACAGGGTGTCTGGCTGCAATGTGCGATCAATGGCTTCTGCGTTGAGAGGCGGGTTAATTGTCTCGATGGGGAGCTGAAATCGTTTCAATAAATCTGCCAGGGTTTTTTTACGTCGTTCAGAGCGGCAACACAAAACCACAGCACCACCATCGTCGAACCAGTTGGTGATTTGGTGTACCAAAGGTGCCAGTAAACCTTCTGTTTTCCGTTTCAGGCTGATTTCCTGTTTGAGCAACTGGTGATTTGAGGAATTGATGATCTGTGCTTCTTTCTGGTCAGTACCGAAATCAAGGAGTTGGATCTGAGGTTGTTGCCGGATTGCCTTTGTGAGTTCGGCCGCAGAGAGAAAGAGCTGGGAGGGCGGCAGGGCCGGGAGACGCTCTTGTTGGGCCGTTTGAAAATTTGCTTCAATTCTTTCGATGACCAATTCGGCTTGTTGGCTGATCCCATGCGGATCGCAGGAGATGATTTTTGTCCCTTGTGGCAGGTAATCAAAGAGCGTCGCCGTTGGAAATTCGGAATCATTACTGTAAAGCGGCAGAAAAAACTCATTACCGGCAAATCTGAGGCCACGGAATATTCTTTCGGCGAGCTCCTTTGCTTTTTCAGCAAGCCAATCATAATGTTCTGCAGCGTCCAGAAATCGCGCCTTCAAGTGTGATAACAACTGAGGGTGGGCTGAAGGAATAATGATATCACTGACCGGCAACAAAATAGCCTCATCAATCGTTTCACCAGATCGCTGGGAAAGCGGGTCGAAACTCCTGATGGTTTCGATCGTATCGCCAAAAGAATCGAGTCTGAGCGGCCCTTCGTGCAGAGCGTCATTGTCGACTAAGAATGGGGGAGGAAATATGTCAACGATACCACCCCGAACCGAAAAATCACCGATATTTCGAACCAGAGCGGTATGCTCATAACCGAGATTAACCAGAGAAGTCTTTAACTCATCCAGATCAAAGGTCGAACCGGCAACGAGGTACTCAGCCTGGTTCAGCAGCTCCTTTTTCGGAAGAACACGTCTGAGTAGTGCCTCCACCGAGATTACCATAATAAATGGACGATCTGATTCTGTCAGGCGATAGAGGGCAGATAGACGTGCCGCGGTGGTTCGTTGGTCTGGGCTCAGTGGTGTGTAAGGCGGGATCTCATACCCTGGGTATACCAGTACCGGGAGGTTGGTGAACAGTTGCAGATCCTGCTCGAACTCCTGCACCATCTGTTCCTGGGCGACGATGCAGCAAACGGGGCCCGCTTTGGCGGAGGCTGCAGCATACCAACCATTACTGCCCCCCCGTAATCCTGATACCGATATAAGTTCGGCAGATTCCATAGTGTGATCAAATAGTAAAAAAAGAAGCCGGTTGCATCCCGATGCAACCGGCTTCAGTTCAAAACATCACGTGTCCTTTATTAAAAACGGCCACCAATAGTAAAATCCCAAACAGATTGAGGTTCGTCATCATCCGGATCCAGGTTGTAACCATAGACGAGGCGAAGCGGACCAAGTGCTGACAACCAGCGAATTTCCAACCCGATCGATTGTGAGACGTCGTCAAACTCCCAGCCTTTCTCTTCATCAAGAGAATCTCCTGCGTCAAAGAAGGCTGCGCCAAACAGTCCCTGGTCCCTGACCAGAGGGAAGACGATCTCGGTATTGGTATACCACATACGATCACCACCAACACGTTCACCTGATTCGGCATCGATGGGACTTACCTTACCGTACTCAAAGCCTCGAATGCTGCTGATTCCACCGAGGTAGAAACGTTCATATACGGGTAGCTTGTCATCCACATTCTCCCATGCCTGGCCAATTGCCCCGTGGAAATAGAAAACCAGGCCTGCGGGCAGCGGGAAGTACCATCCTGAAGATAATTCAGCTTTGGTGAATTCTGAGTCGCCTCCGAGAAAACCACCGGCATATTTAATGGAGATGGAATTTCTCGAACCTTTGGTTGCGCCATAGAGTCGATCTCTCGTGTCTCTGACGAAGGTTGCGGTGAGGGCACTGGTAATGGGAATATTTTGTGATTCCCTGATGATAAATGATGCATCTTCAGACACATCGGAGAGTTCGGTGTCGGTATAGCTGTATTTCTCATACATGCGCCACTTCTCATACAACGGATGGCCAAACCGTAGTGCCCCTCCTTTCTGATCTTTCGTGTAATCATCGTATTCGCGTTCCTGGCTGAAAAGGTCTACGCCTGATGATACCTGAGAATCAAAAACCCGTGGATTGGTCCATGAGAGGTTGTAGCGGTTACTTTTACCCCCGAGGCTCGCTTTGAATGAAAGCCGATGGCCCAAACCGAGGAAGTTATTCTCAGAGACCTCTCCCATGAAGACCAGTTTGTCTACTGATGAATAACCGGCACCAATACTGAATTGGCCGGTGGATTTCTCTTTGACATCAACGAGAATGTTCATCTTTGAGGGATCCAGGGCCGGTTCCGGGGTCACATTGACTTCTTCGAAATAATCCAGTCGCTGGAGTTTCTGGATACTGGTTCGAACCCCCTTTGAATCGAAAACGCCACCTTCAGCCACCTGCAGATCCCGCCTGATGACATTGTCTCGTGTTCTCGTATTCCCTTTAATCGAGATCCGATTGATATAAACCAGCTCACCCTTGTTGATGTTGATTCTCACGTCAGCCCGGTTGCCCGATTCAGAGGTTTGCCTCTGGGAGCGGATATCTGCAAAGGCGTAGCCTTGCTCTGCATAGTAATCGTTTATTTTCAGAATCCCGGAGCGGAGCGCGGTCTGGTTGAGATATTCCTCGTCTCTCACCTCAGACAACATATCAAGCAATACCTGCTTGTCGGTAATTAGATCACCTTCAATATCCAGGGTACCCATCTTGTAGCGCTTCCCTTCGTCAATGATAAACTTGATGTAGAGCCATTCCTTATCCTGGGTGATGACCGGCTCGGCTACCCGGGCGTCAAGATAACCATAGCTATTATAATAGGAGCGAATGAGGGCAACATCCTGGGTGAGCTCAGTTTTATCGAGCAAGCCAGCACTGGTCAACCAGGAAAACAACCACCACTCATTAGTCTTGATAACATCTTCAAGATCGCCGGAAGAAACATTGTTATTGCCTTCAAAGGTGATTTCCTTCACGTATATTTTTTTGCCTTCATCAATGGCAAATTTAACGGCGGCAGTGTCAGGTGTCGGGTAGCTGATTTGCGGGGTCACCTGGGTATTATAATAGCCTTTTGATTTATAGAGTGCCTTAATCGTTTCAGCGGTGCTGTTTACCTGTGAGGGGTTAAGGATAACATTCTCTTTCAAGGTCACCACACCGGTCACATCGCTTTTCTTTAACTCATCAATACCACCGTAGGTAATGGAACTAATGGTCGGTTTTTCGATGATTCTGAAGGTGACTTTTTTGCCCTCACTGCTCTCGGAAACATCAATCTGGACATCATTAAAATAGCCCATTTTATATATTGCTTTAAGATCTTCTCGAAGGGCGGAAGGATCATAAAGATCACCGGTTTTGGTTTTGATCTTTCGCAGGATCGCACCTGAATCGATTCTTTGGTTCCCTTCCGGTGCTATACTTACGATGTATTGGTCGCGTTGGACATAGGCATGAACTTTGGCCATCAATTCTGCAACCATTGTTTCCAGGGAAGCAGAGGTGTCCGCCTCCTGGAAGAAATAGCCCGGTTGAGATGGGTTCAGGGAATCGAACACCTTAAAGTCAAGACTCAGCTGGGTGCCAATAACGGTAAGGGTTCCGACGGCAACATGATCAGCACCGGTCTGAGCTGCGATTTGGCTGAGTTCTTCAGTCGTTGGCGGCCAGGTGGAAGAAAGGGTTTCTAGCGCCTCACCTCGCTCAATCATAGAACGGCCGAGTTTACCGAGCTCCAATCGCATCGCATTGTCGATTCGTCCTTGAAGCTCTGCTAACCCATCCGGTGCAATTATCTGGATGGGCAGATACGTTGCGGTCTGATCATCTGCAGCTGCAGGTCGGTTATCTGACAGGAAAAGCAGAGACAGGATGGATAAAAAAAGCACAGACAGGTGAAACATCTGGTGCACACGATTACGGCTCGCCGCCCGGTTATTTTGCGTGTCGTTGTGAGTCATGCAAAAATTTCCTCTTTTATGCAACGCTGGTAGTTGTCAGTTAATATGAATTACCTGGTAGGAAAATCTGGTGCATTATGCCATGTTTATTGAAAAATGCAAACATCCGAAAAGCGATGTCTGGAGTTGTTTTAATCCCGAAGCTGGCAAATAATCAGGTAGTCGAACGAAAAGGTAACACGTGATTAGTTTGGAAAGGTTAAGGCTTGGCTGGTAAATTGGGATTGTCTCGGCGATGTTTTTATGAATTCCCTGACCGGTTGAAGGAGGTGGTGAGCTTATTTCAATTATAACCGAGTTACTCAATATAATTTTTCCCCCCTGCTGCTATGTGTGCGGTTCAGTCGACCTGCCATCACCAGCGTCCACTCTGTGTAATGAGTGCTGGGGTGGGGTTGTCTTTCTCAATCAGCAGATTTGCATAAAGTGTGGCACCTGGCGGGCAGCTGAGGGTGGTAAAATTGGTAATTATTGTGCCGATTGTTTAACGAGAGACTGGCCGTTTGAAACTGCCCGCTCGGTGGTCAGATACCAGTATCCGGTGACGGATCTGTTGCACCGTTTGAAATACCAGGGGGACAGACGGGTACTGCGGCCGATTGGTGAAATCCTAGCCAAAGGGCACCGCTTACAAACTCCCCAAACCTACGACTATATCATTCCGGTGCCGCTTTATACGCAAAAGCTGAAAAAGCGCGGATTAAACCAGGCTGCCTTACTTGCCAGTCTGTTATTCAGGGGTGAACCAGAAGAAATTACTCACGATCTTTTGTTCAGAGTTCAAAACACAAGGTCTCAAACCGGCTTAAATGGAGTTGAGCGGAGAAGAAACCTGAAAGATGCGTTTGCGGTTAATTCAAAATATTGTTTAGAAGGTGTTCGAATTTGCCTTGTTGATGATGTGTTTACGACCGGTACAACCGTTTCTGCCTGTGCTGAAACTCTTGTGAAATCAGGCGTTCAGCAGGTGCATGTTCTGACGCTTGCCCGGGTGTGAGAAGTGGATTGTTCCTTATGTTAATTTTTTTTTATAAAAATATTATGCTAAAAAAACGATGAAGCGCTTGATTTATCAATATTCACGTGTTTCTGTTAGCGTTAATTTGAGAAAAATTTACAAAAATATAGAAAATAAGAGAAAAATAGAGTTAAAGGTAATCGTTACATTGTTGAAAGAAGAATCCATTTATTACTAAAACATCAGGATAACGTTAAAAAATATACCATGGCTGAAAACCCCACCATGCAAGGACTTTTTGAAAGCGTCCAGTGCAATCCCACTAACTACGGGTTTTGCCGAGCGCTACCCATAACCATCGGGGCTGATACAAAAATCTCTGATAATCGTCTTTGACCTCTTGGCGGGAATCATGTTTATCTCCCCTCATACATTGTGTCCTTTGATTTTCTTTCTGGAGAGAAGAGAGTCTGTTGGTCGTTCCTGTGATGTAAAAAAAGACTGTTGAATTATCAACGGGTCTATGGCTGTTTTTGTGCCTTAAGAGCAGTTCATAGATTGTGTGATATGGTCCGTAATCGTTAAATTCTGAGTGTGTGGATGATGATTGTTTGGAAAAAAGCGAAAGAAAAATTACAGGATGTATTCACTCAAAGTATATATGATCTCTGGATAGAGCCACTTGACGCGATTAACCTCAAAGACGACTGTCTGTATCTTTCCTGCCCTGATAAATACTTCGGCGCGTATGTCTCGCAGAATTTCTTAGAGAAAATCATCGTCTCTGTACAGGAAATAGATCAACAGATCCAACAGGTCAGTATCGATGAAATTTTGCTGGCCGAACCGTCAGTGGGTGAGATCGAAAAAACGGAGGAGCCGAAGCAGCTTCGCCTGCCGACAATGCCCGAGGAAGGATCGCATTATCGCGCCCTGCATCCCCGATACACCTTTGATGATTTTATGGTTGGAGAGAGTAACATTCTTGCTCAGTCAGCCTGTCGCTCTATGTCCAGTTTTGATGATTCGGTTGGCCCCTGCCTCTATATCAATAGTTCGACCGGTTTGGGCAAAAGCCACCTGACCCATGCGATTGCCCATCAGATACTGGATAATTCACCGATGACCAGGCTGCACTATCTGACCGCCCAACAATTTGCGTCTGAAATGGTTCGAGACATCAGGAATAATGAAATGGAGAACTTCAAGCGCAAATACCATGAGCATTGTGATATCCTGCTGGTCGAAGATATGCAGAGCCTTACCGGGAAAAAGAAAACCCAGCAGGAATTAAACGAGGTGCTTGATACCCTGATTAAACTCGGCAAGCGGGTAGTAATGACTGCCAACAGTTCGCCAAGAGAGCTCGAGGGGATTGATGATGATTTCAGGTCCCGGATGACAGCAGGACTCGTCACCTCTATTAAAGAGCCCGATCTTGCGACTCGAGTGCGAATCATTAGAAGGAAGGCCACCCTGCAGAGTCTGGCTCTTGCCGACGAGTTTGTCGACTACCTCGCCCACCATATAACGGGCGATGTCAGACGGGTGGAATCGGCGATTGTGGCAATCAAAGCCCGGGCAGCCCTGCAAAACGGCAAGGTAAGCAGTGAAATCGTAGAGGAAGTGGTTAATTCGATTGTCGGCCAGTTGGCCCAGGCAGTCAGCGCCCAGGCAATATCTGAGATGGTTGGTATGCAGTTCCAGGTGTCGATCGAGGATATGCAGTCCCGCTCACGAAAAAAGTCGATTACCTTTCCCCGACAGGTTGCCATGTTTTTAAGTAGAAAACATACCGAAGAAACCCTTGCAGATATCGGCAAGGTTTTTAACCGTGATCACTCAACCGTGATGCACTCAATCAAAGTGGTGTCCGGGCTTACCCGTCGAGACAGTTCTATCTCTGCTCAACTTGAGCTGCTCAGCGAGAAGGTAAAATCGCTGTAATAGCCTGATGGATCAGGGGCTGGTTATTTGGGACGGCTAGAAATATACCTTTTTGACTTCGTTCGCTTCTATTTGGTGCGCTTCTCCGCTCACCAGCTGTTCACCTATACGTGTTGCTTTCTTGATCATGTCGTTGATACCGATCCCGTCCCAGCCAAAACCACAGATGAAAAGCGACGGGATGTCTACCATCAACTGATTCCTCCAGTTTAACAATGAGGTGTAGCCTTTCTCGAGTTGAGGAATCCCGCTCGAGGGTCTAAGTACTTTGGTGTATTTCGGTTCTGCCGGTAGGTTCAGCAAACCGCGAATATCTGCTAAACTCCGCGCGATAAGTTCTTTGTCTTCGATTTCTAACCGTTCGGGGTGGCGCCGACCACCGACCAGTGTTTCAAAAACGATGTGGTCATTGGGTGCTCTCCCCGGGAACATATTTGAAGAAAACAGTGTGCCGAGGGTGAATCGTTTTTCTGATTCGGGGATCAGAAAGCCAAACCCGGGAGGTAATTGTGCCCGCTCAAAACCGAAGACAACTGTTGCGATCCAGGCTTCTGGAATCTGGTTGACGGGTGCTTCAGGTAGTGTGGATCCTATCAATTTGAGACTTTCGTTGACGGGCAGAGCGATTACGAGATTTTCTGCACTCATGGTTCCCTGATCCGTCTCAACCGCCCAGCCGTGGGTAGCCTGATGTACTGAGTTGACCTGGCAATTAAGCAATAGTTCCTGGCCAGGTTCGAGCAGCTCCGCCAGTCGTTCAGGCAGTCTTTGCATACCTTCTGGAAAGGAGGTCATGGCAGGCATTTCGAGCTTTTTGCCCTTCGGTTTTGCTTTTCTGGCTTTGAGGGCTTTGCTCAAAACGCCTTTGATAATCGATCCATGCGTTTTTTCGAGTTCTCTAACACCGGGCATCACTGCGTCTATTTTTAATTCATTGAAATCACCAGCGTAGGTGCCCGTGAAGACGGCATCAACATAAGGAAGGAGCGCTTTGCCGAACCGATAATTCGCCCATTTCGCAACGGTTGGTTCTCCTTCGAGTGGTTGTTTGAAAAGCTCACCCAAAACCCTGAATTTATCCTTCCAGGGAATCAGGGGCGCCTTGATTATTTTCAGTGGGCTTTGCGGGATCATCATCAGAGAGCCGTTGATGCAAACATACCGCACAAAGGTTGAGAGCGATGCTTTAACAATTTCTTTGTCAAGACCGGTTTGTTCGAGCAGTTGCCTGGATTCCAGACAATTATCCAAGAAACCATGAGGGCCAATTTCTGCCTTGAAGCCATGCTCTGAAATCGAACGGATCGCTCCACCGCAGTGGGATGCCTGGTCTAAAACCCGGAATTGATGTGAAGGAGCAAATTGTTTAAGTTTTTGAGCGACCACCAGGCCTGAGAGGCCTGCGCCAACAATTATTGTCTTGATGTTCTCAGTCATGTAATTGTGCTGATACCGTTGATTTGTCAATCACTGTTTTTATCCAGCCTCCTTTGCTGAGCATACCGGGGTTAAATATCGGAGTCTCACCGATATGATCACTACCGGCTGCTTCATGGATATGGCCGCAGACGCAAAGGTCAGGCTGATATTTTTCAATAAAGTTCCGTACCGCACTCGAACCGGCATGGGAGCCATTGGCCAGTTTGTCCACGCGTGTGTTAAGGGGCGGTGCATGACTGATCAAAATAAGGGGTATTTTTATTTTTTCAATGGGTTCAGCGAGTTTTATAAATGTTTGCGCCTGGTCATAACCAGCGGTGAGCAGTGATTCCAGTTCCTGCTCGGTGAATTCCGATGGAGTTGCAAACGGGGTGAGATTTGAACCACCCACTCCCATAAAACAAACCCGGTTGTGGAACATACGCGCCTGTCCGTGAAGATTGATATCCAGATCCTGGAGATAGTTGTTGATTTCGGGCTTATCCAGATTCCCGAATTGGGCCAACACCTGCGGATTGATGGACATGATGTGGTTCAATACCGTTTTACAATCCTCCTTTGAACCGTAATTGGTCAGATCTCCGTTAATCACGATCAGATCGGCATTCTCTATTTCTGGAATCCGGGCGATTTTTTCCGGTGACATATGAATGTCACCAATAATGAATACGATCATGGCGACTCTCCGAGTTATCTGTCTTGACATGGGGGCTTCTATGTTTAACATTTTCGCCGACTTTAGCGAAAAAAGCAAGGAAGCCGCGCGGTTTCGGGCGGCTGTCCCCCATTCAGGTAATGCCCAGGTAAGGAGTTAATTATGGCTGATAAGACAAATACTTACGAGTTTAAGGCTGAGACTAAAAAGTTGCTCGATATTGTTATCAATTCTCTATATACCGAGCGGGACGTTTTTATTCGTGAATTGATTTCAAATAGTGCAGACGCACTTGAGAAATTCAGACACGAAAGTCTCACTGCCGAGAATGTATTCGACGAACATGTTCCACTGGAGATTACGATCGATGTGGATGAAGATAAAAAACAGTTGGTTATTGCGGATACCGGCATTGGCATGACGCGTGATGAGCTGGAAAACAACCTGGGTACCATTGCCCATTCTGGCTCCAACACTTTTCTCTCGGAACTGGCTGAGGCGGCTAAAAAGGATGTCAGTCTGATCGGTCAATTTGGTGTGGGCTTTTATTCAGCGTTCATGGCTGCTTCCAAGGTTCGGGTACAAAGTCGCTCATGGGATGGTTCGGAAGGAAACGAATGGGTGTCTGACGGAACCGGCTCATTTACCATCAGCGAAAGTGCCGGTCTGCATCGGGGTACCAAGATTATCATCGAGCTCAAAGAAGATTGTCACCAGTACGCCCAGAAATTCAAGGTTGAATCAATTATCAAACAATATTCGGCTTTTGTTGGTTTCCCGATCAAACTGGACGGAGAAACCGTCAACACGGTACAGGCATTATGGGCGCGAAACCGGTCAGAAATTGAAGATGAAGAGTATACCGATTTTTATAAGTTTATCGGTAATGCATCAGATGAGCCGATGTACCGCTTGCATTTTTCAGCAGATGCACCACTGGCTATTAATTCGCTGCTTTTTGTGCCGCAGGAAAATTTTGAGGTCATGGGCTTTGGCCGGGTGAGTCCGGGTGTTAATCTGTATTGTCAGAAGATCCTGATTGATCAGCACTCGGAGAATATTTTGCCTGAGTGGTTACGTTTTCTCAAAGGTGTGGTGGACAGTGAAGACCTGCCGCTTAATATCTCCCGTCAGGCGCTTCAGGACAACGCACTGGTGGCAAAGATTAAAAAAGTGATCACCAAACGATTCCTCAAACATCTCGACGAGGAAGCCAAAAAAGATGAAGAACAGTATCTCAAATTCTGGAAAACCTTTGGGATTTATCTCAAAGAAGGAGCAACAAGCGATTATGAATTCCAGAAAGAGCTTGGCAAATTAATGAGATTCGAGTCTTCCAAGTCTGAGCCGGGTAAATCGATTGGGCTGGCAGATTACCTGCTGCGGATGAACCCTGACCAGGAAGAAGTTTATTATATTAATGGCCCCAGCCGGGCTGCGATTGAGGCTGGACCCTATGTTGAAATGTTCAAGAAGAAGGACATCGAAATTATTTACACCATGGAGCCGATCGATGATTTTGTCATGAGCCATCTCAATGAGTTTGATGGCAAGAAACTGGTTTCAGCGGATCGTGCCGATCTTTCCCTCGGCTCCGAAACTGAAGATGATACCGGTGATGAGACCAAGACAGACAGGCTGGCTGATGAAGAAATAAAAAAACTGACCGAATGGCTCAAGGAAACCCTTGGTGATAAGGTGGCAGAGGTCACCCCGTCAAATCGGTTGGTTGACCTGCCGGCGATGATCGTCAATCCGGATGGTTACATGACCTCCTCAATGGAACGGGTCATGGCGGCAAGTCGTTTTGAGAAAGGGATGGTCCCGGAAATCAGCAAGAAAAACCTGGAAATCAATGCAGCCAGTGAACTGATCCAGAAACTCTCAACACTGGTGAGCGATGATGAATCGTTTGCGGTCGAGGTCGCATTCCAGATTTACGACAATGCGATGCTGCAGGCAGGGCTCAATGTTGACCCATTGGAAATGGTTAAACGAAACTATCGGATTCTTGATAAAGCGGTTTCCTAAAAGGGGGCGGTTGTGCTGAAATATAATGGTGCCACATTGGATGGTGATGGGGCACCATTTGACAATAGGAGTTGAAAAAACCAGCCCTACAGGATATAGAGCGAGATAGTTTTCAACCAACCCGGCTGCCCCAAAACTGTGCAAATGGGGCGTCCACCTGCGAGTGGGGTGGGTTGAACCGTGTAGATCTGGAGAGTGAGATGAATGGTGTGATAAGAATTTGCAGTTTGATATTGATCGTCTTATTACTGGCATCATGTGCTGATAAGCCGGTGAGGCACCTTGCCTCTGATGCCAGTTTGATTAAACCTGGTTCGTCGACAAAAGCAGATGTGTTGACCTTCCTGGGGGATCCTGATGCCCAGCAGATGGTGTCAGATACCGCTGAGCGATGGGTTTACTACGAGGAAAAGAAAACGACGATGCAGAAGACCCCATATGTTGGTGGGCTCTTCGGGGATGGTGGGTATAACCGCATCCTGGTCACCTTCGAGGGCGATCTCGTTATTTCCTGTAAGTACAGCTCCTTTGATTCGGATGAGTATGACTGGGCGGACGATCACGACTGGCAAGAGAATACATTGTGAGTGATAAATACCTGAAGATCCGTGAGCGGATGGTTGATGAGCAACTTAAACCTCGCGGAATTACGGATGAGAAAGTTCTTCAGGCCATGTGTGGGGTGCCGCGGCACGAGTTTGTCGATGATGCCCTCTGTAGCCGTGCATATGGCGATTTTCCCTTACCAATCGCCTCGGGTCAAACCATTTCCCAACCATATATCGTTGCCTGCATGACGGAGGCACTCCAGCTTCAAGGACATGAAAAGGTTCTTGAGATCGGTACCGGTTCCGGCTATCAGGCGGCAATTCTGTCTCGAATATGTGAACAGGTGTTTACCGTCGAACGCATCAATGTGCTGCTGGCAGGGGCCCGCAGAGTGTTTGACAAACTGAAATACTACAATATCTCAACCAAGCTTGATGATGGAACACTGGGCTGGCAGGAACATGGTCCTTATGATGCGATCATGGTGACGGCGGGAGGCCCCCGGGTCCCGGAGCCATTGATTGAGCAGCTTGCAGACCCCGGTAGACTGATAATTCCCGTTGGTGACCAGCACCTGCAGGAACTTCAGATGGTCATTAAGAACGAGGGCGTGCTAGAGAGTGTTTCCCTTGAAAAAGTTCGCTTTGTTAACCTGGTTGGTGAATACGGCTGGTAGTTCATACCGGGCTTCATGCAGATGAACGAACTCCACGACTGGTCACCCTGGTGTTCTTCTTGTTTGTTTTATTCCTGATTTTTCTGTTCTTTTCCAACCGACATTGATGTAACAGGGCGATGCGCAACACTGTTTATCTCGCAGATGGGGATCTTGTAGCTTCTTTCTGTTTGCGCTAAGCTAAAGAGGCAGACAATTTTTTCTAGTGGAATGCCCTGTGCTGAGGAGGAGCGGTGTTACTGCTTTACATCCCATAACTCTGGTGCTGGTATTGGTATGGCTTTAAAAATTCGACTCTTATCACTGTTGTTGCTTTTTGGGTTAACTGGCTATGGCTATGGACACGAGATCCATCTTACCAACGGGAAAATTATTGTTTCTGATCAGGTGCAAAAAAGCGATACCCATGTCACCTATGAACAGTTTGGTGGTCTTATCACCGTTCCCCTAAGCCGGGTTGAAAAGGTAGTGTATACCAGCAGATCTGCTTTGAGAAGCCAGGTTCAGGCGGGGGCAAAACGAGAAATTGTGGTCGATGAGGGTCATGATCTGGTGGCCCAGTTTGAGCAGAAACTTCAGCCAGCTTCTCTGATTGAAAAAGCAAATCTTGCCGTGGTATCGATTTACACCAAAGCCGGTCAGGGGTCAGGTTTTTTCATCAGTAGCGATGGTCTGATTGTGACCAATAAACATGTGATCAGGGGAAGTAAAAAGACCAAGGAATCGGTTGAAGCATCGATCAGGCAGGCTGAGAAAAAAATAGAAGAGGCGAGACGGGCTCTGAAGATCGAAAAGGAAAATCTAGATGATTATGCTGACAATCTCAAAGCTTATCGTGCTTCGATCAAGGCAAAATATCGGAAAAACGGATCATCCATCGATACCTCCCAACGGGACGCAGCAAAGCGTTCACTGCAGGCAAAAGAACGCTACCTTGAGGCATGGCGCGCTGATTACCAGAAACGATACCGGCTCTTTAAGAAAAAGCAAAATGAACTGAACAAGGGTGCGGATTCTTTCCGGGAGCAGAACAGGGAGATGCGGCGCCAGTCACGTTATACCATTAAGTTGGCTGACGGTACTGAGAAGTCGGTGATTCTCTATCGAATCAGTGATCGGTTTGATCTGGCCCTGCTGAAGTTGAACGGTCACCACACCCCGTACTTGAAACCGGCGGATTTATCCAACGTTACACTGGGACAACCGGTTTATGCAATCGGGGCACCACTGTCTCTGAACAATAGCGTGACTTCGGGAGTTATCTCCAACTTCAGAGATGAATTCATCCAGACCAACGCTGAAATTTATCCCGGCAACTCAGGAGGGCCGTTGATTACCGAAACGGGAGAAGTTCTCGGGGTGAATACGATGAAGCTTATTACCGAGAAATTTGAAGGGCTGGGTTTTGCGATCAGCATAATAGAGGTCAAAAATGAGTTTGAAGATTTTTTTGATCGCTGATTTTCTTGTACCACAAGGTGCAAGTTACACTTTTGAAATTGGGCAAATTGTGGTAGTATTGATTAATTGAGAATCTTTCTCAAATAAATTTACTTGTGTTTGGTCCATAAGACCAGTAGACTTATTAATTGTATTTATGTGTGTATTATTGGGTAACTATAATATAACAGGCCTGACTAACAAAGGGTCAAATTCAGGCAAAACGATTGTGGAGGATGACTAGGTGGAAGACATTCATGAAATTCGTAAAAGGAGACGGACACTTCAGGAGACCATGAACTTCATGGCGGCTCTGTCGGCTGGAATTGAGCCAATTCTTGGCAGAGGGGCAAACAGCATGACCATGTCCGCAGGCCGGAATCTTGGCCGGAAATTTTCTGAAAATGCCACCAAAACAGATGATTTGCTGGCAGCAGTTGACGAGGTTCGCCGGGTACTTGAAGAGAACCATTGCCTCTGGTTTTTCGAGCCTTTCAAGCCAAAGAATCAGCCTGAAATGATTATGGTTAATGACAAGGGTGAGCGGGAAATGCAGATTGTTTTCAAAGACTGCATGATTCGTCAGTCGCTCTTCAGGTTTGGTCATCCCCAACAAGGTTCATTGTGCAATATGATGTATGGTTTTTTTGCCGGTGCGCTCGAAAACATTATGGGTAAAAAAGCGAAACTGGATATTAAGCATGCAGGCGAGAACGCATGCCTTAAGGTTCTAACCGTCGCATCGTAATAATATTAATCGAGAGGAACAAAGATTATGAGTGGAAAAATACGGTTGAACACTGACTGGCTTTGCGATTGCGGCGGTTGTCATGTGGCAATTGTGGATCTGCATGAAAAAATCCTCAACGTTCTTGAATCCATTGAGATTCTTCATTGTCCAGTTATGACTGATGTAAAAGATTATCCTGAAGCTGAGATCGGTATCCTTACCGGATCAATCAGAACTGAACATGATAAACATGCGGCTGAGGAGATGAGAAAGAAATGTAAGACGATCATCGCCTTTGGTACCTGTGCGGTATATGGTGGTCTGCATGGTGCAGGTCTGGCTCATTCACGCGAAGAAATCATGGATCATGTATTCAAGAAGAGCCCGACTACGACGACCGACACCATTCCGACGGTCGAGGTGACTGAGCTGGCAAAGACTGTTACCCCGATTGACGAAGTGATCGATGTTGATCTCTATCTGCCGGGATGTCCACCTCACGCGCATTTTATTTTTGAGAGCCTGAAGACTTTGATTGAAAATCGTGAGCCGCGGGTAACTCAAGATTCAGTCTGCGCCCGCTGTAACCGGCAGATGATAAAGGGTGATGCCAAAGAGTTGAAAAACAGTCTGGACGGGGTACCTGATGAGAAATTCTGCTTTCTCAGCCAAGGCTATATGTGTCTCGGTTCTGCAACTTTGGACCGCTGTCTTGCACCGTGTCCCAATCATGGTGTCGCCTGTACGGGATGTGCCGGACCAACCATGCAGATATTGACTGAACCGTATCGTGATATCCGGACCGAGGTTAGTGACCGGATGGCCCGTTTGACGGCGATTGATGCCGATACCATTAAGACATATATGGAGAAAACCGCCAAAACGCAATATGCATACGCGATGGCAACAAAGATGATTGGGAACAAACCGACATTTCTGATTAAGAAATGGATTGCTGATGTGGAGGCAGGGTAACCATGGCTAAGACAATTAATATCGACCCGGTAACCAGAATAGAAGGGCATGCCCGTATCCTGCTTGAGTGCAACGATGCCGGTAGCGTGGAAGAAGCATTTTTTATCGTCAATGAACTTAGAGGTTTTGAACGAATTCTTGTGGGTATGGAAGCCCATACTCTTCCCCAGATTACCGCCAGGATCTGTGGTGTTTGTCCGACAGCCCATCACCTGGCTTCAGCCAAAGCGCTCGACAATGCCGCCGGCGTCGAACCGCCTCCTGCTGGTAAACTGATGCGGGAGCTGATGTATATGGGGCATATGATCCATTCCCATGCCCTGTCCCTTTATGTTCTGGCAGGCCCAGACCTGGTCTTTGGACTGGAGGGTGCCGCCGGAACTCAGAATATTGTGGGGATGGTTGAAAAAGATCCTGAACTGACCAAAAAGGCCCTGCGCATGCGTTCTCTGGGGCAGAAGATCAACGAGGTGATCGGTGGTCGAGGAATTCATCCAGTCACAGCAATTGCCGGAGGTATTTCGGCCAAGCTCAGCGATTCACAGTTTGGCAAGTTGCAGGAACTCACCACCGAGGCAGTTACCCTGGTTAATGAACTGGCACCTGTTACCAAAGAGCTGCTGCTGAAGCTGCTCGATGATAATCCGGTGCTGCTCGACAAGCTTAATGTTCCGAGTTGGTACCTGGGAACCGTAAAAGGCGGAAAACTCAACGTCTATGACGGTGATCTCAGGGCGATGGATGAAAACGGCGAGATTCGTGCAGAATTTCCCACTGCAGATTACGCGAAATTCCTGAGCGAAAAAGCAGTTTCACGGTCCTATGCGAAGGAAGTGTACCTCAATGTTGACGGCGGCGAGCATATGTATCGCGTCTCCACCCTGGCCCGGATGAATGTCGTTGATGGCATGGAAACACCGCTGGCCCAGAAAGAGTTTGAGGAATTCAGAAGTCGTTTCGGCCGTCCGTGCCACAATGCGATTTTGCAGATGTACTGCAAACTGGTCGAGCTGGTCTACTCTTGTGAAAAAGCCAGTGAGATCATGTTAAATCCCGAGCTCAGGGGAGAGTCTCGAGTGGCGGCTCAATTCAATGGCGGGAAAGGAATCGGTCACGTTGAAGCCCCGCGTGGTGTGCTGATTCACGATTATGACATTGATGACGCCGGTATTGTCCGCGGGGCCAACATGATTATTGCCACCCAGCAGAATACGGCTGCGATCAACAAATCCTTGAAAGAGGGTGCGGTCAATATGCTGGACGGCAACGATGATGAGAAAATGCTTAACGGTCTCGAGTTTGTCGTACGATGCTATGATCCCTGCCTTGCGTGCTCCACCCATGCAGTTGGCAGAATGGAGCTTGATGTGGAAATAACACGTGGTGGTGAAACCGTTCGCAGAATCAGGAGGGATCGATAATGCTTGAAATGGAAATCAGGGATAAGGCCTGTCGTGGCTGCAGGTTCTGTGTTGATATCTGCCCCACCGACGCCCTTGCGTTTGATGACGAAACTCAAAAAGCAGTGATCAAAGAGGTGGAGGATTGTATCGAATGTCTGAGCTGTGGATTCATTTGTCCATCTGGTGCAATCGCGCATAAAAACCATCATGTCGTGAAGAATTTTTACCGTAACCTCTATTTCAGCCGCCGTATGGAGAAATTCCTATGATTGACTGCATTGAACTGACCCAAACCATGGAAGACCATGATAAAGCCTTTATCGAGGTGTCATTTCTGCTCGATATGTTTGTCGATACCATTGAGACTTTTGTCGGCAAATCGACGCCGTCGCTGGCCGTTGCTTCGGGCCGGAAAATGGCGAAAAACATGCCGATATATCTCGAAGAACCCAACGCCTCGCTGGCTTTGAGTGAAATGATACGCGTCTTCTCCGAAGGATTCGATATCAATGGTGCGTTTGAGGGTAAGGAAGCCACCATCAATATTAACCAGTGTCCGATCAACTCGGTCTGCCAGGAACGTAATCTTGAGATCGATGGTCCGACCTGCCAGATGTTTCATTACTACATCGCGGGTATCATGGCTGAGCTGACCGGCAGCCCGGCACGTCCGACCACCATTTCCGCCGGAGAAAGCTGTAGTTTCAAGCTTGCCTTCTCCGGTTTAAAGGGCTGATGGCAAAGGCTCTGGTCGTCTGCATCGGTAACGATCTGGTTGCCGATGATGCGGTCGGCTACCAGATTTATAACCGGCTTTTAAAACACGCACTTCCTGAGGAAGTGCGTGTTTTGTTGCTTGGGGTTGGCGGTATGGCCCTCATTGAGGAGCTAAAGGGTGAACAGTTGTTGGTCGTGGTTGATGCGGTCCAGCTCGGCAGCCCAGCCGGAACGATTCATGTGCTTGATTGGGAGCAGATCCCCGGTAATGATCTTCGCCCGGTAAGTGGACATGGCATTGGGGTTCGTGAAGCACTCCAGGTATGTCGTCGGCTTTACCCCGAGCGAGCCGCCGAAGATATCTATCTGGTTGGGATCGAGGGAAGTTGTTTCGACCAGGTAGGTGCCCCGCTGACTAAAGGGGTTGAGGACGCCTTACCTGATGCGGTTTCAGAAATTCTACGTTTGTTGGAAACCGTTTCCTCACCTGACGCTCCTGCCGATTAACCGGGATAGCGGGGAATTACATAGGGACCTTCGGGAATCAAGGCGATCTCCTTGGAGCCATGTTTTTTTACACTGCTGATAATTGCCTCTTCCAGGTTACTGACATGGGTTACCCCGGTCAGTGCGCAATCCGATTCTGACAACAGTTTGGTAAATAACTCCACGCTTCCTTTCTTCAGCGGTTTTAACAGCATCTCGGTCTGCCATTCGTCAATTCGTGCCTTGTTACGACCCAGCAGGGTAGTCAGGTATGGCTCAATTCCCTTTTGACAGAATTCACGCTGCGCATCGACGAACTCTATGCTCCCCATCCCTTCAGAGCATTCACTGGCTATGATCAGGGTGCCACCAGGCTCCAGGATGCCAAGCGGGCCAACCATACCTTTGACCGTCTGATAATAGGTTTTGTCCAGTGGATAACCACCTGCTGAAGTCACAATCGTGGAGAATCTTTTCTCAACCGTAACTTCAGCGTATTTCTTCATGAAAGCAACCGCCTCAAGATGACTTGGCTCAATGGCCCCGAAAGTGATCTTGCCAATGCGTCTCTGGTCATCGATTACGACATTAACAGCAAGGATATCGCCGATACGATCGATGATTTCGAGTTGTGCCTGATGCAGCGGGTTGCCTTCTAAAATACAATTGTCCGAGTTTTTATGTTCCAGGACGTGGGCAGTGTGAAAGCTCAAAATGGTATCCTGGTAGGCGATACCGGGGGCAACGACCTTCCTGCCACCAGAATAACCGGCCATGAAGTGGGGTTCCACCAGGCCGGTCACAATTTTAAGATCAGCCTGCATAAACCGTTTGTCAATGCCAATCGGGATACCACCTGAAGTAACACCTAAATCCTCGTGTGCTTCCTTGTCCCTGGCAAAGTGGTTCTCAATCCTGATCGTCTCAAAAATCTCATCATTGCCGATCAATTCCCTCAGTTCTTCTCCTTCATTGGGCCGATGAAGTCCGGTTGCGACCAGTATGGTAATATCATCTTTTGCAATGCCGCTCTTCTCAAGTTCATTGATCAGTGGGGGAAGAATGGTTCCGTTAGGGACCGGCCGGGTGATATCACAGATCAGGATACAGACACGCTTCTTACCAGCCACACAATTCTGTAACGTATCTGAGCCTATCGGATTGTTAAATGCGTGCAGGATAGCGTGATCGACATCGTCAATCAATTCCATCGGATATTTATCTATAACTTGGACATTGATTTCATCAGGGAGATTGATCTTCATGTTCTGCTTACCAAAGAGTAGATGGTAGTTCATGATCTATCCTCTTCTTCTGGTTATGAGGCGGAGCTGCCAATAAGTGCAGTAATAAGCTTTTCTCCGGTGGATTCAAGGTGATTCCGCAATGCCTGTTCCGCTTCTGTCACATCTCGTCGCTCAATTGCGTCGACAATTTTCTGGTGCTGCTCGTACACTTTCTCATAGCCCCAGTTAAACTTTGCCTTCTGTTCCATCCAGTGGCGGGTCGGTTGCCTCATGTCGGACAAAAATTTCATCAGGACTGTATTTTGTGAGACTCTGGCAATTGCCAGGTGAAACTCCATATCCGGGTCGATCGGGGCGATGCCTTTATCCAGCGATTCCTTGACTGACTCATGGGCTGTTTTGATCAGGGCCAAATCAGATTCGGTTGCCCGTTGGGCCGCCAGTTTTATAATCACCGATTCCAGCTCGATTCGCGCTTCGACCAGTTCTGTCACCCGGTCCGGCCCAATGGTAAGCAGACCGGTTGTTTTAAGGCGCTGATCGGGCGAAAACGGGGTGACATGTGTTCCCTGACCAGGTTTTACACTGAGCAGGCCCGCCAGAGACAGAGCACCAATCGCTTCCCTGATGGAACTCCTGCCTACGTTAAACCGTTTCATCAATTCAGGCTCGGAGGGAAGGCGATCACCAGGGGTGAGCGTGCCATCAGCAATCATCCTGATCAGTTGGTCAGCAACCTGGTCGGCAAGCCGTTTACGTTCTATCTGAAATTCATTCTGTTCCATAGGTTAATGGTTCCCACTGCAGGATATTATTATCTCGTCCACCGTTTTTCCGTTGACAGGACGGGAAAAGTGAAATACAAAATTTAAACATCAGATGTTCTGATTATCTGATAGTTCACCTTAGAGCAAACAGAAGAAATATGCAATAAGCGAAAAAGACACCGTGCGTTGCCCAAAGGAGTGAGACATGCCAAAATTCAATGCAAACCTGACCATGCTTTTCAACGAAGTGGACTTTCTCGATCGCTTTGAAGAAGCGGCGGCGGCAGGATTTTCCGGAGTTGAGTATCTGTTTCCGTATGACTGGTCTGCCGATGAACTCAAAGAACAGCTCGATAAATATAACCTGGTGCAGGTGCTTCACAATTTGCCGGCAGGGGACTGGGCGGGCGGTGAACGTGGTATCGCCTGCCTGCCTGGACGTGAAGGGGAATTTCAGGATGGCGTCGGTAAGGCCATTACCTATGCCAAAACGCTTGGCTGTAAACAATTGAACTGCCTGGCCGGGCTGACACCTGTTGATCAATCGCTGGAAGCAGTGGAAAAGACCCTGACGGATAATCTGGCATTTGCTGCTGCAGAACTTGCGAAAGAAGGGATCACCTTACTGGTTGAACCACTCAACAATAAGGATATTGCCGGGTTTCACCTGGTGGGCTCGAACCAGACAATTGAGCTGATTGACCGTGTTGGTCATCCCAATATTATGCTTCAATATGATATTTATCACATGCAGCGTATGGAAGGGGAGTTGAGCAATACAATCAAAAATCTGCTCGATAGAATTGGCCATATGCAATTAGCTGATAATCCTGGTCGGCACGAGCCGGGTACGGGTGAAATAAATTATCCCAATCTGTTCAAATTTATCGATTCGATCGGTTATCAGGGATGGATAGGTTGTGAGTATATTCCGGCAGGCAAGACCCATGAGGGGCTTACCTGGATGCAGCAGTCATAACGATACGGGAGGATAGTATGAAAATAGGGTTTCTCGGTACTGGTATCATGGGTGGGCCGATGGCAGCACACCTGATCGATGGTGGCCATGAGGTGTATGTTGATGGGAATCATCATGTGCCAAAGGCTTTAAAGGAGAAAGGGGTTTATGAGTGCAACAATGGCAGGGAGATTGCCGAACAAACCGAGTTGATCATCCTGATGGTCCCGGATACCCCTGATGTTGAGTTGGTACTGTTTGGGGAGAACGGGGTGGCCGAGGGATTGAGCAAAGGAAAAATTGTGGTGGATATGAGCTCAATTTCGCCGGTTGAAACCAAGGATTTTGCCGCCAGGATTAATGAACTTGATTGTAAATATCTTGATGCACCAGTGTCCGGTGGACAGGTCGGTGCTGAAAATGCGGCACTGACCATTATGGTTGGCGGCGACCAGCAGACCTTTGATACGGTTCTTCCTATATTCGAGCTGATGGGCAAAAATATCACGCTGGTTGGTGGCAACGGTGATGGCCAGACCTGTAAAGTTGCCAACCAGATCATTGTCGGTTTGACCATCGAAGCGGTTGGTGAAGCACTGCTCTTTGCCTCAAAAGCGGGTGCGAACCCAGCCAAGGTACGTGAGGCGCTGATGGGTGGATTTGCCTCATCGAAAATTCTTGAAGTCCATGGAGAGCGGATGATCAATCGGACCTTTGCCCCGGGTTTCAGGATTAATCTGCACCAGAAGGATCTGAATCTGGCCCTGGCCAATGCCAGGAAACTGCAGATCTCATTACCAAATACCGCAACAGCTCAGGAGCTGTTTAATGCCGTGGCCGCTCAGGGTGATGAGGAACTCGACCACTCAGCGATGGTATTGGCTCTTGAGAAGTTAGCAGAGCACAAGATCAAATAGTACGCTTGGCAACCTGATCACATTTGATCGGTGAACCCGCTGGAGCACCGGTGGGTTTTGCGCACTTCACTGCCACTTGGAGACAATGGGCGTGGTGCGGGAACTCATCAGCTCCAGCAAGCGGTGTGGGTCATGATGAGCAATAAGCATCTGCGCGTGCACCTCCTTGATGAAGCCCTCTTTCGCCGAATGGTTGATAAAGTCGAGCAGTTTATCGTAATATCCAGACACGTTGAGCAGTGCACACGGCTTCTGGTGAAAGCCAAGCTGGGCCCAAGTTAACACTTCAAAAAGTTCCTCAAGCGTGCCAATTCCGCCCGGCAGGGCGATAAAACCGTCTGCAAGCCGCGCCATTTCGCTTTTCCGCTCATGCATCGAAGAGACCACAACCAGTGTGGTAAGATTCGGGTGAGCGATTTCTTTGTCGACCAGAGACTGGGGCATGATACCGATAACTTCACCGCCACAGGCAAGTGAACGATCGGCAATTGCTCCCATAATCCCGATCTGGGCACCGCCATAAACAAGACCGATCTTTTGCGCGGCAAGTATTTCTCCAAGCATTTGAGCAGCTTCTTTATAGTCTGACAACTTTCCGATGCTTGAACCGCAATAGACACAAATTCTTTTCATGATAGATTAGTTGTGGAAAATAATTGGTAAGATCACGAGCAGAAAACATAACTGAGCCGAGACAGGAATCTTTACTCAAGTTGGCAGGTAAATATCACGTTCTGATCATCTGATTCAGGTGAAAGTTCATAATTACTCTCAGCAAACGTACGCAAACCGCTGAGGGTAGTGATTTGGTTCCGGATACAATAGTCGATCAACATCCCTCGTGCCTTTTTGGCATGGATCGCAATGGTTTTCACGGTACCGTTTTTTATCTGTCGAAAATGAACCTTAACAATTGACGCATTCAATTGCTGATCAAGGATCGACTTTTTGTATTCCGCTGAGGCGCAATCAATCAGGACAGGATCAGCTAATGATTCCAAATCTTCATTAAGTGTTTCGGTAATTTGCGATCCCCAAAAGTCATAGAGGGACTGACCCGAGTCCGTCTCAAGGCGCAAACCCATCTCAAGTCGATAAGGTTGGATCAGATCCAGCGGTCGCAAGACTCCATAGAGTCCGGATAATATCCTCACGTGTTTTTGGGCATAACTGAGCTGGTCGGCTTGATAATGATCAACTTGGATGGATGAAAAAACATCGCCACGAAAAGTCGCCAGTGCACTTCCACTGTTTTCAGTCGTATGCTCCAGGGAAAACGAGCTGATGGCATTGAGGGTGGTTGCAGTTAATCGCTCACTGGTTTTCATCAACGATGCCAGTTGCTCAGGTTTGAATGTGCGGAGGATGTCAATTAACTGCCCGGCCTGTTTCACCAGCCGCGGTTGAGTGGCCAATTGTTGCTCAAGCAGGTTCAGTTGCTGCGTTTTTGAAGGTGAGGTGATAATTAGCATGTCTATAGTTCTGCAGAAAAAATAACTCCCAGAAATTCAGGAGATATGAAATCCCTTTGCATCGAAGTTCATTGATTGATCACGTTTTATATTGTGGTGGTTGCTAACGTACTGTTTGCCTACGGGAAAGTCCATTTCTTTATCGTTTGAAAGCAGGGGTAAAAGTGGCTGGAATTGACCTTTGCATCGTCATGGGGATCACTAGTATCAGGATGCGATCATGGGGTATTTGTATACTGAGTATTAGGTACAGATAGCCTGAAGGTCTCGCGATCCTTTATCTTTTTTTTAAATCATGTAATAATGTTAGTGAGATAAGCATGTTTAACATGGATCTATACAAAAACATGTGCTGATGATAGGGAGACGCCAATGACACCGGAACACGATAGGAGCCAGGACAGTGAGCAGATTGCCCAGAAAATCAAAGAATTAGCGAACCAAGGATTATTTACGGAAGCAGAACAGCTTCGAGATCAAATGATGCGGGATAACCCAATGGCGCTGAACCTGATTGTCTCTACTGGTGAAGTGATTGAGGAGGAAAAAACAAAGAATCTTGACCTGGATCACATGGCCGTTTGGAAAACACTCTATGACGATCTGAGTTCAGAGGAAACCAATTGCCTATTTTACGGTACTAAACAGGCGACACTGGAATCGGGAAAACTGCTTGTTTCCCAGGGTAAACTGAATAATAGACTGTTTTTTATCGACAATGGGCGAGTGACGGTTTTTTACCACAAAGACAAGAAGAATATCCCGATTATTCAGCTCAGCCGGGGTGATATTCTGGGCGAAGAGACCTTTTTCGGGATCTCCTTCTGTTCCCTGTCGGCGGTTACGCAATCAGAAGTCAACTTGCGACATATCTCAAGAAAAGAAGCTCAGACCTGGCATGATAAAGCCCCCGGTCTCTTTGAAAAACTCGCTGATTTCTGCCGCAAACATGGCAAGAGCGAGCGAGCGGTAGTGCGCAAAAATCTGGAACGACGGACGTATCAGAGACACCCGTGCAAAGGTAACGCAACCGCATATCTGATTGATGGTCAAGGTAACAAGAGCCAAACCTATTTCAGGGGAGGGATTGAAGATATTTCCCAATCCGGGGTCTGTTTTTCCATGAAATGCTCAAAGCAGGAAACAGCCCGGGCACTGCTTGGCAAGGAAATAGAGATCACGATTATAATCCCGGAGGGCGAAATTAAGAGAATCTGTCACGGTACGATCGTCAAGGTTTCCTTCCATCTTCATAATGACTACAGTGTGCATGTTCGGTTCAAAAACTTGCTTGAAGAGGCGGAGTTTAAGCCGATGATCAGCAATAACGATAGTGACACTGACTGATTGCCCATTTACTGTGATGAACACTGTTTTTTTGTCGAGCGATTTCAGATGGACGATTTACGACCTTACGTAGTGCTGGGGGTGGGGTTACTCTGCTGGTGTACGCTTCACTCGCTGCTGATTACCACTACGCTCACTTCCTCCCTCGCTGATAAGTGGCCGTCGGCCTTTCGTTACTACCGGTTGTTTTATAACACGTTTTCAATAGTATCCCTGCTACCAGTCGGTTTGCTCTATCTATCCGTCAAAACAGGTGAGGAGTCGCTTTATACCTGGACCATGCCGATGGAATTGATTCGTTATGCACTATTGCTTGTCTCACTTCTACTTTTTATCGGCGGTGCCCGGGTCTATGATCTGAAAACATTCTTAGGTATCAGCCAGATCAGGGACGGGGGGCAGCGACTAGCCTTGAGCAAGGATGCGTTCATAACGCGTGGTGTTACCCGATATGTCAGGCATCCGTGGTATCTGGGGGGCATTCTGTTTGTTTGGTCATTTCCGGCCACCCTTTCTTTCTCCGCTTTGCTGGTTGCAATCATTTTAACTGGCTATTTTCTGGTCGGCGGGTGGCTGGAAGATCGGAAGCTGGTTGTTCAGTTTGGCGAATCATATCAGGAGTATATGGCCCATGTTCCAGGGATTATCCCACTATCACACCACCTCAAGAAATAACCAAAGGATAAGATGATGAGCAATCAAGTTGCAGTTAACATGTATCAGCAGGGGAAAAGTGGATCACGAGCAGAAATTCGCGGACATCAATTGGTGTGTGATAGACCAGAAGCCAAAGGTGGTGAAGATCAAGGTGCCATGGGCGGGGAGGTTATGCTTGCCGGGCTCGGTGGTTGCTTCATGAGTAACCTGCTGGCAGCGGCCCAGGCTCGCAACATTACCCTGGATGATACTCGGGTAAAGGTTATTGGTACACTAGAGGGGAATCCGCTCAAGTTCACCGATATTGTGTTGCAGGTTGCCGGTACACATGCGGATCAGGATGAATTCGAAAAACTGGTTGTAATTGCTGAGCGTGGTTGTATTGTAGCCAATACCTTGAAATCTGCGGTTAAACTTCGAGTTGCTGTAGTAACTCACCCATGAATGCAGGAGAAGACCATGAAAAAGATTTTGCTTATGCTGGTGGTTGCCGGTGCAGCCGGTTTTGGCGTCTTGAACTATCATTTTATTCTTTTTGACGGGAGTTTTAAAATTTTAAAAAAGGCAGAACTGAATTATCAGAACACCTTTGTTGATGCGCGGGGGGCGAAAAAACTCGAACTCCTCATGAAGCCGGATCTGATGGCTGCAGGAATTCAGGACGTTATTAAGAAAACGGAATCCGCCATTCAGCAGTAGTGAGGCTCCTTTCCCGGTGTATCTCAGCCGTTACTTCTGCTGAGATGAATCACTTTTTAATAGTGAAGCATTAATAGTCACAGTTTCCTCGGAATAATAAGGTTCCGAGGTCCATCTTCATAGATAGAGAAACCAAATCACCTGGAAACCATTTCTGAACCTGGAAAAAGCAAAAAACCGGGGATGGGAGGTGTATATGAAAGTTCTATCTATGATTATCCTGTTGTCTGTGATTTTTCTCCTGGGCTGGGATGATAGCGCCACCTCGAAGGTTATCAGAGAGGGTGAGCATGTGTTTCTTATCGATCGAACAGGAGAACGGTGGGATGTGACCGCTGCTGTCGCTCGTGGTTTTCGACCTGAGCGTTTTCAGTATGGGATTGGTAAAAACGCCTTTACCCCACTCAATGATCAAGACCTGATTCAAAACAAGGAGCAATCACGTCCGGGTGGTAGCAGAGTAATCGGGACCAGCACAGAGAATGAAGCCCATGCCTATGAGGTTGGTCGGCTGGTTCGCCATGAAATTGCCAACACGACCCTTGATCAGCAACCCATTGCCGTCGGTTACTGACCGTTGGTCGATCTGGCGGCTGTGTACAGTCGCACACTCGATGGTAAGACGCTCACCCTTGCTCCTTCAGGGTGGACCTATAAAAATACCTTTGTCCTCTACGATAAGAAAACTATGAGTCTCTGGTATCCGGAACGCAATGGACTGCGGGCGATCACCGGGCCGTATCTTGGGAAGTTTTTGCCCGAAATGAAATCGTCTGATACCAGGTGGGACCGTTGGTTAAAAATGAACCCCGAATCAAAAATGCTTCGATAGGCTACCCAATAGCCGACGTGTCTTACTGTTATCATTCATCTCGCCGATGAATTGCTTTTCGATGTGAGTCAACTCCACCCCTCTCAAACCCTGCGGTATCTCTCATGCATATCCAGGATCAGCTGCGTATCGTTTTTCTTCTTATGAACATTTCTCGTGGTGGTCAGAGACGAATGGAAAAAATTCAGCCTTATGACAAAAATTTAACCAAAACCAAATATTCAGGAGGTATACCCTCTGTGTGGAAAAATTCCCAGGCCTAACAAATAATTGTTTTTGTTTGTTAAAAGCGACACGGCCTGGTCAAGTGAGCGCCAACAAAACAAGGTAGTGCTGCGCCATGCAGTCTGTATTTGCTGCAGAAGGGAGTAGAGGGGGAAACGATGAAAAATCCATTTTCAATGGTTGTAAAGGGTGTCAGAGGAGTCGTCGGATTTTTCAGCGGCTGGCTGCGCTCAAAGTACATTGAAATAATTCTGGCAGTCGGGTTGTTTATTCTGCTTGATACCGGTGTGCTTATTCTTAACTTTTACACATCTTATCAGATTGCAAATGATGCACATGCCATTCAGATTGCAAGCAGGATGGGGACAATCAGCCAGAAACTGCTCCATGAGTTGTATCAGGTGGAAGAAGATACTGCTGATCCGGAGAAGGATTATCAAGCCACCGTCGATGTGCTTGCCGATTCCTTCAAGGTGTTTGATGAAACCCTGGATGCCTTTATTTATGGAGGTGAGCTGATTGGAGTAGGCCAGGGTGCTGATGTGCTTTTAAAAGACACCGTTTACCGAGATACCAGTGCCCATCTTTTAACCGATGCGGAAAAGATCTGGAAGGAATACCGGGTGAAGCTCAACCCCATCGTCTATTCATATTTTAACGACATCAGCCGGGAGGAGGTTTTAGCAGCCACCAAGGATGCCGTTACGTTTGCCCGGCTGCATACCGATAACCTGCTGGAACTGATGCAGTCGTTTTCTATCGCCGTTGAGGGTGTTGCCACCAGGAAGGCAGAACGTCTCAGAAGAATCCAGGCCATCGGTATCTCGCTGGCAGTCATAAACTTTTTCCTTATTCTTTTCCACTTTCTGCGTCGTCTCAGAAACAGTGATAAGCAGGTTGAGCA
>QZLB01000150.1 GCA_004796425.1 Desulfobulbaceae bacterium | reverse complement strand
GCATATTATGGGCAAGCTCTGTCGGAACTCCACCGGGATGAATGGCAAAGCTCTTTATGCCATCTTCTCCATGATCCACATTTATAAATTCACAGAGACGATTTACCGCATGTTTGGATGTCTGATAGTCCGACGCACCTGGTATCAGCAATTGTGCTCCTACGGACGAGATCAAAACCATATAGCCACCGGTGGAACCTTCAGCTCCATGTTTTTTGGCTGATTCGATCAGATAGGGCAAGGCAAAACGGGCAACATAGTAGGCACCCTTTACGTTGACCTCCCAGTTCTGCCACCAGCTCTCGATATCCGACTCACCGATTTTTACCCATTTATCAAGATACCCGGCATTGGCATCTGCCACATCAATACCGCCAAACTTGCTGACGCAATCTTCAATGGCTGCTTTGACCTCCTCTGCTTTAGTGACATCACATGCCATATATCCACACGCTGTTTGCGGGTTTGCTGCGTTGACCTTTTGCTTGGTTTCTTCAAGGGAAGCTTCTGATCGTGCGGTAATGTAGACGGCTTTAGCACCCGCCTGAGCAAAGGCTACTGCCGTGGCCTGGCCAATACCGCGCGAGCCACCAGTTATGAACACTACTTTGCCTGCGGCGCTTCCTTTGAGACTGGTTTTGGGGTCAATTTCTGCGTATTGCACATGATGAGTGGTAAGCTCAAGGGTCTGTGTTTCTGACGCCATAGTGATCTCCTTTATGTTGAGAACTTATTTTATTAATAACCAACAAGTGCAGCTCAGGTGCTAAGATAATACCACAATTTCTGCGCTGCTTGCCTATTGGTATAGCAGATTTGCCTAATTATCTAATTATCCACAGACAGTGATAAATCGTTGAATTCTATCTGGTGAGAATTAACTAACCAAGATTTTGAAAAGGTGTGTAATTCTACAGCTATGACGTAAAAAGAAAGGGGGACAGATTTGTTTTCTCTGATTCTTTCGAGATAAAACGTGGTCTGTCCCTGGTTTCCCACGATTGCACGGAGAGTCTGTATGTGGGAGTGAACCATGGTTCAACCAGGTACGCAGTAATGCCACCCATGTTTCATTGGGCTGTTCTCACTATAAATTTATTGGCGAAAAACATGGTCTGTTCCTGATAAATCCTTCAACTGATCATATTGTGCTTGAGATAAGGCGATCCCATCCTGAGCAGCCTTTTCCCTCAGCACAATTCGCCGATCGCCAGGCAGTCTTGTGTTCTGCTGATTGAGAATCTCATCGCACAAAGACTCCAGCCTCGACTGAAAGCTTCCTCCTGATAGAGGATCAGGAGTAATTGCCATCAGCAACTGCCCGACTCCTGGAGGATCTCCTTCGGCATCAAAGAAGGAGCTCGCTTCATAGCCAAAATTTGATGATGTCAGCGCAGCGGCCAGGATCTCCACCATAAGAACCAGGGCTGCACCTTTGGCATCTCCCATTGGCAGCATCGTACCCGAAAGGGCGGCACGAGCATCCGTGGTTGGCTTACCCTCAGAGTCTAGGGCCCATCCTTCAGGGATCGGCGTGTTCTCACGGTTGGCCACCATTATCTTACCCCGTGCTACTTTGCTGAGTGCAAGATCAATTACTAGTGGTGGCTTTTTTTCTCGAGGGGCTGCAAATGCAATCGGGTTGGTCCCGAAAACTCCCTGCTGGCCACCCCATGGTGCAATCGCCTTGGGAGAATTGGCAAACATGAGACCGATGAGGCCGGCATCTGCCAATTTCTCAACGTGATATCCTGCAGCACCACAGTGGTGGGAATTGGTTACAGACGCAACGGCAATACCATTTTGGGGCGTAATTTCAACGAGTTTCTCTACGGCTAGAGCCAATGCCGGGTAGGCAAAACCAGATTTGGCATCAACAACAACAGCCGCATTAGAAACTTGTGAGGCTTCAGGTGTTGCTCTTCCATCCACCTTGCCCTGTGAAGCGTGTAACACATAGGATGGAACCCTCGACAATCCATGCCCGCCCAAGCCATCTATTTCAGCTGCAACTAATGCATCAGCTACATGTCGAGCGTTTTCCAGGCTGGTGTTGTGAGAGGTGAGCGCACTCACAATAAGCTGCTGTATATGATCTTGTGGAAAAAAATTAGTCTTCATTCGTGTTTCCCTCTCATCCCAATCGATATTTCAGTGGTTCAACTTACCTCGTGGTAATCTTTGATTAATCGGAAAGTAGTCATTGGCGTAGCGTACAAAGTTGTCATGATTAGTGCAACGGTGTCGGTAGAGCCATACTTCTAGCCTCCAGGATCGTGTATTCTTGCAGACTCCTGCCTATACCAGGATTTTGTTATCGCGTTATTTTAAGACAATGGAAATCAGCAAAGAGAAGGTACTGAAGTTACGCTTCTCCTTGCTGATTATGTAGGTGAAAGGATTGGTTAAAAAATTGGTAACGGTACAGATTCAAGGTGAGCAGGTTGCAAGGGCGGCAAGATTTCACTCACCAATTTACTTTTACGATTCACAATAATTTCGAGTAACGGAAGTCTGTCTTTAGAATGTTCAATAATCTCTTTCCCGGTGAGCTTTTTTTCTGTATCCGGGATACTTCTCGTGAATACGATTTTGTGTTCATTTGCCTCTTCGGGCGGCAGGTAACCGAAGTGGTCAAACCCTTCAATCTGTTGCATGGGAATTTCGCTTGCACTCCAGTCCAGTGGTACGATGTAGTTAATAAGCCTATCAGTACTCTCAGTTTCTCTAATGTGTTCCCGAACGGTATCATCATCCATCGCTATAGCGAGGATCTCAGCAATATTATCTGAGGAAAGGCTGGTTACCGAGATTGTTGCGCTGTTCTGATCATACCGTGCGTAGAGTTGATCCAGCGCCCAGCTCCTTAGCAGATTTGCCGTCTGTACAGACAGTATGAGGATACTGAAGTAGATAATTACGTACAAAGATCTCCTGGCTAGATTATTCCCAGAGAGCAGCTGTGGCAACCGAGGAAGCTTTTGAGCAAATGGGATGAACATCGGCGTCTTCTCCATATAACTTTGATAGCTTGAACCATACTTCAGGAAACATTCCCGCTCTTCATGGCGGGCGAGGTGGTAGTAGACAAAAAGCATCGAGACATAGCTGAGTAGAACGATATATCGGGGCCACAAAATCAGCATCCCGAGACCGGCGATTATCAGTGCCGTGTACTGAGGATGTCTAACAAAGATGTAGAGGCCTGACACAACAACACTTTTCTTCCTCAACTTATTCCAGTAAACCTGGATGGCACCAAAGATAAACAATGCTCCACCACCAAATGTGAGGATAAACCCAACAGGGGTGATATTGTTTAATAGCGGAGAGGACGTCTCGCTTACAATATGCGGCAGGAACGTTGCCCCCAGCCAGCTGATCGAAGGATGGTTGTTGATAAACTCAAGGCCAGGCTGGTATACCGAATAAAAATAGACGGCAAAAGGGCTGATCATGTAGAAAAACTCAAAACCAATCAGCAGGTAAAATCCAAACGCCAGCCAAACCGATGTTTTAGGGACACTGTTATGTTGGGTATGTGTTGTCATAGGTCTCTCCTTGTTTTCTATTTACATTTTGATCTGAGCTGAGAGCAGGAATGCACTATGAAACAACGATTTGCCACAGGTGGTTCATGGATAGACAGGATCATTCATGAATAGACAAGCTTCGGTCATGAGTGGACGGAAATGACCACTGATCGCCAACTTCGGAGAAGACAAATTGGGGATTATGGTTGATTGAGTATCCGACTGGAGTATAGTGCTTGAGGATTTTGTTATGGATGGATCTTATAACGAATAAAGCAACTATGGTTGTTACAGGAAAACTTTTTGGCAGAATACGTCAGTATCTGGGTTCACCAGTAATCCAGCATCTCTCAATCAATGAGCAGCTCAGGTGCTGTCTCTTCATGATTACCATTGTTGCCATCACCACCCTGTTGGTCGATATCTTGAGCGGGGTACCTGGCAGTCTGTGGGGACATACGATAAGTGCTCTGATAAAAGGGTTCTGTTACATGCTCGGAATCTGTTTTGCAGAAGTGGCAATATCGTTTTTTTCCAGGAAAGATCTACGCTTACGCGGAATATCGGTCGGTAAGACCTGGTTCGTAAGTTTTGTCGGTTTCTGCCTGGGTTATCTTCTGCTTGAACCATATCGAGCGCAGTACGGGCACCTTCACCATCATGGTGCCAGTAATGACTTGGTATTATTTGTTAAAATCTCACCGATCTGGTTTCTTCTAACCCTGCTATTTATCCAGTATCACCTCAAACGATCTCTGAACGAGCGGGTTGAGCAACTTGACTCAGTCAATAAGTCTCTAAAAACCACACTCGCAAGTGGAGCTAACGATTTAAAAGAAAACAGCAAAGCGGACGTCGGTGAACGAGGTGTCCGAAGGGCTCAGACGATTGCTCTGCCTGATAAGTCAGGAAGGACGATAACGCTTTCGGTTCTAAGTCATGTGGAGGTTGTTGAGCATTATTGTTATCTGCATGTACATGCTCAAGATGACCTCTCAAGAATTGAGGTAAAAAGTTCACTCAAGCAGATGCATGAACTACTGCCTAAAGATCTCTTTGTTCATGTGCACCGTTCATTCTTAGTGAACTTGTCACACATCTCTCATATTGAGAAAATTCCCAGAAGTTATGCGCTTTATCTGAAGTACAGTGATGAGCCAATAAACGTAAGCAGGTATAGAATCTCCGAAATCCTTCCCCAAATTGAGCAGTTCCTGGAAAATCGTGAAGCAGACTCATCTTAACAAAAACCAACCCCACCAGGTGATAAGTCAACAAGGTGTTATCCTGGACAAACTATTCCGGGAAACTCTGCCCTTTTGCCAACAGCACCCAAAAAGCCATCCCTTTTACACCGTCTTTCCAAAATAAATTTACTCAATCCTGAACACGCTACTCCGGTCTTTCAGAACATGGAGATTATTCCGTAACCTCACCCGGATGGTATATCTGCCCGGCTCAAGGTCTCTGAGTCGACCATGATCCAAGCCGCCTGGGTTATGGATAACCTCACCGACTCTCCAACGATAGCGCCCCCGCAGGTAACGCCCGGAAGTATTATCAGTACGCACATTTTCTGCGATAGTCAGGGTGAAGTTTCGTTCCGGATGTCGATCCTCATTCCTCAAATCGATATCAACCATGGACAACCATCCGGCTTCTGATGGTGGGATTTCTATTTCCCAACTGATTGATCGTGTTTCGCCATTTCTGAAAACATCGGCGCTGTCCGGGTTGAGGACTCGAAATCCTGGTAACCCAATACTGAACTCCTCACTTGAGGCGCGGACCTCTGGTTCACTCTCACTTGAAACCCTCACAACCCAGCCATCCATACCATCAATGAATTCATACCCACCGGTGTCACCGACTAATCTGATGAGTTCCGTAACCGTTATCTCCTGGGCTGATGCTGAAGGGCAGGTTGAACATTCGACGTCATAGACCGTAAAACTGGCCCCACCGGAACTTCTGCGAGATGGGTTATCAAGACGGACAGTAAAGGGCCCCTGTGCACCTCCACGGATTCGTAATCTGACCGTAAGTTCTTCAAACAGATTAAACGTACTGCCAGCAATTGGCGAAAGTACTTCCACCGATGGAACGGTGATGGCAAAAGGACTGCTGTCTGTTCTGGCCAGCTCCGGCCCACGAAAACTGCCCCGTTTAACTACCACCCGCAACCTGGCCCCAGAGCCCCCTCCCAGAGCATCAGCCAAACTTTGGATACGATCCCCGCTTACCGAGACCGTCATGCTACAGATCCCCGTTGTCCAGTCACAACTGAGATCACCGGTTCGAATTGATGTCCATTCCGAATCTCCATTGAGCAGATATAAGACAAAGTAGAGACTTTCAGGATCATCCAGTCCATAGAGACGAAATGAAAGAGGTTGTTCAGTGTTCATTGCCCAGACGGCTGAACCGCCGGGCTCAAGTATCTGAACTGATGCACCACCACCATGCCCTTCAGGACGAACATTGAACATTGCAGAGCTTGCCCGGCGACCTTCATGGATAAAGGTAAGAACAAACTCATCGGTATCGTCATAACCACTGTAACTCCCCGCTTCGGGCAGCCGTAAATCGATGGTCAGACTGCGCATGTCTGGCGATCGTGAAATTACGTTGAATGATGGTCCGATCCAGGTACCAACAGGTTCTCTCCCCGCCAAGCGCGGTCTGAAGTACAAACCGTGACTTGTGACTCCTGCACGGTACGCCTCAGGAGTCCAGAAGGGAGCAATTTCTTCGGAACCAACAATATCAACGTATGCCCTCACGGTCTCGCCAGGATGGCGGACCCTGCTGCCGCCTGCAAGACTGACCCGCAACCCGCTCACCCCGACAAATTCGGGTTCAAGCAAATCCTCTTCTGTATGGACTCTTAACGTTCCGCTTCGACCACGAAGGGTTCCTTTCAACGCTTCGATATGATAGGTCCGCTCAGGAATCAGTGTCTCAGGCAAGCGCCAGACAAATGCGACATCGCCCATACCAAATGCTTCCCCTTCCTCAGTTTCGCTCTCACCACCAAGCAGACCCGTGCCAACTTCGGTGAGTTCAGCACCCGAGAGATCGGGGATCTCTGGAGGCTCATACCGGTTGAAGGTGCGGGCAACCGTAATTCCCTCTTCGCCTATAAGACTAAACTCTACATCCCCCGGGTCGGTCGGTATAGTAACCCGGTAACGTACGGTGATTTCTTCACCAGGCTGGATGATTATATCCGGACGTGGGGAAAGAATCTCAATCGGTAATTCGGAAAAGGCCAATGGGGCTCGGGACCGAACCGCACCCTGGCTGCTCGCTACCATACCACCTTCTGTCTTCATAGCGCTTTTTTGTGCTGAACCAGTAGGGGCACGCGTCCGCGCCAGTGGTTTTACTGTTAATGATTTTTTACCCGTGGATTTTGGCTTGCCAGGTGCCTTAATCAATCCTTTTGAGGACAATTGAAGTCTGGATTTGCATACAACTTCCTGGTCATCGCCGTTATTCCTTTCATCACGCTCAGTAATATGGTGCCTGGTGTCAAGCCATACCATTGTTGCCTGTCGACCCGAAACTTGTAAATCAGTGGTATATGAAACACTTCCTCCCGCCTTGAGCAGTTTGCCGTGCGGGTCAATAACCCTGAGATAGCGTTTGCCAGCCTCAAGTGTATTGCCCGGTCCGGCTGAAATATGAAGTTCCGACTGCGCATGATCTTTGACCGCAATCGCTCCGCCCTGGTTTTTCACGGTTACTTTAAGCAAACATGCTGAATCAAGTTCTGTATTCTCCACAACCAGGTCCGGGAGCATTTGTAAACGAGGTGATTTTTCAAGCGTGCGCCTCTTTCTTTGGGCCGTACCCAGCGTTGATCCTGCTTTATTCTTTTCTTTGGCACCAGGGCTTGCTGCTGTTTTGCACGCTTTTGCGGCCTCAGCCATCGTTGAAAAAAAGATTCCGCGTAGCCGATCACAACGCTGTTTTTGGGCAGGGGAAACAGTTTCATCGATGCAGCAATACCCCATCAACTCCAGACAACTTTGCTCCGCCGCTCCCCTGGCGACAGAGAAACTGCCCCGCTTTTTATCACACGCCCCCTTGGTTGCCGAGCTGACGTCACCACCATCACAGCAGAATCCTTTGGTCTCTTGGCAGACGCGGTATCCTTTTTGTCTGTCGAGAAAAAACATCCCCTTGAGTTTTTCACAAGAAGCCATGGTTTGAGTGGTATAGGTACCCTCGACGCAACAGTATCCTCTGGTCTGCTTACATGTTCTCACTGTCTGGGTTTTCGATTCGGAGAAAAAACCCTTGTTGCGCACACACTCCTCTTTGGTGGTCGAGCTCACCTCACCTTTGGTACAACAATATCCCCGCACTATTAACGGTTGTTCCTTCTTGAACAGCGGAGAGATCTTTGGCTGACCAACTCGACAGCTTTTCTCCAGTGATTTTTTATCGCTGGAATAATGCCCGTTTTGTTTGAGACACGACCCTTCATCGCTCGGATTAATCGTGCCTTCAACACAGCAATATCCCCGAAGAGACAAGGTGGGTCCGACTTTATTCTGCGATGTTGATTTTGCCGCAAAACCAGGAGCTGCCAGCAATAGAAATAGAGCCAGATAAAGATATAAAACCCTCAGTACTAATCTCATTTCGCCCCTCCTTGGTCGTCTCACACAACCGTAACGTGTCATTCTGGCAAGTGGGCTTCTGCGATTCTATTACTCCCCACTCCTGACTATAGGTGCCGTGAATATAACAATCGGTTCAAAAATGGGTCAATATAGCGGTTAGGTGATCGTTGATTATACTCGATCCCATCGAGTTTTCCTTGCGAAATGGTATTTGATTAAAAGGCTCGTGGCTAAAGCCGGGACAATCCCATTTTCTGGCTGGTTTGAATTACAGAAATGGGCACTAATCTATCCGGGAAAGCAGGAACCGTCTATCGATCATATCCACTATTTCTCCAGCCAACTCCTGTGAAAAGCTGCCCGAATAATGCACCCGATCGACATACAAGGGGCTGGTCATATCTTTTTGAAGATCGGCACACCAGAGAAAATTATCCGCCAGCGGTTCTTCCTGAAGAAGTTCTGCGAACCGTTCATACCCATACTTTGCGCTGTCAAATTCGTCATAACCATCCGGTGCGAACGGATGATACTTTTGCTCATAATGGTAATTGGGGATTGGCTGCCAGACAAAAATGGGTGTTACCCCAAAAGATTTAGAGATCGCCTCTATCATTTTCTTGTTCTTTAGGTATCGCTGGATCACAATGTCTTGTGGATTTAACTTATGCTCACCATCCAGATCCGGTTCAAACGGGATATCCTGATCTGACTGTGCGTGCCCATCGAGCTCGCGCTTGAGTTCTGACATCATACTTTTCAGTTCCATTGCCGCCCGACCAAGCGAACTATTGAAAATGAAACTCAGATCAGCCCCTCCAGGTTCATTTTCTGCAAAAAAATGATGAAACCGGTTGGTAAATATCGGCACATTTGCCAGGTTGGGGAAGTCATTCAAACCATCCAGAAACAGGGCAACATCCGGGATTACTCCAGCGGTGAGAAAGCTCTCATAGAGGATGCGCTCTTGCGTAGAATAATAATCCCCACGACCAAAATTATAGACTCGAACCTTCCTGTTAAGTTTCTGCTCTAGCAAGAACTGTAGATGTGAACCAATTGTCTGATCATCGGGGACCCCGTAACCAAACATGGTCGAGCCGCCAAATAGAAAAATGTTTAAGGCGTCCTCATCCGGTGGCCAACTCCCCTGATTTTTGCTCTCCCGAAACCCGTTTTCGTTAACGTTTACATAGGTTCCCCGAAATGCACGCTCTTTATATTGGGTGAATGGTTCGTAGATATAGGGACGGGACCAGGTCTCTTCAAGCAGTACATTGATTTGCTCATCACTCCAACCAGGATACACCTCCTTTACCGCAGAATGACCGTATCGGTTTGAAACCGGATTTGTATCATCGTGGTCTATGAATAAAAACACGAGGGACATTAATCCGTTCAGCAATAGAAAAACCACAAGTATATTCATCACCATCAAAGCGGTGAAACGATACCCTGTTATTACTTTTTTGATGATTTTAATTGGCATCTTCAACCCTGATCAGCTGGTAAATATTCACGCTCCATGTACCTCCACCATTATGCGCACGGTTGTCCCATGCACGGACAGAATCACTGTAACCTATCAATTTTAAACTATCTTTTCAAAAATATCTTATTCACCATGAAAGAAAATGATTCAAGAGAAAATGTGATTCCTCTCTTTCCGCACCATTTTTCGACTGTTTTGTTGATTACGTTCATTTGAGTCATATAGTCTACCGTGAATTTTCGTGGTCTGACGTTGCAGAACCAAATCGAACTAAGGAAATCATATGATTGCTATCTATGTCGATGATGTCGGGACGCTTAACCGATCTTTGATTGAAGCTGGGGTTGCCCTATTAACCCAAGAGGAATTTGGGAAAACAGTCTCTTACGAACAATTGAAACTCAACCCCGCCCTCGAACCGTTGCTTGTCATTGACGGAGGTCCTGAAAAGAGTGGCCTGCAAAAGATTCAAAACCTCGGTTGCTCAAGTAAATTTCATCTTCTCGTGACGGATCTTGGCATCAGTGTTTCCGATGAAAATTATACTGAGGGTGATTTGCAATTGCTGATCGACGGAATCAAGGCAGAGTGCACCGAAACCGATGGTCCCACCCCCGCTTTCCACTGTCCCTGTCGTAGCTGAAAAACAAGCAGCCTCCCCTACCTTCCGGGCCTCCTAAGCAGTCGTTCAGAAAAGAATCAGGTCCCCGGTACGACATCGTAACAGCGCGTCTTCTCTCGTTAAAAAACCTGCCAGCGTTCTATCAAAATCATCATGCTTTGCTAACAATTCACTAATTACGTCACAGTAAAAGTGGAATCCTGACCGTAGGAGCGGAGTAGTTTTTCCAATTTAAAAACACATAGGAGAGCAACGATGTTAAAAAGAATTTCTACCACCATTGGTATTACCGCCGCAACTGCAGTGTTTGCAGTTTCAGCCCAGGCAGCAGATGAAAGATTGGTCCCATTGACCGACCCGATGGCTCCTTTTCTGGAGACCCGCGAGTATGCAAAACAGATGGGCGCCTCTGCTGAGTTCAGGAAAATGGAAGGTGTTGCCTACGACAAGAAAAATAACAAGATCTATATCGCCATGAGCTCCATCGATAAGTCGATGAGCGACACCAAAGGTGATATCCAACTGGCAGAAAACAAGTGTGGTATCGTCTACGAAGCAAAACTTGACGATAACATGAACATCACCAACTTGAAGCCTGTCGTTGTCGGTGGACCCTACGACAAATCAGTAAAATCAACCGTTATCTCCGGCTTCAAGGATCGGTGTGATGTGAATAACATCGCCAATCCTGATGGGCTTTTTGCAGATAGGCACGGCAATCTCTGGATTTCAGAAGACACCAAGAATCATACTAATAACGCACTCTGGAGATGGGATGGCAAAAAACTTGAGCGATTTGCTACCGTTCCCACCGGGGCAGAAATTACCGGTATCATCGTAACTGATAACGACGACGTGCTATTCAATGTTCAGCATCCTTCAGCAATGAGCAAGTTCCCCTACAACCGTGGTGTTGTTGGTATCGTAAACGGCTTCAAAGCTGATGATTCCTTCAGCGAAGTCGGTGTTCCTAAAGACGACGACATCTTTGATGTAAAAATTGCCGCAGGCGATTTCCAGGTTCTGGCCCGTGTTGGTGAACCCATTCCAAATGATGTTTACGGCGACCGCTTCGGTCAGGTTAACCGCCTTGATGGTACCCTGAAAGAGATGTGCAACCATCCGGATGGCAATATGTTCCTGCCGATCACCGCATCCGGTGATGATGCCTACCTGTACACCAACTACGAGTGTCGTCCTGGAAACGTGGCCAAGATTTATATGCGCCGTAATGGAGGTAACTGGGAAGTACTCGATGGTGAAAATGTCGACTTTAAATCAGTCCACGGCACCTGGAACAATTGTAATGCAAGTGCGACCCCATGGAATACCGGTCTTACCAGTGAGGAATATGAGCCGGTTGCCGCAAAATCAGGATGGCAGAAAAACGTTGAAGATATGACCGAATACCTTGGCATGCAGGCAAATCCCTATGATTATGGTTTCCCGATCGAGCTGATCCCAGATCCTAAAGGAAATGTGGCGACCACAAAAGTTGTCAAGCATTACGCAATGGGTCGCCTGAGTTATGAGATGAGCGCAGTAATGGGAGACCAGAAAACCGTATACAGTGGTGATGATGGTTCCAACGTAATCCTGGTGAAGTTTGTTGCTGACAAGGAAGGTGATCTCAGTGCCGGTACCCTGTATGCTGCAAAGGTAACCCAGAAATCTGATGAGAGCTTTGATCTCAAATGGATCGAATTGGGCCGCAGCAACAATGGCGAGATCTATGACTCCATAAGAAGTGTTGCCCTCAATTAGGAATAAGCCGTTCTGGTTTATTAGAAAGCCCGGGGTTCTCCCGGGCTTTTCTTTTTTCAATTCCTCGAATCAGGAAGCATGCCCCCAATCGATCGTATCGTGGCAGAATTGACATTTTCCCTGGCGATGTCTGGCTGGCCGGACATGACAGCGGGAACACGCTATGATACCGGTGTGCTCAAATTCTGCTTGTTCCCATGAACTGCGGGAATGACAGAGCAAACAGTTGAGAGCGCCATAGTGGCGATATGGACTGTCTGGCTCATGACACTGAAAACAATTCATTTGCTCAGGTCCCGGTTGTAAAGAAACCTGCCACGATTCAGTCTGATGGCAGTTTCCACAATGTCTACCGAAATGCAGTGGCTGCTGATGGCTCCCATGGCAGGATAAACAGTCGGTTCCTTCAGAAGATGAGATCTGCACACCCTCTAGCACGGTATGTTTTGGGTGACAGTGATGACAACCTACAGACAGGCGGGGAATATCTTCCTGATGACAGCGGATACATAGCAAAAGCGATTCATCATCTTTCAGGTGCTGATGTGAATCCTCACCCATTGCCCGTTGTTTCGGTAACAACCAGACCATTGTCAGACTCACTCCTATCAGCAATGTACCTCCGATTTTCCTGAAGCGGTTAGCAGTCATTGGGCTGATAATTGATCGAGGTGTGCGACGAGGTCGTCGATATCCCTGGCACTGAGCGGACCACCTGAGGCTTGGTCCCAACCAATCATCAGAGAGGAAGGAATTCCGCTTTTAATCACCGATTTCATATAAAGATCAGGACGCATCGTCCAACCGGTTTCTACCAACGATGCTCCCACATATCCTTCACCAGACCCCCCATGACATTGACCACAACGGCTGGCATAGATCTGCGAACCGCGACCCCGGTCCCCGCTTATTCGCTTGAATCGAGTCAACCGCACCGGTTTAAAATCGGCCGGGTCAAGGGCGGGTGGTTTCATCAGGAACGGACTGAGAGCGAGTTCCTCTCCCCGTTGCTCCCAACTCATGATATAGGTCGTAATAGCTGCAATCTCGCCTGTTTTCAGATTTCCACCAAGCATACGACTGAATGGTTTCATCTGGGTTGAGGTCTTACCCTCATTGATAAACCTGGTAACCGCATCCCTGGTCAACCCCCTGCCCATTCTGGCAGTCTTGTACGAGAGATGGCAGCGATAGCAGTTATTCGTATAGAGCCAACCGCCATGGGCTACCGGATTTTGGTCCATGAGCTTTTTATAAACCGGGGCAATCACAATCTTTTCTGGTTGTACAACCGTTTTGGCTGTTGCTTTGGTTTTCTGATGGTTGATATCTTTGATTTTCTCTGGCAGTAACGGCGGTAACTGGACCGTTACCGGGTCTGCACCATCCTCTTCAAACGCCAGCATATACACAGCAAGCGCGTGCAGTTCCTGCCGATTAAATTCGCCACCACCGTTCCTTCGCCAGCTGATCCGACAACCACCATCACCAATAGCCCCGGCCAACTCAACCACCTCGTCATAGTCCTCTGCAAGCGCTGCCTCGTCATAAGGTCCATGGCACCGGACACATCGACTCTGGTAAAGATATTTGCCCAATGTCAACTCATCTGACAAGACCCCGGAATAGTCTCTGCTATACAATGGCATTGTCCCGGAGAGTACGCAGCCAAACAGCAGGAAAAGAAACCAGAATGATTTCAACAGCTGTTTCATGAGAACCCTATTGCAGCAAAAAATCCGTTACCAATTCCAACTCCCGCTCGGTCATCATCGAACCACATGGATTTTCCTCAGATTTCATTTCGAACCCGTTGGCAATTCGTGCCGCGGGAACAAGTACCGACTCTTGAATAAACTCTGGTGGAGAAATATCGGGTATCGTGT
>QZLB01000047.1 GCA_004796425.1 Desulfobulbaceae bacterium | reverse complement strand
GTGTCCAGCCAATCTAACAAAAATATGCTGAACTATTAAGCTCTCAGCATCTTTTTGTCTACATGCCCGGGGAGATCGAATGACACTTCCTGTGTTTTTGTAGGATATTTTCCTGACACATCATTTTGTCGACCAAATTTTCATTTCTTTTCCAACTGTATCATCACCTTTGATCGGTTCCTGTGAAACGATTGGCGCCAAAATCATAAGTGATTTTGGTGTGTTTAGAAAAAAATGATTGCGCTGAAAATTTGATTTTCCCTGGATTCCTGCGCTACACTTTTTTTAGGATACATAAGAAAGCAGGGTTAACCGTGCACCGGTTGTTCTTTGATTGCTGTTTCATACCAATCAGCTGCACACAAAAATGGAGTTTTTCAATGGCCCAGAAAGTTAGTATTGATCCTTTTACCAGGATTGAAGGACATCTTGCGATCAGTCTTGATGTAGAAGCAAACCGCGTAAAGAGCGCCCAATGTAAAGGCGAGATGTTTCGCGGTTTTGAACAGATCATGAAGGGCAGATCGCCGCTTGATGCCCAGCAGATCACCCAGCGTATTTGTGGTGTTTGCCCGGTATCACATGGGTTGGCATCGGTGTTCTGCCAGGAAGATGCATATAATATGCAGTTGCCTGAAAACGCCCGATTGATCAGAAACATCATGCTGGCCGGTAATTATGTTCAGAGTCACATCACCCACTTTTACCATCTATCGGCTCTCGATTTCGTCGATGTGACCGGAATTTTGGGTTACACAGGAAATGACCGTTTTCTGCTTGGCGTGAAAGACTGGGTGAAATCTGAAGTTGCCTCCAAGAAACTTTTCCCTGCTGCACCATTTCTCCCTCGCTACGAGGGTGAGTATCTCACCGAGGCACAGGGCAATATCTCGGCACTGCGAAACTATTTCACTGCCCTGGACATGCGGGCTATGGCACATCAGTTGGTAGCCATCTTCGCTGGTAAAATGCCGCACATGGCAACCCTTGTTCCCGGTGGCGTAACCGAGAAGATCACCACCAAGAAAATTGCCCTCTGCAGATCCAAACTCTCTGAGCTCAGGACCTTTTATGAGAATAACTACGCCGCAGATGTTTTGGCGGTGGCTGGCGCCTTCCCATCCTATGCCTCGATCGGCAGAGGCTGCGGCAACTTCCTGTCGTTTGGTGTATTTGAAGATATGGCCAACAATTCATCCCAGATGCTCTTTCCTCCGGGCGTGCTGATTGATGGGAAATTTTCACAGCTCGATACCAAACAGATCAGTGAAGAGGTGACCTATTCGAAATATAGCAGTGATTCCGGCTTTGGTACCACCAAACCCCAGCCGGCAAAATCGGGAGCCTACTCCTGGCTGAAGGCACCTCGTTATCAGGGTGAACCGATGGAGGTTGGGCCGCTTGCCCGAATCATGGTTGCTTATCAATCAGGCCAGGATTCAGAGTTGAACCGGGCAACGAAAAAGTTCCTCTCCAACACCGGTTTGACGATCGATCAACTTGATTCTTGCCTGGGCAGGCATGCCGCTCGAATCATTGAGACCGAAGTTATTATCAAGAACTGTGAAAAATGGATTGAGATGCTCAATCCTACCAAACCGACGTGTGTCGATTTTAATCTGCCATCGAGTGCCTCGGGAGAAGGGTTGGTCGAGGCGCCGCGTGGCGCATTGGGACACTGGATTGAGATAGAAAACTACAAAGTAAAAGGGTATGAATGTGTCGTTCCGACAACCTGGAACTGCTCTCCGATGGATGGCCGAGGTGTTGCCGGACCGGTTGAGCAGAGTCTGATGGGGACATACGTTGCAGACAAAGATCATCCCATTGAGGCAGCCCGGATAGTGCGGTCGTATGATCCCTGTCTTGCGTGCGCGGTACACTAGGAGGAACTACCATGTCAAATGATTTTACTCGTAGAGAATTTATCAAGATGGGTTCGCGTCTTGCCGTGGTCATGGGACTGAGTTCCAGCGCGATTCCAGATATTGCCGAGGCCCTTGAAAATCTTGCCACCGGCAGGGTCGGCGTTATGTGGATGCAGGCCCAGAGTTGTTCCGGTTGCACTATTTCAATGATCGATTCGGAGGCGCCCGGACCCGCGGAGCTGCTCACACGTTATATTTCACTGCTTTTTCACCATACCCTTTCGGCGACAACCGGAGAAATGTGCATGGACATTATCGATAAAACGACCAGCGCGGGGAAACATATCCTGGTGGTAGAAGGAGCGATACCCGATGGTATGCCCGATGCCTGTATGATTGGTCACCGTTCGATCAATGAGGTGGTTAAAAATGCGGCTGCCAGTGCCAGTTATGTCGTTGCCATTGGTGCCTGCGCGGCGTTTGGTGGTATTCCGGCAGCAGACAACAATCCCACTGGGGCAATCAGTGTTCCCGATTTTCTGAAAAAGAGTGGGGTAAATACACCAACCCTGGTTATTCCCGGGTGTCCGTCTCATCCCGACTGGTTTGTCGGCTCCCTGGTCTATCTGCTCAAGTTTGGTGTTCCCCCACTGGATGATATGAATCGACCGCTGATGTTTTTCGGTAACACCAATCATCACAGTTGCCCACGTTTCTATGACTATGAGCGGGCAAATTTTGCGAAAAAATTCTCCGATCCCGGCTGTTTGTTTGAGCTTGGCTGTCTTGGTGTCGTTACCTATGCGGACTGCACATTGCGAGATCGGAATGGCGGAATAAACAATTGTATTAAAGCAGGCGCGCCTTGCGTTGGTTGTTCCTCAGAGATATTTGCGCTTAGAAAATCGATGCCATTCTACAGAAAAGGTGAAAACCTCTCATAAAAGGAGTTTGCGGTGAAACTACACACAAAATTGATTCTAACCCTGCTGGTTTTTCTCAGTGTTGTGATCATTGCTGCCCAGTTTGTGCAGTTTTTGCAAATATCTGGTCAGATCTCGAATTTTTCTGAGTCCAATATCACCCTGCTGACCGAGCGTGAGGAAGGGTTCGCTAGAAATCTGTATCGCTCTGTTGCCAACTCCGTTGGCGACTCTCTGAACCGAGGTGAGATGGAAAAGTTCAGTATGCTGCTGAGCCGGACTTCAGAAGTCGAGGGGCTTGAGGAGTTTTCACTCTTTGACACTGGCGAGGTGGTGTCCCACTCATCGAATAGTTCATTTCTGAAAAAATCTCTTCCCGGGGAGATTTCACAAAGGGTTAACAGCGGCGAGGAGATGATCTATCAGATGGATGATAAAGCGATTGAGATTTATCATGCCCAGAAGGTGGTTCCCGACTGTCTTCGCTGCCATTTGGATTGGAAACTCTCTGACCCCC
>QZLB01000145.1 GCA_004796425.1 Desulfobulbaceae bacterium | reverse complement strand
GGATTGTTTATCTCGTGAGCCACTCCCGCCGCAAGACGACCGAGTGAGGCCATTTTCTCAGTCTGCCCAATCTTGACCTGACTCTCGTAGAGCTTTTGTTCAACGGCAAGTTTCTCTCTGAGATCATTAAAGATCCCCGCAGTCGCAACTTCTTCACCACCTTCATAAATAATGGCAGCAGTCATCTCTACCGGGATCTTCTCGCCCTGCTTGGTGATAATCTCCAGTTGAGTTATCGGCAACTTACCTTTTCGGCCCAATTTCTTATCGCGCAACATCTTCATCACATCGCGGGCTACGCCGGGGGGGTAAAAATCTTCGATATTAACGTGACGAATTTCCTCAGGTGAATAACCAAACAACTCCTCAGCGGCCTCGTTGGCCAGGATGATATCGCCCTTGCGATTAGCTGCGATAATCCCACTCACCGAACTTTGAACCACATTATCGATAAGTTGGCGCATATCGCTGTACATCTTTTCAAGACGCTTGATATTGGTAACGTCTCGAATACTTTCGATGACACAATCAACCTCACCATCATCATCAAGGATCGGAGAAAAAACGCGCTCTTCCCAATGTTGTTCGCCATCATCCTCCTGGGCGTGCAGGAGCACCGATTGGCCTTTTTTCTGGCTTACCACCCGACATAACGGACATTCCTCACCTTTGGTGCAGGGAAAATTCTGGTTGGGAAAATGAGTTCGATTGAGCTCTTTGCACGTTTTGCCAATGATCTCATCTTCGTTCTCGTCATAACGCTCGAGAAAGACATTATTGACCGCAATGATGGTCCCATCAGGCTTGAGGATGCGGGTCGGAAATGACAACGAGTCAAATACCCTCGTTCGCCAGCTGTCCCCATCTGAGGGGATGGACTTTTCCTGTGTCTGTTTACTGCGTTCCATTTCTCTTTCTGCGTCCTCTTCTCAGCTCCTGGTGGGAGGCAATGTTCATACAAGGCCTCTCTTTTACGGTACCACGAAAACTTTTTCCAGCGCTTTCTGGGCACAAGAGCCAAGATTTTCATTGAGCACGAGATATATACTGGTTCCCGAACAGTTCAAACTATCAAATGCGATATCCGCCGTCGCCAACGCATCAACCAGGCTGTTGGCAACACCATAACGGTCCTGAAAATGGGGGCCATGAAGGTGTAGCACCGCGAGGCCGGATTGAATCTCAACCTCTAGCTGTAGGTTATGGTTAAGCGCTGGTGCAATATATTTTCTGACAAACTTTGCCTCCATTGCTCTGAGTACCAGAAACAATTCATAGGTTCCCGAATCTCCCCCGTTCAGGCTCATCATCTTGAAAAAGTCCATTTTTCCAGACTTCATGAACTGAAAACAGACAGATTCAAGCTGCTCCCTGGCGAACCTGATTCTAATCGATTCCAGCCCGGTCTCCAGGCTGGTGCCATATATTTTGATGATTGGCTCCCAATACTTCGCCCGGGTCTCTATCTTTCGACCAGTTCCTCCAGACAGCTGGCGATCGAGTTCAGATGGTTGGTATCTGAATGGACTATGGCCTGCGGGAAGTTCAAATAATTCCAACAACGATTCAGCAAGCTCATCCATCGACTGGTAATTGGTAATAACACAGAGTGCTGAAAGCGATGAGCAAACAGAGTGTATTGGCACCCCGGAACCGGCTAACTGTTTCAGTGCACTAAACAAGATCCCTGGGTCAGAGCCATGGGGAAACAACATTGTTTTGCCCACCGATGTGGCAACTATCGAACAGGCGTTCCACTCCTCAAGCTCAGGATTCAGGAGGTGAGCAAAGCGCAGGTAATCTTTTTCATCAAGGAAATACTCATGCAATTCCGGAGACGCAATGCGCATATACAACTGACTCAGGTTGATTCGATTGCGAAACACCAGGTCGAGCAGCGTTGTTATTCCAATAGATTTCTCACCCGGTTTAATCGTTACCCTGGTCTGAGGTTCACTGAACTTTATGCCATCAAGTGACAGCTTTAGCGGTGCATCTTTGTCAGAAAGCTGTGCAACCATTAACACGGGTCCTCGGGGAGGAGATGAAACCCGGTTTTCCGGCTATCCAGAAAACCGGGGATACTGATTAGAGATTATCTCTGACGATTTCCATCAGATTATTTAAGTCAATCGGCTTTGGTACATAATCATCAGCCAAGGTTGTTTTACCACCCATATGGGTATAGTTGGTGGAATTAACTGCGTCGGCAACGGCGGTCAACAGAATCACCGGAATATCTTTGTATGCATCATCATTTTTGAGCTCATCACAGAGCTGAAAGCCATCTTTGCGTGGCATCATCACGTCAAGGATAACAAGGGCCGGGCGCTGTTGCTTGATTTTTTCGAATCCCTCTACCCCATCATATGCTTTGGCCACCGAAAAGTTCTCGCTCTCAAGTTTCATTGAAAGTGCTTCTACGAGGTCCGTATCATCGTCGACGACAAGAATCAATTGTTGATCACTCATTTGTAAACTCCTCTTGATTAATCTTTATCCCTTATCATTAAAAAAAATGAAATCGCTCTGTTGTTATACCTGGGGCCGTGGATAGAGGCCTGCCCGTTTGACAATTTCTTCCACCTTCTCTTCCCAATCAATTGCCATAATGTGAAAACCAGCGACACCCTCAACACCTTTGAGTCGCTCAATGGTTTCCAGACAGATTTTGATCCCCTCTTCCGGTTGATCTTCTTTGGCAACACTCGCCATGCGATCTACCAGCTCCTGCGGCACATCCATTCCGGGCACCCGGTTTTTCATATACTTGGCAGCACCCACTGACTTCATCGGCGTTATACCAGCCATGATGTAACACTTTTCATGCAGACCCATTTTCCGGACACCTTCCATCCAACGCTCAAATTTTTCTACATTAAAGATGCATTGGGTTTGGATGAAATCTGCCCCTGCAGCGATCTTCTTGGCCAGCCTCATGACCCGAAGCTCGAAAGGATCGGCAAACGGATTGGCGGCAGCCCCGATAAACATCTTGGGAATGACCCCTTTTATTTCAGCGCCACCCTGGAACGTTCCTTCATCACGCATCCCCTTGACCATCTGGATCAATTGGATGGAGTCGATATCATGGACGTTGGCAGCCATGGCGTGATCACCAAACTTTGTGTGATCTCCGGATAGGCAGAGCATGGTGTCGATCCCCAGAGCATAGGCGCCCAGAATATCGGCCTGCATCGCTAAACGGTTTCGGTCCCTGGTCACCATCTGCAACAGTGGATCCATACCCTGCTGTTTCACCAGGACCGATCCGGCAAAACTTGACATGCGCACCATGGCCGTTTGATTATCTGTGATATTGACGGCATCGACCACACCCTCAAGATACTTTGCCTTATCGACTACGGTCTGAGCTGATGCTCCGCGCGGGGGGCCGCATTCGGAGGTCACCGCAAGGTGACCGGCAGACAACACTTTCTCTAAATTGCTTTCGGTTTTCATTCTGCTAAGTCCTCCCTGATGATCTTACGCGGTCCACTCCCTCCGCCTGGACGCCAGTCTTTGGCGGGCATTATTTCTAAATACTGCTCAGTGAGATCAAGCGCCTTCAATCGCTCCCAGATGAGATGCCAGGCGCAATCCACATCCTCTCCAATTTCACAGACTCCTCGGGCCGAACCACCACACGGTCCGTTCATCAATTGCTTTGCGCATTTGGCAATGGGACAGATACCACCGGTTAGCCCAAGTAGACAGTCTCCACATCCCTGACAACGCTCAGTCCACACGCCATGCCGGTCAGAACCACCCATAAATTTGGTGTTCACTGCGGGAAAGACCGGCTTGTCCTTAAACCGTGTCGCCAGTTGCTGGACACCACAACCGCACGCCATCGATAATACGGCATCGGCGGAATCAATCATCGGTAATAGTTCTTCGACATACTCAGGATCGCATTGTCGTTCCAGCGTGTGTTCTCTGATTTCAATACTGGTGCCGTTTTTCAGCATGCTCATCTGAATACCGGAAGCAAGGACACCAACTTCTTTTCTTCCCCCTGCGGCACAAACCGTTACACATTCATTGCAGCCAAGCAGAAGAATGCGCTTAAACGGTTTGATGTAGGCGAGTATCTCTTCAAGTGGTTTACGTTCTGCTGTAATCATTGTGTTAACTCCTTGATATGCTCAATCTCAAAAACCAGGCTGCATCAGGCAGCGGCAGCTTTGATCGGACTCGGACCAAGTTTTCTTATTTTGTCTGTTATTTCGCTTGCGACCTGGGCAAAACGCTCTCCCATTCCTGCGGACATTCTGACCATCTCCAACCGCTCCGGTTCGATACCAATTTCCTCCAGGTATTTACTCATGTGAGCGACCTTCTTGGCGGCTTTGTCGTTCCCATTCTTAAAGTGGCAGTCACCTTCAAGGCAGCCGGCGACATATACACCATCAGCACCTTTTTCAAATGCTTTGATGATATGCAGGGAATCGACTTTACCGGAACAGGGTACCCGGATGATTTTTACGTTAGACGGGTAAAAAAGTCGCTTGCTGCCGGCCATATCCGCTGCCGTATAAGCACAATAATGACAGCAGAACGCAACAATGACGGGTTCGAAATCTTTCATTACGCCACCACCTTTTCAAAAAGTTGTTCTATTTTTGAGAGTACCTGGTCATCTTCAAACTGAAGCAGTTGAATCGCCTTGGCAGGACACTCTGAGGCACACATGCCGCAACCGTGACATTTGGCCGGATCGATCTCCGAATACCCGTCAGCATTAATGAACGGTACGTCGAAAGGACAGGCCCTGACACAGACCAGACAAGATGCACAGCGAGCACTATCAACTTTTGCCGTGACCGCACCCAGATTAATTGCCTCGCGGGCCAGAATCGTCATCGCGCGAGAAGCAACGGCTCGTGCCTGAATAAGACTCTCGCTGATGGTTTTCGGCGCATGGGCCGTACCGGCAACGAAGAAACCGGGCACCGGCAGATCTACCGGCCGCAGTTTGATGTGATCTTCAAGAAAATAGCCATCTTCGGTTCGAGGCAGTTTGAAGACCATGGCAAGTTCCTCGCTGGAATCTTCATCGGCGACAAGTCCGGTACTCAGAGCGAGAAAATCTGCACTCACTTTCACTTCACGTACCAGGATCGGATCGTGATAGGTAACCGTAGCCTGGTCATCTGCATGATCGACTTGTGGAGGATTATCCTGCTGATATCGCACAAAAATAACGCCTTTCTCACGAGCTTTTTGGAAATATTCCTCCTGGAAACCATAGGTGCGCATATCCCGGTAGAGCACGAATACCCGTGCCTCAGGATTGAGCTCGACGATGCTGAGTGCATTCTTTACTGCATTTTGACAACAGATCCGTGAGCAATTGGGGTTGTCTGCGGTTCGTGATCCCACACACTGGATCATGACCACGTTATCCCACGTTTTGACCCGGGCAGCGTCCTGGTCGATGAGTTCCTGCAGTTCAAGTTGTGTGGCAATTGCCTTGCTATTCCCAAGTTCGAACAGCTCTGGACGATTGGGACGTGCACCGGTTGCCAGAATAGTTACCCCATGTTCGATCTGCCGGTAAAACATCTGCCGCCCCACCTGCATACCGGTGGTAAACATACCGGGCATACCGGAATGATCAACAATGATGCCACCAGTAATTACCTCGATCCCTTCATGATCCTTGGTACGTTTGATCAGGTTTGAGACAAAATCCTGAATATCATCACCTTCCAAAGTCCGATACAGTTTCGCAGCAACCCCGCCCAGTGTAGCAGTTCGCTCTACCAGATAGACCTTAAATCCCTGGTCGGCGAGCTCCAGTGCGGAAGTCATACCAGTTACCCCTCCTCCGACCACTAACACGTTCTTGTTAATAGGGAGGGAGTGATCCGCCAGCGGCTGTGACTCACAGACTGCACCGACGGCCATCTTAATCAATGCTTCTGCCTTATTCAGTGCCTGCTCTGGCTGGTGTCCGTGTACCCAGGTGACCTGATCTCTGATATTGGCAAACTCCAACAGATATTTATTCAAGCCTGCTTTTCGAATCAGATCCTGGAATTTTGATTCATGGGTTCGCGGGGAACAACCGCCAATGACCACCCGGTTTACTCCGAGCTCTTCAATGGTTTGCCGAATATTTTCCATCGACTCGCGACTGCAGCCATGGCCTTCCGCTTTAACTACAATCACGTGATTAAGTTTCTCAAGTCGCGTTATCAGCGATTCAACATTGATAACCCCACCGATATTCTCACCGCAATCGCAGATAAACACGCCAACTTTGGGTTCTTCGCCCACTACATTTCGCTCGGGTGGCAGCAGCGGCTCCTGCTCGGAATCAGCTTCGAGTGGTGTTACATCTTTGCCTGCCATACAGGCAGCGGCACTCGCCTGAACCATCGTCTCGGGGATATCCTTGGGACCCTGGAAGGTACCTGCCACATAAATACCAGGCGTTGAAGTTTCAACCTGGTTAAGCCCGGGGTTGGCAGGAAAGTTGGAACTGGTTAATTCAAGTCCGAGCCTGTTCGCCAGTTCTTTTGCCTGATCACCAATCTTGAAACCGGTGGACAGAACGACCATATCAAACTCCTCTGTCTGCAGTGAGGAGTTTGAATCGACCGTATATCCCAGTTCTAACTGATCGCTTCCTGGGTGTTGCAGTATGCTGTGGGGACGACTATGGATGAAACGTACGCCAAATTCATCTCTGGCTCTTTCATAGTAGCGTTCATAATCCTTTCCGAAGGTACGCATATCCATGTAGAAAATCGTCGTTTCAATATCTTCCTGGAAACGCTCTTTGGTTACCATGGCCTCCTTCAGCGCAAACATGCAGCAAGCGCCTGAACAGTATGGAGCAGCACCTTTCTGCAGCCCCCGTGAACCGATACACTGGATCCACGCCACTTTTTTCGGTTGTGCGCCATTTGATGGGCGGACAAGTCGTCCCTGAGTTGGTCCCGAGGCCGAAAGGATACGTTCATATTCAAGGCTGGTGACCACATCAGGATTCTCAGAATAACCCAGGTAATCGAGCCCTGAAGGGTCAAACAGAGAGGCTCCTGGTGACATGACGATCGAGCTGCAGGCAATGTCACCGTTGCTGCCTAGATCATCGGGGTTTATCGCACCTGCCGGACAACATTTAACCAGTCCTGCCACGTCATCACATTTGCTCAGGTCGATCGCATATGCCTGAGGGGTATTCTGTGGATAGCGCATACAAGTTGGGGCTCGGTGGTCAAGACCCGGAGTGAAACTGACACATTCGGGGAACTGCTGCAGACATTCTCCGCAGCCCGTGCATTTCTCCAGGTTGATATAGCGCGGTCTGGTCGCCAGTGAGACCGTAAAGTTTCCTTTCTCACCACTAATTCCCTGCACTTCGGTCATTGCCATCAGGCTGATATGCTCATGCCGGTTGGACTCGGACAGATGCGGTGCCAGGGTGCATAAATCGCAATTATTGGTCGGAAAGGTGCGATCAAGCTGGGTCATTAACCCACCAATATTGTTGGCTCGGTCAATCAACACGACATCCTTCTGGGCCTCAGCCAGATCAAGCGCCGTTCGAATGCCACCAAGCCCGCCACCAACCACCAGTACGCGGTTATTTGTTTGAGATCGTTCTGTTTTTTGCATAATTTCTTCTCTGGATATGAGTTGTATAATCCAGCTACATTCCTGCAGCGTCCAGGATATCGACCAGTTTGTGTTCCCAGCCAAGGGTCTGCAACATTACCCCCTGGGCCATCTCTCTGACTCCCGCCAGAGTCTCACCGGCAATCTTAATGCCTTCAAGCTCTCGATCTGACGATTTACGAATTCTGCGAATTAACTCATTGGATATTCCCGCTTCTGGTTCACTGGCTGCAATATATTGAGCGATCGCAAGAGATTTGATGAGAAAGACGGTAGGGATGACCGGCACGGAAAGTGGCTTCACCTTAGCCATGAATGACTGGAATTTCTCAAGATCAAAAACCGGTGGTGAAATGATAAAGCGTGCCCCGGCCTCAACCTTTGCCTGGGCAGCTATCAGTTCCTGATCCAAGGCCGCCTCATCACCGAATGAGCCGATCGTACAGCCCACGGTGAAATCTGGGGTGCCGTCGAGTTCAAAACCGCCCATGTCTTTGCCCTGGTTGAGTCCATTAAGGGCTTGTACCAGCTCAAGCTCATCGATATCAAAAACCTCTTTGGCTTCACGATGATCACTCTGGTCCATTCCCTCACTGTGAGTCACCAGCAGATTTGATATACCCATCACATGGGCCGCTAAGGCATCGCCCTGCAGAGCCATCCGGTTTCGGTCTCTTGCATAGAGATGAATAATTGGTTCTACTCCATGCTGCAGCATGAGTGCCCCGCCGGCAAGCGCACTCATACGCATGATGCCATTATCCATGTCAGGGATTACCACTGCATCAACCCTGCCCTTAATCCGTCGAGCATCGTTTACCAGCCGGGTAATGTTTACCCCTTTCGGCGTATGCATCTCAGCCAGTACGACGAACTCTTGTGCAAATAATCGTTTCTGAAAACTCATATGCTATATCCTCCTGTTAGCGCTCGTAATCGGTCAGCTAGTACAGTGAAGTCTCAGGGTGAAATACATCCACATCTTTCAAATCATCGCCCAGATAGGCCCGTTCATTTGGTCCGAGTATTCCCAGAGACAGGCAGAGCAAAGTCCAGATATGGACCGTGTTATATTTTGCCCCGTGAAGGTGAGCCATATCATGAACCTGGGCATGACAATTATGACATCCGGTGATGCAGTAATCGGCTCCGGTTTCGATGATCTGGTCATATTTGAGTTGACCATAACTCTGTCTTGCTTCAGTAAATCCAGACTGCAGGAAACCACCGCCTCCGCCGCAACAATAGTTGTTGGATTTGTTTGGTGTCATTTCAATGACATTCTCTTCACCCACAATAGATTTGATCACGAAGCGAAGATCATTTGCTACTTCATCTCCATAACCCTTACGTACGATCTGACAAGGATCCTGAATGGTAAAGGTAATTTTACGCTCCCGGTTCCAGTCGGTACTGGGTTTGAGTCTGCCTTCCCTAATCCACTTAGCGTAATAGGAATAGATTGAGGCAACCTCAAAGTTATGATCGATGTTGAATTTTTTCAGTCCGGACCGGACTGAGAAGGTGATGTGCCCTCACTCGGTATTGAGAAAAACCTTACACCCCAATTCATCCGCCTGTTGTGCAGAAACCCTGGTAACATGTTCCCAACATTTGTCATCGGCGAGAAACAGGCAGTAATTCTCTGCAGCCCAACCGCGACTGCCGTAGGTCCAATCCACCCCGGCAAGATGTAGGATCTTCCACAGTGGCACCAGTTCATCGGGTTCGGTGTTTGGCTCCCGGGAATTCTGGTTCAAGAAGAAGTGGGCACCTGGTTTATCAATCGGCGCGACCATATCTTTGAATTCAGGTTGCGCCTCTTTATATTCCTCCAGTACATCTTCAACGACGAAAACAAAGTCGTCAGGTGCCGTACCCATTGCGCTGTTCGAATCATTCCTCAATGCCATGTCACAGGAATCGCGAATTCCCTTGGGTCGCTCGTCACGCGGCCATTCAGCCCGAACATTATAAACCAATTGTGGAATGTCAATTTGCATGGGACATACGTAGATGCAGCGTTGACACATGGTACACATCCAGACCCATGGCGTCTGGGTCACCTCTTCATCAAGCCCCATTGCGCACATACGCAGAAACTTTCGAGGGTCCATGTCTTCGAGTCCCGTCGCTGGACATCCGGCAGCGCAAGCCCCGCAGGTGAGGCAAAGATCGAGATTACCTCCTCCGGGTATAATTTCCTGCACTTTGTCCTTGAAAGATTGCTTCTTCCTGCCCTTTACTTCGATTGTGGTTGTGGTCATTTTCCTTCCCTTAACAATCTGAAATAACTAACCATTCAGCTTCCCAATAATTTTTTATGGTTACTGATTCTCTTCTTGAGGTGAAAGCGTGATCTTTTCAATGAGCAACTGAAAAAAACCCTCTTCATCTTCCGTTTCATTCGAGTTGATCAAACGGTAGGAGGATGGCGGAAGGATTTTCAACAGATCTTGTCGCATCTCTAAATCAGCACCTTTGATTTCCAGTATTTCTGAACCACTCATGGTCTCAAAGACCTGGGTGATTTTCAGCAATGAAAACCAGGAGACAAAGTTTCTTAAATCCATCACGACATGCGCTTGCTCAGACACCAGCTTCACCTCTAAAAATAAATCGTCTTGTCACTGGTCCATTTTGTTTACAAAAGATGGGCCAGTTTCATATCAGTTCAGTTGATGGCATCTCTCAAGGTAATTTTATATTATTAATTACTTACACTTAGGATGCCCTGGTAAGCATTTTTTTCCATTTCGATAGTTACTCAAGTCTGGTATGATGGATGCCGTGTTTCGAAGCTGGTGTTAAACAGGTGTTAAAGTGTTAAGCGGTTTCTCTTTACAGGTGTTAAGGGTTAACAGGTACGTAAATGATTGGTCGTGAACTTGATGGTTACTGGAAGACGGTAGTCAACACTATCCGGGACGGTGTCATGATCATAAATCCCGGTGGGACAATCGTCTCAGTCAATCTTTCCGTTGAGCGAATTACTGGTTACAGTAGAGCGGAGCTTATTGGTACACACCTCTCCATTCTTGACGAGAAACCGAACCAAACCAGCGATAACAAGAGCGACAGCGCCAGTCAAACCACCTTCTCAGCAGAGGGTGTGGATCAGCATCAATGTCTGGTGAAACGAAAAGACGGGACCCTGATTCATGCCCTTAAATCGACTGCCATCCTCCACGATGTCGAGGGCTCTGCCCTCGGCAGGGTTTATACAATCACCGATCTTTCAGACATCATGGAGAAGGAAAATCAACTCGAGGCATATCGGAAGCAGCTTCGAGCCGAGAATGAATTTCATGGTATTATCGGTGCGTCACCGGCCATGCAACATGTGTTTGAAATCATTGAGAACGCAGCGCAGTCGGATGCGCCTGTTATCATCTATGGGGAAAGCGGGACGGGCAAAGAACTGGTGAGCAGGGCAATCCACCAGTTGGGAACTAGAAATACCAGACCCTTTATCAAGGTGAATTGTGCCAGCCTGACAGAATCGTTGCTTGAGAGTGAGCTCTTTGGCCACGTTCGAGGTGCGTATACTGGTGCGTACAAGGACCGGAAAGGACGATTCGAAAAAGCCAATGGTGGTGATCTTTTTCTTGATGAGATAGGCGATTTACCCATGTCTACTCAGATCAAGCTCCTGCGGGTACTCGAAGAGAAAGTAATAGAAAGGGTTGGTTCCTCCACACCCATTGATATCGATGCCAGGATCATCTCAGCAACCAATCAGGATCTGCCACGCTTGGTGGAAGAAGGCAAATTTCGAAACGATTTTTATTTCAGAATCAATATCATCCCTATCATACTCCCACCTCTGAGAGAGCGTCTCGAGGATATTCCACTGCTCATCGATCATTTTTTTCAAACCATGTCACTCAAAAGCACTAAAAAGATTGATGGTGTCCACAAGGAGACAATGGACCTTCTGATGAATTATCGATGGCCGGGTAATGTAAGAGAACTCAAAGGTACCTTGGAATACGCTTTTGTGACCTGCCACTCGGGCCCGATCCTGCCAAACCACTTGCCTGAAACCATTACCCGTAGTCACCCCAGACCGACGCCACCGAAGAAAACTGGTCTAAACATGCACGAAATTGAGCGCCAGGAGTTATTGGAAGCGCTTGAGAAAACGGGTGGCAACCAATCTCAGGCCGCTAAGTTACTCGGAATTTCAAGGGTTACCGTCTGGAACAGAATGAAACGATTCAATATCCACGCCAAACGAGATGTTGTGAGCTCTTGATACGTCAGTCTTTTGCAATCTCACGTTATCCCACGCCTCAACGCGTTCTGTTACCACTGGCTCTGAACACTCGCAATCACCACATCCCCAGGTGCAGTGTACTCAGGAATTATCATCTACATTGACAAAAGGCTGATCACATCAAAATATGTTTCGCTTTTTATCAGCTTGAGGTTGCGCACAGGAGTGTTGAAATTACCATTGTAATGAATAAGGGGCGTCTTATTAACCGTTGGTCAAAATCTATTCAATTTTATAAACCGGAGCTTACCGATGATCTACCACAGTACCCCTGATATCCATCTCAATGATAATCTATCTGGTTTATCTACCTCAGCAACCATTGCCATTCAGCAATTATGCCGGAAGATGATGAACGAG
>QZLB01000122.1 GCA_004796425.1 Desulfobulbaceae bacterium | reverse complement strand
CGATCGAAAAACAATTCAGTGGCCACCGCAAAGAACTCGGCCTCGTGTACTGCGCCATATTGATCAAGTATACTTTTCTTTCCTTTCTCACGTTGCTTCTTTAATCTGAGAAACTCGCGGGAGCAGATCTCAACCCACTGATTGTAGTCCGCTCTGGAATGCAAAACCGGTGTACCATCTGCTGAACCATCCCGCATGTCAAGGATATGGGCAAATTCGTGATAGACCACGTTATGCCCGCGCTCGGGATGCCGGGCACCGCGAACAACAGCATCCCAAACCAGAATCACCGGCCCGCGCAACCAGGCCTGACCAAGGATCGGCTGACCACCAGGCACAATTCCGGGTGTGGAATCGAAAAACCCCGATTTTTGCGCCGGTATCTTCACGGTGGAAGGATAGACCAATACCGAATCGAGCTCTGCATATTGAAATGGTGGTAGCCCGAGAACCAGAAGACAGGCTTGCGCTGAAATGACCACTTTGATTTCATCAGTCATTTCCAGCCCTCCACACCCCTCAAAATTCTTTTCGGCGATGAAGAATTGAATCAGTTTTTCCAGCTTTTCCTGCTCTTCTGTGCTGAGATAGTGATAATGAGCAACATGGTCATTGAGGAAATTCCGCCATGAAGATGGAAACTCGGTTTTAAATACCCTCTTTCGACGAATTTTTTTCATCCAGTTAAACATAAAACTAACAAATCCATTTCTAATGCTGATGGTTACAAAGCTTCAGCAAAAACACACAGAACCATCGAAGAGAACACACCAGTTTAGCAGTGAATAGCTCTTTAACAATCTGCGTTATTCCTCATCACCTCACTTCCTTTCGAAAAGACAAATCTATCAGTCCCTTTTAGCCCACCTTTCCCTCAACTGCAGGAAAATAGACGAACACTGTAGTGCCTTTACCTATCTCACTCTGTGCTGATATCACACCTTGATGTTGTTGAACAATGCCATGCACCACGGCCAGACCAATTCCGGTTCCTTTACCAATTTCTTTTGTCGTAAAATATGGCTCAAACATCCTACTGAGTACCTCCGGTTCCATGCCGGTACCATTGTCGCCTACGGTGAGTTTGACATAATTCCCAGGGGACAACTCCTGAATTTCACCAGGAAAGTTTTCCAATATCATTTCATTTGATAATCCAATGGATATTTCTCCACCCAAATGAGGCAAAGCATCTGTTGCATTATTGCAGATGTTTATCAGGAGCTGATTAATCTGAGTTTCATTTGCTTTAATTTGAAATATATTATCTGCCAATTTATGGGTGATTTTTATATTGGAAGGAGTTGTTGATCGAATAAGCTTGACTGACTTTAAGATTACCTCTCTGATATCCACTAAATCCTGAGTTAAGTCATCCTGTCTGCTGAAGGTCACCAGCTGTTGTATAACCTCTTTGGCACGTACACCTGCGAATTGAATATCTTCAACTTGCTCCCTCAAGGGACTGGACTTTGGCAGTTCCATCTTCACAAGTTCATTGTTGCCCAGTATTATGGCAAGTATATTGTTGAATTCATGCGCAACCCCACCTGCCAGCTTTCCGACAGATTCCATTTTTTGTACACGTGCGAGCTTTTGCTGATGCTGTACAATTTCCTGCTCTCTGGACTCCAGACTATTTGCCATTTTATTGAAAGCATTGACAAGTCGTTGTAACTGGTCCTGCTCGGGCCCATACTCAAGACGTGTACTCAAGTCCCCACTTGCAACAGACTCAGCACCGTCAACAAGTTGACTGATTCGATCAGAAAGAACATTCTTAAGCACATAGGAAGCACCAATCATTATCACACCACCTACCAATGCCACCATAATGAACATTTGTTGCTGAGCCTGAGCTGTTCGATCGATATCTTTATGAATAATATCAATATATTCTATTAGATTTGATCGGAGTAATTGAAAGTTCCTCCCCGCAGTTTGCTGATAAGAATTAACCTGGCTCAGTATTTCTTTCAGATTTGCACCAGATACATCAAGCTCATGTTCGTCATAGTACAACGCCATCGCCGACTTGTATTGCTCCAGTGATTGGCTGAGAGTATTTAGCAATTGAGTTTGAGTTTGTGGAAAAGTATCAGACCCTTCCAATTCGGTAATAGCATAAATCTGGTCAAGGCACTTCTGCAATGGTGCTTTCAGTTGATTAAACGTGATTACTTCCTGAGACATATAGCGCAGAAGCTCATATTCCAAGACTCCAAGCAAATCGGATACATTTTTCAGATAAGAAGTAAGGGAGTCTATCTGATCAGCCTGGCTCAGTTGTTGGGCAAGCAAGTTACTATTGTGCCGGATTTCATCAATTTCGTCATTAATCACCTCCAGTTGCTCACCATTAATATTTGACTGGTTTGTCAGCGAAATTAGTTTGTCGACCAACACGTGGCTATTGTTGATAAGTTTCTTGCTGTATCCGTTGGAGTAAAGGTTATCCAGCTTAGCAAGAATATCCTTCAATCGTTCAGCAGGTTCAATTATCCTATAAGGGGGTATCCTTTCAGTGTAATAGAAAGTCTGGAAGTTTTGATTGGCAGAAAACAAATAGCTTTGGCTATCAAGAAGTTTTGTCAGAATGGGTACATGGTAATAAAGCACCTGCTCCAGTTTAGAACGTGTATTCCTTGCTTGAAAGAATGCTAAACCAGATACTGATAGCAGGACAAAGAGAAGTAAACCAAGTGAGATGAGGACGAGTCTATCAAATCTTATTTTTTTCACATCCGCACCGCACCCTTACCGAAAAACAAGCGTCAGCTCCTCACCAACATCTCCCGACTCATAATATGGTTGTTCCAGTGCCGGATTTGGTCTCTTACCCGCTATCTCATGTCGTGACACACCAAATTGATATTCCAGGGAAGGATCGAGCTGAATATCGTCTGAATGTCCGGTATCCAAAGCTCTTTTGAATTCAATAGTCCAAAATCCATCAGCCCACCCTCCTTTGGCTTTTATATCTGCCCTACTTCCTTCAGGGTGCCGATGCTCATACCGTGGTACTTCATCACCTGAAAATTTCTCATACGCAATACTTTTGTACGAGGATCTGCCCGTATCTGAGCTCCGGGTCAGGTACATTGTTTTGCCGGATGGCAACAGAATATCCCGAGATTCCTTTGTTTTTTGCGCACCAAACACATGAAACTTATCATCTGCAAAACCAACAGGATCTGTCCTAAATGCTTTCCAGAACCAAACATCTGCCTTATAAGGCGTCTCAGACTCAAGTGACATATCAACCTTAACTGGCTCCATACTCCACTTTATTACGAAGCTGTCCTCTCTCTTACTGCTTGTTCGATAAACCTTTTCAGCACCATTCCATACCAGGACCTTATGGTCTCGATTTTCGTTCTGATCCGTAAACCGTGCTTTTATAAATATATGTTCATCGGTGTAAACTGCCTGCAGCTTTATGGGAATCTGGGTTACCTTGTCAGTGGTCGTAAGAGTAGGACTCACCTGCCATGCCGGATCATCTGGTAGCCCGTCAATCAGGGGGGGAGCCTCGGTTTTGGAAGCTACAAGTTGTTGTGCAGCAGCACCATCTACCACAAAAAGAAGTGAAATCGCAATAAATGAAATTATTTCCCTCATGGGAACCCCCATTGTTCAAACATTCTTAACAAAATACCTTTGTGCATGATCTATTTTCTGCTCCATGATAAATTGTATGATTTTACACCAAAGAGCCGTTAGAAGCACAAAGAAAAAGTTCCCTTCGATCACGTTTATATGACTGTCCCGCGAGTAACACTAGATGATATATGGCAACGATCAATTTCGACACATAAGTTATCATTCCAATGGGTTGAAAAATGATTCTACTAATCCTTTTTCGTTTAACAATTTTGATCGAATCAAGCTTAAACAAGCATTTCATGATACTCCCCACTACCGATTGTTAATTCAGGAAATCTGAGAAACGGGGGGGAAATCCGTTTATTGCCGATATACACAAATGTTCCGATATGAATGCTTCGATAATCGATTTGGGCTTTCATTATGGTGATTCT
>QZLB01000241.1 GCA_004796425.1 Desulfobulbaceae bacterium | reverse complement strand
GCAGAAGCTGCTGAGGTTGAGCGGGAAATAACCGAACCACTTGAAACCGCAGTTCAGCAATTAAAGCAACTCCATGAGGTGCGTTCCATCTCTCGGTCGGGGCTCTCGATTATCTACGCCGAAATAAAAGACAGCTACGACAAAGACACCCTGCCACAAGTCTGGGATGAATTGCGCAGAAAGATCAACGCTGCAGCAGCTGAACTTCCGCCCGGCGCGTCATCTCCGAACATAAACGATGACTTTGGGGATGTGTATGGTGTGTTCCTGGCTCTTACCGGTGATGGCTATACCCAGCGGGAACTGCAGAAAACGGCAGAAGATCTGCGCCGTGAATTGCTGCTCTGTGACGATGTTGGTCGGATTGATTTCTGGGGTGTCCAGCAGGAGGTGGTCTATGTAGAGTTTGACCGGGCCAAATTTGCAGCGCTCGGCTTTTCTCCCGGTTTGATATTCAATACCATTCGTCAGCAGAATTCGGTAACTGAGGCGGGCAAAGTGCAGGTTGGCTCAGAACATATCCAGCTTCGGGTTACCGGTGATTATTCAACCATTGAGGATATAGGAAATCAGCTTATTCAGGGTGGCGGTGACAACGGGTTGGTAAGGCTGAAAGATGTTGCCCGAATCCATAAAGGGTTTGTTGAACCACAGAACAGTCTCCTTCACCAAAATGGTCTGCCGGCGGTCGGTATTGGTATCTCCACGGTTTCCGGGGGAAACGTGGTGAAAATGGGTGACAGCATAAAGGACAAACTTGGAGAACTCCATCATCGGTTACCGGTGGGGATGGAATTACACACCATATCTTTTCAATCAGAGACCGTTCAGGATGCAGTTGATGGTTTTGTTCTCAATCTGCTTGAAGCTGTTGCAATTGTCGTACTTTTACTGGTGATTTTCATGGGTCTGCGAGAGGGATTCATTATCGGTGGGGTCTTACTCCTGACGATTCTTGCAACCTTTATCGGTATGGAAATTTTGGAGATTAATCTGCAGCGTATTTCGCTGGGTGCACTCATAATCGCGCTTGGTATGCTGGTGGACAATGCCATCGTTGTAGCCGAAGGATATAGTATCAAAACGCGTAAGGGGCTAAACTCTCAACAGGCTGCATTACAGACGGTAAAAGAAACGCAATACCCTTTGTTGGGCGCCACGGTAATCGCTATCCTCGCTTTTGCCGCTATTTCTCTTTCCAATGATGTAACGGGAGAGTTTCTGGGGAGCCTTTTCAAGGTTATTGCACTTGCACTTGGGTTGAGCTGGATTCTGGCGATCACGGTGGTGCCGTATCTTTGTGTCACTTTTATCCCAGCCAATCCGGAGCTGCAGGGTAGGGATATGTATGGCAACCGCTTTTTTCGTCTCTATAAAACCTTTCTTTCCGGGTGTATTAAACGGCGAGGTTTGACCTTGGTGATGGTGGTGGGGATGCTGATGGGTGCCATCTATGGTTTTGGATTTGTAAAGCAAAACTTTTTTCCCGGCTCCACCAGGCCGCAGTTCATGGTTGATCTCACCTATCCGGAAGGAACCCATATTGCCCATACGGCCAGCGAGGTAGATCGGGCGTATCGTCAGCTTCGGACCCTTCCAGGGGTGACAGACGTGACCAGTTTCACCGGCTTGGGCGCATTGAGATTTATTCTTACCTATAACCCTGAAAACCCTCACAGTGGCTATGGTCAGCTTCTCGTCACCGTTGATGATTATCGCAAAATTGATGAGCTGATCCCAATGGTTCGAGATTACCTGCGTTCAAATCACCAGGGTGCGGTCAGTAAGGTTGAAAAGTTCAAACTTGGACCGGGTGGAAAAGCGATAGAGGCGCGTTTCAGCGGTCCTGATGCTACCATCCTCAGGCAGCTTGGTGAGCAGACGAAAAGCATTATGTACCGGCATGACAATACCGACGCCATAACCACCGACTGGGGAGAAATGGTTAAAGTTGCCTCAGTTGAGATGGCTGTTACACGGTCCCAGGAGAGTACTGTTATCAGACCGGAAATCGCCCAATCGCTGGCTGGTAATTTTTCAGGAACTACGGTCGGGTTATATCGTGAAGGTGAAGATCTTCTGCCGATTGTGATCAGACCACCAGAAAATCAGAGAAAAGGTATTGATAACCTGCAAAGCGTCATGGTGTGGAGTGATGCGACCTCAACATCACTGCCGTTGGAGCAGGTCACGGCCGGAGTTAGCACTTCTTGGGAAGACCCGGTAATAAGAAGGCTCAATCGCCAGCGCACTCTTACTGTCTCCTGTGTACAACTGGAGGGAACGGCGAATAGTCTTTTTAATGAGTTGCGAGGTGAAATTGAGGCCATAGAATTGCCCACCGGTTATACGCTCGAGTGGGGCGGTGAGTACGAAAACTCAAAAGAAGCAAACGAAAAACTGATGGCCAAGGTGCCCCTGGCATTTGTGCTGATGTTTTTTATTTCGGTAATGCTCTTTAACTCGCTTCGACATCCCGTGATTATTTTTCTCGGTTTACCCCTTGCGTTGATCGGGGTGGCTGCGGGGTTACTCCTTTTCAACATGCCCTTTGGCTTCATGGCGTTGCTCGGTTTTCTCAGCCTTTCCGGTATGCTTATCAAGAATGAAATTGTCCTGCTGGATCAGATAAATATCGAACTGCAGGCAGGAAAACGTCCCCTCCAGGCGGTTATCGATTCGGCCGTCAGTCGTGTTCGTCCGGTTACCATGGCTGCTTTCACGACAGTGTTGGGCATGTTGCCGCTTCTGTGGGATGCGTTTTTCAACGCGATGGCGGTGACCATTATGGCAGGACTTACCTTCGCAACCCTCCTTACGCTGGTCGTTGTTCCGGTACTCTATTGCACCTTCTGGAGAATTACCGAGCAAACTGAAAATAGCGAAGTTGCCCAATCTCAAAAGGAGAAAAATATGAGAGAACAGGTGGTGCTCCAGGAGGAAAGTTCAACGAGATAAAAGGGAAGATCTTTGATTGGCGATATTCTTTGCAAAAGTATAACAACCATCTTACCTTTTGGCTTAGTGTTACGTTGGATGATAAAAATGTGGAGAAAACCAGGCGCAGCCAGAGACAAACATGGATCCTTACCGAATAGCTTTCGCCTATCCTGTTAGTAGTTCATTGCACTGGATAAGAGATTGAACTATCATAGATCGCTTCCTACCACCTAACGCACGGGGTTATTTTTGCTCATGAGGTACACATGGCCAGCATGAAAGATAAGTTGATTAACGGTTACAACAGGTTGGTTATTGATCGTCCTGAAATAGTCATTGCCCTTATTGTAATCTTCACGGCTATTCTTGGTTATCAGGCCCAGAATTTCAGAATTGATGCATCCACCGAAACACTCCTGCTGGAAAATGATGAGGATTTGCGGTATACCCGTGAAATTTCAGGGCGTTATGAGGTCCAGGATTTTCTGATAATTGCCTACTCACCCCGATCTGGAGAATTGCTCGATTCGGAAAATCTTGAGACGATTACCAGTTTGCGTGATGAACTGCTCGAACTGGAAACGGTGGAGTCGGTTCTCTCCATTCTTGATGTACCGTTGCTGGCAAGTCCACCCATCTCACTGAAACAGTTTACCGCCGATGGCATTCCAACTCTGACCAGTCCTGAGGCAGATAAAGAGCTGGCCAAAGTGGAGTTTTCCCAAAGCCATTTATACCGGGATCTCCTCGTAAGCCGAGATCTCGAGACCACCGCACTCATTGTCTACCTCAAAACGGATCCGGAGTATGCGCAATTGATCAAAGCGCGAAACGAATTCATTGATAAAAAAGCAGATGGTACGCTGAATAGTGCTGAGGCTGTCGAATATCAAACAGTGGTGGAAAAAATTCGGTCACGACAGGTTGATTTAAACGCCCAGCAGAATGAAAATATCAAAGCAGTGCGGGCGATCATGGCAGCACATCGCGATAATGGAGAGCTTATCCTGGGTGGGATCAGCATGATCGCCGATGACCTGATCACCTATATCAAAAATGATCTCAAGATATTTGGAGTGGGGGTTTTTCTGCTCCTGGTTCTCATGCTGGGGTTGTTCTTTCGCTCCAAACGGTGGATCTTTTTGCCGATGTTGTGCTGTTTCATTTCAATGATTGCGATGATGGGGCTACTCGGAACTTTCGGCTGGGATGTCACAGTTATCTCATCTAATTTCATTTCGCTTCAATTGATTATTACTTTGGCCATATCGGTTCACCTGGTGGTTCGCTACCGTGAGTATCAGGTGACCCAACCAGATTTGGATCAACGGAGTCTGGTCCGTAAAACCATGCGATCCAAGTTCATTCCCTGTCTCTATGCGGTACTCACAACCGTTGCAGGCTTTATTTCTCTGCTGCTCAGTGACATCAAACCGGTGATCAACTTTGGTTGGATGATGAGTGGTGGAATTCTGATTTCACTGGTAGTGACCTTTCTGCTCTTTCCCGCCGGACTGATGATGGTCAAGAAGCCGGCAACGGTGGCTCAGCAGAAACTCCTGAAGTTCTCATTGACCGCGTTTCTGGCAAAACTCACCGATTCTTATGGAAGGGCGATTTTAGTCATCACGCTGGCTCTCTGTGTGTTCACGGTAATGGGGATATCCAGGCTCAGGGTCGAAAACTCCTTCATCGATTATTTTAAAGAATCAACAGAGATCTATCGGGGAATGAAGATAATCGATGAGAAACTTGGCGGTACCACACCGCTTGATGTGATCGTTCAGTTTGAAACTCCTGAGGAAGAACCGGTCGAAGAAAGTACTGAAGATGAGTATGAGGACGACTTTGAAATAGTCGGGCTGGATTTTTTTAGTGACGAGGAAACAGCTCCCCAGGAAGAAGATCCCAACAAGTATTGGTTCATGGACCACCGTCTTGAGACAATTGAAAGGGTCCATGACTATCTCGATAACAGGCCTGAAACCGGTAAAGTAGTATCTCTGGGAACCTTTATAAAAATCGGCCGGGAAATAAATGATGGAAAATCGTTGGACAGCTTTGACATGGCGGTGGTCTATACCAAGATTCCCGAAGAATATAAGGACCTGATCCTGACTCCTTATGTTTCCTTTGAGAGTAATGAAGTCCGCTTCTGGCTACGAGTTAAAGATTCTTTGAAATCGTTAAAACGAGACGCCTTTTTACAAGAGGTGAAGCACGATCTTGTCCATGAACTTGGTCTGGCTCCTGAAAAGGTTCGTTTAGCCGGCACCATGGTCTTGTACAACAATATGCTGCAGTCCCTGTTTTCCTCACAGATCAAGACCTTGAGTGTTGTGGCACTGGCACTACTGGTGATGTTTCTGATCCTCTTTCGCTCTCTGAAAATTGCCCTTATTGCCTTGTTTCCCAACCTGCTCTCCGCAGGTACAGTCCTGGGGGTAATGGGCTGGCTGGATATACCACTTGATATGATGACAATCACCATCGCTGCAATTTCCATCGGTATCGCGGTGGATAATACCATTCACTATATTCACCGATTCCAGGAGGAAATTCCCAAAGATCAGGATTACCGGGAGTCCATGTTTCGCTGTCACAACAGTATTGGCTATGCCATGTACTACACCTCGGTGACTATTATCATTGGTTTCTCAATCCTGATGCTGGCCAACTTCTGGCCGACTATCTACTTTGGCCTGTTTACCGGTCTTGCCATGCTAATCGCCTTGCTGGCCTCATTGACCCTGCTGCCGCAACTGCTGGTCTGGTTGAAGCCATTTGGTGCAGCACAGGTAGATTAGACTGCTGGAGGGATACGCCTTGGTTTTCAGTAAGCAAGGCGTATCCAGAGGATTATCGGTGTCTCCTATTCGATCATTATTGTTTCGAAAATTTCCTTGAATCGCCGTATGAAAACCGATAGAACTGAATCTAAGGACCACTATTCAGGAGGGTTTTACTCGCCATAAGGTCGCAGAACAGAGGCTCAACACATCTATTATGGGTGTGTATCGGTCAGTACAACTCCTCTTAAACCTAACACATTAAGGCACGATTATGGCTTCCCCTCTTGTCTCGTTTCTACTCAAATTCAGATTAATAAAACCCAGATATATTCTACGCCGCCATAGGATTGCAACGGCCATCCTGGGGCCTGTCCAGAGTCACTCGAGGGACCATATAGAACTGAATATCACGGAGAAGTGTAATCTGCGTTGCTACAATTGTGATATGTCGTGCCGTCAGGCGCCATCTGCTGAAGATATGACGGTTGATCAGGTCGTCAAATTCATTGAAGAATCAAAGGCGATTGGGAAAAAATGGAAACGTATCCGTTTATTGGGTGGAGAGCCCACCCTGCACCCCCAGATTCATGAAATTGTCGCGCTTATTTTGGCCTACAAGAGTGATTTTGCACCAGATTGCCTGGTTCAAATTGCCTCGAATGGGCATGGTAAAAAGGTACAGTCTATTCTCGCGGAAATGCCAGAAGGTATTGAAGTTGATAGTACAGATAAAGATGGCAACCTGAACCATGACTTCTCTCCATTTAATATCGCCCCAAGAGATTGCCTGTCATATCGTGGCACGGATTATCGCAACGGTTGTTTTATCATGACAGAAACATGTGGTATGGGGCTCTCTAGAAGCGGGTACTACCAATGTATTGTTGCCAGTGGTCTCGATCGAGTGGTCGGGTATGATAACGGCCGGAAGTCGATTCCCGCAGAAACAGATGAACTGGACGATTTGAAAGAAGTCTATTGTCAGATCTGTGGGCATTATCGTATCACCAAGCCAAAAGATATGGATAAAGAGATCCAGAGTCCGTTTTGGCAGGAAACGTATGCCTACTGGAAGAAAAGCAAACCGGAGCTTTCGAAATATTGATGTAAACCGGGGACAGACCACGTTTTTCTAATAGCGTGGTCTATCTAAGTTTTACGATTTCATGCATGCGCTGATTGGAAATAATTGAAAATCTGAAATAGAGTGAAAAAGTAGGAGATGAGGGGACGCCCAATAGTTACGCGGGAGTCCTGCAAAAGGTACCATCAGACAATATCTTGCATTCTATGAAAACATACCGAAGTATCCTCAGCCTCGTTAATCACCTACTATTCATAGTGCTCGTTATTCCCTCGCTGGGCAATGCTGAGCTGACTAAAGATACTTATCGACTTGCTATCACCCGAAAGCTTGATTCCGTTGAGGGGATGTTGCTTTTGCAGGCGTATACCGAGGCGTTTCGCAGGCTGAATAAAAAGGTTGAGTTGGTTTTTTTGCCGGAAGCCCGCGCGAATCACTATCTTAAACATGCTGACATTGATGGAGATGTTGCACGAGTTGCCAAGTTTGCAGACTATTTTCCGAACCTCATCCGGATAGAGGAACCGCTCAGAAAAATTGAATATGCAGCCTATGTAAAATATCTTCAGGTCCAGGTGAAGAACTGGGAAAGCCTTGGTGAGTATGAGCTCAGGGTGGAATTCATGCGTGGTTCTAAATTCCGGGAGGAAAAATTACAAGCATTCATCGATCCTGAACGGCTCACCCAGGTTAACCACTGGACTCAGGGACTTAAAAGACTAGAAGTTGGCCGCATCGATGTGTTTGTAGGGGTCAAGCGGACCATCGATCAGGCACTTTTATCCGAAAAGTTCCGTGAATCTGGAATAGTCTCCGCCGGGGTGCTTGAGCAAATTGCAATTCACGGTTTCCTGCAACGTCATCATTCCTCATTAGCAGAACAGCTTTCTGCAACCTTCAGGGAAATGAAACGTGATGGGACAATTGATGAAATTGAAATGAAGGTAATGACTAAAGTCAGGGAGAGGCGCTCCCGAACACAGTAATAGGGTCATAGCATGTCAGAGATACTAATCGCGTTTTTTTCCAGTACCGGCAATAACCGCTATATTGCAAACCGTTTTGCCAAAGAGCTTCAATGCGATATTGAGGAGATAAAACCACGATTTGATTTCCATGTATATCTGTTTGTGGCCAGTAGGTATCCCTGGCTCTACCTTGGTAATAATCCCTTAATGCACCTTCCTGCGGGTTATCGTAAGGTTGTCCTCTGCGGGCCGATCTGGATGGGTAGTTATCTTGCCCCGCTGAGGTCTTTTGTCATTAACTATGGAGGTGATATAAACCAGCTCTACTTTGTGACCTGTTGTGGCAGTAGCGAAGAAAATAGCAAGAGCAAATATGGGTATGAGTCGGTCTTCTCTGAATTAAAAAACACCTCTACCAACCGGAGTATTCAGTGCTATCCGCTGTCAATGAGCCTGGTTGTTCCAGATGCGCAGAAAGATGATAATGAGACAATTATGAAGGCAAGACTGTCTGATGAGAATTTTTCAGGTGAAATGCTTAATCGGTTTAACGAAATCAAAAAGAGAATCGCGTCTGATTAACCCCTGGAACAAATATCGACAGGCTTTGCCCGAAGGTAATTCTATTCGAATTGTAAAAGGTTAAACGGGTAGATCAGTTGGCAACGGGATTTATTGTTCTTTTTCTTCTTCTGTGGGTTCCTCTTGGGTGTATGAGCGTTCAATCAGCTTGAACTCGCCCTCTTCACGAGAAAAGAGTCCGGGACCAGGCTTTAACTCGTTTTGAGGCTCGTACTGATATTCTTTGCCACCGCAACCGAGAAAGAAAAGGCAGGCGCATAATGCACCTGCCTGGATGGCTCGTTTTATGAGGGAACTCATTAAAATTTTACGCGTGCACCAGCCATGAAGGTATCGATTGAATCAAAATCATACCCGTCTGCATCCAACTGATGGTTTCGGTAAATCATGTAAAATTCTGTACCCCAGTCGGCAACATTATGCACGGCGGCAACTGAAAAACTTTTTGCTGTATCGTCGTCTGCCCTGAGGTTTTCGGTCTGTCCGTAATCTACAGAAAATGCAGTGGTTGTGCCATCATAAAACTTGGTTTTATAACCAAGTTTACCCCACCAACTGAATGGGTTATCGCGGACGATGTCATCATCGAGCTCCCGGCTACCGGCTGAGAAGGAAAAGTTCAACCCGGAGGCAAGGAGTACTGAAGCGGAGCCGCTGTATTGCACGTCGGTAGAGCGATTCAGATTACCTGGGTTGGCAATACCGATGGCGGTGGCAACCTTGGTTCCACCATAATCCCTGCTGTAAATAAGCGCACCGTCAAAGGCGTGTCCGGAACTGGCTGAAAATGCGGCTGAAAGACCGGCAAGTGAGGGCGTGTCATAACGGATGCGGTCAGTTCTGCCAAGACCATCAAAATTACTGTACACATCTTTGATCCTGATGGTGGTCCTGGTATTGGTGTCATTATCATACCAGAGCATTGAGCCAGCCATATCTCCAATGCTGTTGTATGCGGCAATGGAGGTGCCGGAAAGATCATACTCGGCTGATCCGTCGGTGGCGCTTGAGCCCTTACCAAGGGAGATTTTCCCGAAGTTGCTTTCCTTGAAGCTCAGATCAGCCCAACGCAGTTTGAAATTGTCATCGGTCGCGTTGTATGTCTGCTCCTGGTTGACATCAGAGGAACCGTTGGAGACAATACCGTACTCGATACGCCCGCCAACCTGCCAACCACTGGTCGTGTCCACGGCAGCTTTGAGTCCGAGTCTGGTCTGCGAGTTGGTGTTGTCTACTGAATACCAGTTACTGGAATCACCGTTGTTGCCATAAAGAAGGGCCCGGTTGATATGGCCATAGAGACTGACATTTACATCGGTAAAACTCGAGCTGACCAGCTTATCTGCACCATCGAGATCCTGCTTATCAGCTTTACCGGCGATTTTCTCATCGTTACCTTTGAGCTGTTCTTTCAAGGCCTGTATTTCTGCAGCCTGTCTGTCGATTTGCGCCTGCTGCTGCTCAAGCATTCGTTTCAGTTCCTGCAGCATATTGTTGTCTGCCATGGGACTTCCGCTTGCATAAGCCTGGCTGGCTAGACAAACGGCAAGTACTGTGCCGGCTGCAATACGGGCATACCTTTTTACTCTCATACCACCCTCCTCGTGTTGTGTATTTCAATGGAAACTTGCTAGGACTCATTAAACATTCGGTAATTCCATTAGTCAAGCACTACTATTATCACTGATTCTCGGTTTTGCGAGTTATTATTAGTTTAAATAATTGTTTCAGGAATTTTTTCTTTCCTGACAAAAAAAAACCTCCGATACGATATTCTGACTCAGGAGAAATTCATTTAATTTCGATGCACAATGTAGTACATTTCCCAGACCAGCAGAGAGAGATAGAGCAGCAGAGTTCAAAATCGCGGTTAAAACAGGGAGGGAGGATCGTGGTTAAGTTCACGCATATTATCAAGGCTTTCATCAGGGGTATTGCCCGAAGTAAGGTCTCGCTTTTCGGGACAACCATGACGACGGCAGCATTTCCGATTCTGTTCATCGGCATCCTCCTAGAACTGTTTGGGATTATCCATAATCAGTACTTCGGTTTTGTACTCTACATGTTTGTTGCACCGGCCTTTATCTTGGGATTGGTCCTGATTTTTCTCGGCCTGTTTTTCTTTAAAGGAACAGAAGATGTTGGCCTGTTTACCCATGAGTATTTGAGTGAAAAACTCTCAGTGCCGGAGAATTTCATCAAGGTCCGTAAACTGATTTTTCTTGGCACCAGCCTGACTTTTGTGAATGTCTTTGTCATTATTCTGCTAGCCTACACCGGTTATCATTACACGGAGTCCAACGCTTTTTGCGGACAACTCTGTCATACGGTTATGGAACCGGAATATGCAACCTATTCCAATTCTCCCCATTCACGGGTCAAATGTGTCGAGTGTCATATTGGTTCAGGTGCACAATGGTTTGTGAAGTCAAAATTGTCCGGTACCCGGCAGTTGGTGGCCGTGGTTGCAAAATCCTATGCAACACCGATTGAGACACCGGTACATGGTTTGCGTCCGGCTCGCGATACCTGTGAAGAGTGTCATCGTCCGGAACTTTTTCATGGCGATAAACTCTATATCAAGGACAAGATCCTCTCTGATGAGAAGAACACCCATGTGCAAACCGTTTTACTGCTTAAAGTCGGCTCAGGTGGTTACAAGGGTTCCGAGGCTCACGGCATTCACTGGCATGTTGCCGAAGATAATAAAATAACCTACCGCCATAAAGATTGGGAACGTGAAGATATTTTCGAGGTCACCCTGACCAAGCTAGACGGTACCAAGGTTGTGTTCAACAAGGGTGAAGAAGCAACCGCCACCAATGGCGAAGTGTATGAACGTGAGATGGATTGTGTCGATTGCCATAACCGTCCGACCCATATCTACAAAACACCCGATGAAGCATTGGACGAGAAGATCATTCTTGGGGCCATTTCGAGTGAACTGCCATTTATCAAAAAGATTGGTTACGAGCTCATAACACGGGAATATCCCAGTCATGAAGTTGCCAAGAACCAGATTGCTACCGAGCTCAGAGCTTGGTATCGTTTGAAATACAGTGAAATTGTAAATAATAACATGCCGATGCTCAACAAGGCCATCGAGGGGGTGCAGGCCGCCTACCTGGAAAATGTCTGGCCTTCGATGAAGATTAAATGGAACACCTATCGAAGTCTGCGCGGTCACCAGAATAATTCAGGCTGTTTTCGGTGCCATGATGATGAGCACGAGACCAGTAGTGGTGAAACCATCTCCATGGACTGCGAAGCGTGCCATATTATTCTGGCCGAGGATGAAAAAGATCCTGAGATCCTGAAGGTGATGAAAGGAATTTAGCAACCATCTGTTGGTAGATAAGGCTGTTCAATATTGGCAGAGGTACAAATGAGAAAGGGCGGTGCTTTGCAGCACCGCCCTTTCTTTTGGTTTATATCCAAATATCAGTTCTAATCATTCCAACCGATCCAAGATTCATCATGCACCTTAACATCCGGATAGCCGAGGTAGCGGAAGATGTATTGGGACGCACCCGCCCACATGCCGGTATTGCAGGTCACCACGATGGTTTTATGTTTTGGAATATTCCGCTCTTTGAGGACCCAGAGCAATTCCTCGGCGGGTTTGATACCGGAATGGTCCTCATACAGGCCAAAGATCGGGAACTGTACCGATCCTGGTACACGGCCAGGTCGGGCAGCAAGCCCGTGCTTGAGGAACCCCATGGATTGTTGGAGAATCCTGACATCGACAATAACCACATTGGGGTTGTCCAGATTGGCTTTCACGAAATCATTGTCCACCAGCAGTTCTGTGCGCAGGTTAACCTCAAAGGTTTTTTCATCATAGTCGGTATCTTCATCGGTAAGCTCATAGCCAGCCTTTTTCCAGGCGGCAATGCCACCGTTGAGAAATGAGATGTTTTTAGCCCCCGCATAATCGAGAACCGACAGCAGGAATCCGCCATTCTGACCTTTGTCGCAATAGACGATAATATGATCATCAGCGCTCATCCCATATTCTCCAAGAATCTCACCAAGCGACTCTGCATCCTCCAATTGCAAAGGAGCTTCGGAAGTTGCTGCTTTACGTAATTCTTCAGGGTTGTTAGGATCAAGACTGATGGCTCCGGGGATATGTTCTTGTTCCCAGAGCGATTCACTCCTGGCGTCAATGATAACCAACCCGTCGTCATCGAGGTGCTCGTTGAGCCAGGCGACATCAACCACCCGTGATTCTATGACCCCAGACGTATCAATGTTGACAGCCATGGTGCGGGCCCGTTTTTTGGGTATCTGTTCATCAGTTACCGTCAAACCATAGTTCGCTTTTATCTCGTAGTTGAGCAGGTCACTTTCCGCGAGAAAGAGGTCGCGCTGACCATGACAGTTGTTACAGTTAACATTTTGCCAGGTACGTCGCTGGATATTATGAGGGGAGGTCCGTTTCCAGGTTGAAGCAACGTCAAATTTCGGGAAGCCATCTTTGATGTAATAATCAAAGACGTGTGGGTCAACCGGTACATGGCGAAGTAGAACCCACTTATAGTTGTTCCCCGGAATACGATCCGGGTTGAAGCCGATCTTCATATCCTCAAAATCGAGGTTGTTAATAAAATAGGCAATACCATCCTCATCGGTACCGGTATGACAGCTGTAGCAATTGGTGTAGGTCTGGGAGTGGCACACCTGGCACTGGACGGTATTATTATGGATTCGATGCTCACGAACTGAGCCGAATTGCAGATCCTGATGGCAATCCCTGCAGTTGGCCGCTTCTGCGAGATGGTAACGGTTTTCAAGATCCTCGGGAGCAGCGGCATGCATCTCCTCTGCGCCGTGGCAATCGCGACAGGTCATGGTAAATTTTCTCAGATGGATATCACCCTGTCCGCGATTGCCGAAAAACTCGTTGCCAATCCGGCTACCATGACAAGCGGTACATTGATTTACCGGATCGGGTTTGGCGTTAAACATATGGCCATCAATAAAACCGGTTCCCACATACTTGGGTCTGCTTACATGGCAGGCACCACAACTGGCGTGACAAGATGCGCAATGACGTTCTCGTCCCTCGTCGATGGTCGGCCAGGTCTCATCGCTGCTTCTCTTCTTGAGGTAACCGGGGAAGGTCTTAAGGGTTGCATGGAGCGAGTCGGGTGCCGATTCTGCTATTTCCTCGTGGCATTCACCGCAGGTTTCCTGGGGATTGTTGACTGAGGGGTGCGGTTCAAAACCCTCATGGGCACTTTCTTTGTCAGGTGCACTATTGTCGCCCCCGTGACAATCGGTACAGGCGAGCTCACCGTGAGCAGACTCGAGAAATTCTTCTGATACCAGAACTTTTTCCTGTGGCTCCAACGGAGCCACGGCGCCGCCTCAGCCGCTTCCCGCTTGCAGCGCGGATTTTTTCGTTTTGGTTTTGCCGAGATTTTCCTCAAGTAGATCGATATCGGTATGACAGACGATACAACTTGAGTCATCGCTCAACGCATTTTTCGAGAAAACCAGAAAAAGTAGAAAAATAACACATTGAACAGAGAACATCAGGCCGGTTTGTTTTGATGATTTTCCAAACATCACCACTCCTTTCACAGTTCATACATTAAGGGATAAATACGCTCTCCAGTCGCCAAACCTCATAACGGAACTATGTAGTACCATTACCTCTTTTGATTTACAACTTCTTTTGGCAGGGGTAATTAAACCTTAAAAAACAGGAGCAAAAGTGCACTTGCAAAAAAGCTTCGACCAAGTATACTCTGGCAGCCGCTGAATAGCGGTGACCATCAGGAATCGCATGCGGGCAGAGGGGATTGGAGCAGGTTATGAGCAGACTACAGGCAAATGCACTATTACTGCTGGCGGCCTTGATCTGGGGTTCTACCTTTGTGGTTCAGCAGGTCGGAACCGGAGGCCTCCAGGCAATTACCTTTACCGGTGTCAGGATGTTACTTGGCGCCTGCTTTGTCTTTCCTTTTGCGTTTCGTCAATACCGCGCCATGGAACGTGAGGGAACCCCGGTGAGCTCACTGCACTGGTTCGGGATCCTGATAACCGGTGTGATATTGTTTACGGCAGCAGCGCTGCAACAATACGGCATCTTCCATACCACCGTAACCAATGCCGGATTTCTAACTGCGCTCTATGTTCCCATGGTACCGCTGATCTCATTTTTCCTGCTCAGGCGGCGAGTTCATTGGTCAGCCTGGCCCGCTTCGCTCTTTTGCCTGGCTGGTACCTACGTCATGACCGGTGCTGAGGCGATCCAGATAAGGGTGGGAGATCTCTGGGTGATCAGCTCAAGTATTTTCTGGGCACTTCATGTCATCATGGTCGGAACTATGGCCTCAAAAACCAAAGCCCCGCTGATCGTTGCCTGTGGCCAGTTCTTTGCCTGCGGTCTAACCGGGACAGTTCTGGGCGTAATCATTGAGCAACCTGCACTTGCTGATTTCCAGACAGCGCTGTTTGGCATCCTTTGGGCAGGACTGTTGTCAACCGGGATCGGCTTTACTCTGCAAGTGGTTGGCCAGCGATTTACCCATGAGGCAGATGCGGCGATCATCCTCAGTTCAGAAACGGTGTTTGCTGCCATGGCCGGCTTTATATTTCTTGGTGAACGAATGAACAACAGCGAGCTGTCAGGAGCAATGATGATCTTTTTCGGTATCATAGCGGTTCAACTCCTGCCGATGATGCGCAATAAAGCAAGAGACCTTCGTTCACCTTAATAAGTAGTGTCGCTAAAAGAATGGTGAGCCGGGGTTAAATAGCTTGCTTTTTCGAGCGATTTTCTTTAACAAAAAAGGGCGATTTCTTAAGGGCGGTGAACCTAATCTTTTTTACAAATCTGTAAATTATGCACAACTTTTTTCGTTTCCTGTCGGACCGCCTGGTCCAGCTCATTTGTGTATACCCCCCCTGCCACCGCTTCCCTTTTCATAATAAATCCTGGAGGATATTATGTCGGTACATGTAGCCAACCATCCACTGATTGAACATAAGCTCGGCCTGATGAGAGAAAAAGATATTTCAACCAAAGATTTTCGGGATCTTTCATCGGAGGTTGCTCGTTTACTGACCTACGAGGCGACCAAGGATCTGGAGACCCAGGACAAGACGATCCAGGGCTGGGCGGGCCCGGTCAAAGTTCAAGAGATAAAAGGGAAAAAAATCACCATTGTGCCGATTCTCAGGGCCGGTCTGGGGATGATGGACGGCGTGCTTGACATGATCCCAACAGCAAAGGTGAGTGTGGTTGGCTATTATCGAAATGAAGAAACCCTGATGCCCGTTGAATATTACGTGAAAACCGCCAGTGAAATGGATAAGCGAATCGCCCTGATCCTCGATCCAATGCTTGCCACTGGTGGTACCTTGATGGCCACGATCGAGACTCTCAAAAAGGCAGGCTGCAAGACGATCAAGGGACTGTTTCTGGTTGCGGCACCGGAAGGAATAAAATCAATCACCGAAGCTCATCCCGATGTTGAGATCTATGTGGCCGCAATCGATGAGCGACTGAATGAGGTGGGTTATATCCTACCGGGGTTAGGTGATGCCGGGGATAAGATTTTTGGTACCAAGTAATAAATCGATTTTGATTAATAGAACGATGATCAGTATCGTTCTCATTTAGAGGAATAAGGGAAGAGAAGAACGTTAAACCAAGGAGGGAAATGAGTATGTCAAATGATACGACCAATACCGAATATCGGTTCCGACTGGGTGATGGCCTGTTGGGTGCACAGATGCTTTTTGTGGCCTTTGGGGCCCTGGTGCTGGTACCGATTCTTACCGGGCTTGATTCAAATGTAGCGTTATTTACGGCGGGTGCAGGAACACTCCTGTTCCAAATCATCACCAAGGGTAAGGTACCGGTTTTTCTGGCGTCATCATTTGCCTTTATCGCTCCAATCATATACGGCGTACAGACCTGGGGTATTCCGGCAACCATGTGCGGGCTGACGGCCGCCGGTCTTCTTTATGTGGTACTGAGCTTTCTGGTTCGGTTTTTTGGCTCGGAAATTCTTCATCGCATTCTGCCACCCATCGTTACCGGTCCGGTTATCATGGTCATCGGCCTGGTACTCGCACCAGTGGCAGTCCATATGGCCATGGGTAGAACCGGTGATGGCAGCGCCTGGCTGGTTCCGGAACCAACGGCCATGATAATTGGTGGGGTGGCACTTATTGCCACGATGCTTACCTCACTGCTTGGCAAGGGATGGTTCAAGTTGATTCCAATTCTTATCGGGATTATCGCCGGTTACCTTGCTTCGTTGCTTATGGATATTTCAGGACTATCGGCAACCCTGCAGGCTTCTTTTGATCCGGGAACACTGCAGAACTGGACGGCACCTGCACTTATTTCCATGGAGCCGGTTGCCAAAAGCCCCTGGTTTGCGATGCCGAATTTTACGTTTCCAGAGTGGAATTGGGCGGCAATTCTCTTTATTGTACCGGTTGCTATCGCTCCGGCAATTGAGCACTTTGGTGATGTTCTGGCCATTGGTTCCATCTCCGGAAAAGATTACATCAAAGACCCCGGAATAGAGAACACCATGCTGGGTGATGGTGTTGCAACATCACTAGCCTCATTTCTTGGCGGCCCCCCAAATACCACCTATTCAGAGGTAAGTGGCGCGGTTGCTCTTACCAAATCATTTAATCCGGCAATTATGACCTGGGCTGCGCTTTGCGCCATTTTTCTTTCCTTTGTCGGAAAAGTCGGGGCGATTCTTGCCACCATCCCGGTACCGGTGATGGGCGGGATCATGATTCTACTTTTCGGTATGATCACCGTTGTTGGTATCAACACTTTGGTTAAATCAGGCAGAGATTTAACCACGCCGCGAAACCTGATCATCGTTGCAGTGATTCTGGTATGTGGTATCGGCGGCATGAAATTTTCCGCGGGTTCATTTGGGATTGAAAAAATCGGACTTGCGGCGATTCTGGGCCTGATATTGAATCTGATCCTGCCACCTGAAAAGGAAGCGTGAAATAATTAGAATTTTTTGGGAGTTGTTCCTTGTCTTGCATATAAACGTGAATATCGTAAGATCGTTGCAATTAACGAAAACCAAACCGGATGTTAATAAAAGCAACGAAAACCTAAAAAAACGCTGTGATTATTCTCGGAAACGAGATAAGAAGAGTGTTCAAGGCCATGTGCCTGATACCCAAAACCTAAAACAGGAGATCAAGACATGAAACCAATGACTAAGAAGTTGCTTGCTGCCTTCTGCGGAGCATCAATGCTCGCAATTGGTGCAGCGGCGAGCGTTCAGGCAGCGAAAACGCTGGTGTACTGCTCAGAAGGAAGCCCGGAAGGCTTTAACCCGGCATTCTACACCGCTGGTACAACTTTTGACGCATCCTCTCGTCAGATTTTTAACAAACTGGTTGAGTTCAAGCGCGGAACCACCGAGATTGCACCTGCGCTGGCCGAGAAGTGGAGTGTATCTGATGACGGTCTGGAGTATACCTTTTATCTTAGGAAGGGCGTAAAATTCCACACCACCAAAGAATTTGCACCGAGTCGTGATTTTAATGCCGATGATGTCGTGTTCAGTTTCAAACGTCAGCTTGTCAAAGACCATCCATTCCACAAAGTATCCAGCCCGAGTTATGAGTACTTTGAAGCGATGTCTATGCCGGACCTGTTAAAAGACATCGTTAAAGTTGACGACTATACCGTTAAGTTCATGTTGAATCGTCCTGAAGCGCCCATGATTGCAAACCTTGCCATGGATTTCGCTTCAATATTCTCCAGCGAATATGCCGACAAGATGATGGCCGCTGGTACCCCTGAGGTTATCGACCAGAAACCGGTTGGAACTGGTCCATTCCAGCTGGTCGATTACAAAAAGGATGCTGCTATCCGCTTTATGGCTCATCCCGATTACTGGGCGGGCAAAGCTGCGATCGACAATCTGATCTTCGCAATTACCCCTGATGCCTCTGTGCGTTACCAGAAGCTCAAAGCAAATGAGTGTCAGGTAATGCCATACCCGAATCCTGCTGATCTGAAAGCAATGGCAGCGGATCCGGATATTAATCTGCTTGAGCAGGAAGGTCTGAACGTTGGCTATCTTGCTTACAACACCATGGTTGCTCCGTTTGATAACCCAAAAGTTCGTAAAGCGCTGAATATGGCAATCAACAAGGAAGCGATCCTGGACGCGGTATTCCAGGGTGCGGGTAAAGTTGCCAAAAACCCAATTCCGCCGACAATCTGGTCGTACAACGATGCGGTAACCGATGATCCGTATGATCCCGAAGCAGCCAAGAAAATGCTGGCGGCAGAAGGCGTAACCGGTCTGAAAATGAAAGTATGGGCAATGCCGGTACAGCGTCCGTACAACCCGAATGCTCGTCGTATGGCTGAGCTGATCCAGGCAGACTTCGCCAAGATTGGGGTTGATACTGAGATCGTATCTTATGAATGGGGTGAGTACCTCAAGCGCTCCAAAGACAAGGATCGTGACGGAGCCGTTCTTCTGGGCTGGACCGGTGATAACGGTGATCCAGATAACTTCCTGGCAGTGCTCCTTGGTTGTGACGCCGTTGGCGGTTCTAACCGTGCGAACTTCTGCTACAAGCCATTTGAAGATCTGATTCAAAAAGCAAAAGTTGTTTCTGATCCGGCAGAACGTACCAAGCTCTACCAGGATGCTCAGGTTGTCTTCAAAGAGCAAGCACCATGGGCGACTATCGCACATTCGGTTGTATTCAAACCGGTAAGAAAGGAAGTTGTTGATTTTAAAATCGATCCTTTTGGTGGTCACATTTTTTATGGTGTTGATCTGAAGTAATCTCCACGGGGTATTAGGGAGCCTGATTCTCAGAATCTGGCTCCCTTTCTTCGTTGTTAGGTTTTTATGGTTTTTCCCGGCACACGTTCCTAGAGCTCTGCAATGTTCTCTTTTATTCTTAAGAAAATTGCCGTAATCCTGCCTACCTTTCTGGGCGTGACCCTGATTGCGTTTACCTTTATTCGCCTGCTACCCGGTGACCCTGTCCTGTTGATGGCTGGTGAACGTGGTATGAGTGAGGAGCGTCATGCTGCATTAATGGCCGAGTTCGGTTTTGATCGGCCCATTCTTGTTCAATATGGTTCGTATCTCAAAGATCTGTTCGGTGGTGATTTCGGAACCTCCATCATTACCAAAAAACCGGTATTTGAGGAGTTCATGGCCCTCTTTCCGGCCACAGTAGAGCTTTCGCTGTGTGCAATTTTTCTTGCCGTGTTCATTGGTCTACCGGCTGGGATGATTGCGGCGGTAAAAAGAGGCTCCGCTTTTGATCATGTGGTGATGACCGGTGCACTTACCGGCTATTCCATGCCGATTTTCTGGTGGGGTTTGCTGCTGATTATTATGTTTTCCGGTATCCTTGGCTGGACACCAGTTTCAGGAAGGATCTCACTGCTCTATTTCTTTGATTCTGTTACCGGATTCATGCTGATCGACAGCTTACTTTCCGGTGAGAAAGGTGCTTTTACCTCTGCCCTGTCACATCTGATATTACCCTCAATTGTTCTGGGCACGATTCCACTTGCGGTTATAGCCCGTCAGACCCGCTCGGCCATGCTCGAAGTACTGGGAGAGGACTATGTTCGTACGGCGCGGGCCAAAGGGCTTTCCCCGAAGCGGGTAATCGGTTTACATGCGCTAAGAAACGCAATGATACCAGTTATTACCGTTATCGGTCTCCAGGTAGGGGTTCTATTTGCCGGCGCTATTTTAACCGAAACGATTTTCTCCTGGCCCGGCATTGGTAAATGGATGGTCGACTCCATTTCCCGGCGCGATTATCCATCGGTGCAGGGTGGGCTCATCCTGATTGCCATGATTGTGATGATTGTTAACCTCATAGTTGATCTCCTCTATGGCTTGATCAACCCGCGTATCAGGCATACGGAGTAATTATGAGCGAAGTCGCCCGCGTGGAAGAACAACAGATCGTAGAAGATTCCCGACCGGCAGGCAGAATGGCTCTTTTAAAAGAGTTTTGGTCTTATTTCAGCGAAAACCGGGGTGCGGTGATTGGCCTGGTCTTTTTCATCGGCGTTGTCCTGGTTGCGGTATTTGCTGATTTTATTGCACCGCACGGCCCCAATGAGCAATATCGTGATGCCTTCCTGCAACCACCGTTTTGGCAGGAGGGTGGCTCCATCACCTTTCCCCTCGGAACCGATGCAGTCGGCAGGGATATGTTTTCCCGGTTGGTTCATGGAGCGCGTTACTCACTATTCATCGGTTGTGTGGTTGTCACGGGGGCACTGCTTGTGGGCGTAGTCCTCGGTCTGGTTGCCGGCTTTTTCAGAGGTCGGGTCGATACCCTGATCATGAGATTGATGGATATCATTCTCTCTTTTCCAAGCCTGTTGCTTGCCCTGGTATTGGTTGCAATTCTCGGTCCCAGTCTGACCAATGCAATGATTGCCATCGCTATCGTCCAACAGCCCCATTACGTGCGATTGACCAGAGCCGCCGTGATTGGCGAGATGAGCAAAGATTATGTCACCGCGGCCCGGGTCATCGGGGTTCGCAGAATGCGGCTGATGTTTATCACCGTACTGCCGAACTGTATGGCGCCGCTGATTGTTCAGGCAGCCCTGAGCTTTTCAACGGCTATTCTTGATGCCGCCGCGCTTGGCTTTCTTGGTCTGGGTGCCCAACCACCGACACCTGAGTGGGGCACGATGCTCGCTGAAGCGCGAGAGTTTATTTTACGTGCCTGGTGGGTTGTCACTCTTCCCGGTCTGGCGATTCTGCTGACTGTGTTGGCCATCAACCTGATGGGCGATGGCTTGCGGGATGCCCTTGATCCCAAGCTGAAACGGTCTTAACGGGGTGGAACATGCCATTGCTTGAAATTAAAAATCTTACGGTAGCGTTCCAGACTGCGGGTGGTCTTTTCACCGCTGTTGACCGGGTCTCTTTAGATCTTGAGCCTGGAGAAGTGGTCTCGATAGTTGGCGAGTCGGGGTCCGGCAAGTCGGTTTCAATGCTCGCCCTGATGGGCTTGCTCCCTTGGACCGCCAACGTATCAGCCGATATCCTTGAGTTTGATGGCAAAGACTTGCTTGCCATGAACAAAAAGCAGCAGCGGAGCATCATCGGCAAAGAGATATCGATGATCTTCCAGGAACCGATGACCAGCCTGAACCCGTGCTTTACCGTTGGTTTTCAGTTGACCGAAGCCTTGAAAACCCACTTGCAGATGGAGCGCAAAGAACGCAGAGAGCGTGCGATTGAGTTGCTTAATCAGGTTGGTATTCCGGAACCGGTCAAACGGTTGAGTGCCTTTCCGCATCAGCTTTCAGGTGGTATGTCCCAGCGAGTGATGATTGCCATGGCCATTGCCTGTAATCCACGCCTGCTTATCGCCGATGAGCCGACCACGGCGCTCGATGTGACAATTCAAGCCCAGATTCTGGACCTGCTCCTCAAGCTCCAGGAAGACACCAACATGGCACTGGTTCTGATCACCCATGACATGGGGGTTGTAGCCGAAACAGCCAAGCGGGTCATGGTCCAGTATGCCGGCCAGCAAGTAGAACACCAGGAGATCAAAGGGCTCTTTACAGAGCCGCATCACCCTTACACCAGCGCCTTGCTTGCAGCCTTACCCGAGCGAGCAGGTGGAGGTAAGTTGCCGTCGATATCCGGGGTGGTCCCCGGACAGTTTGATCGCCCTAGTGGCTGTTTGTTTTCGCCGCGCTGCAGGTTTGCGACTGAGCTCTGTCGTACCACGGAACCAACACGAGCATCCGCTGAATTGGGATATGCGCTGTGCCACTACCCATTGATTGATGAACGACCCCAGAACCATCCAGGTGGGAAGGAGCATGAATAATGAGTGGTGAAACAATCCTTGTTGCCCAGGACTTGAAACGGTTTTATGAAGTTTCCCGTGGGACCTTCAAACCCGCTGCAATCCTCAAGGCCCTCAATGGTGCATCCTTTACGCTTCAGAAGGGGAAGACACTCGCGGTCGTTGGTGAGTCGGGGTGTGGAAAATCAACCCTAGCCAGACTGGTTACGATGATCGAACCACCCACCTCGGGTGCATTGAAAATCAGAGAGGTGGATATTGTCAATGCCGACCGACCGACCAGAAGAGAGCTGAAATCCAAAGTGCAGATTGTTTTTCAGGATCCCTATGGTTCGCTCAACCCCCGGCAGAAAATCGGTAGTGCCCTGGAGGAACCACTCCTGGTAAACACTTCGATGAGCAAGTCTGAGCGCCGCAAGGCTGCCATGCAGATGATGGAGATGGTCGGCCTTCGACCTGAGCAGTATGAGCGGTATCCCCATATGTTTTCCGGTGGGCAGCGTCAGCGGATTGCAGTCGCCCGCGCCTTAATGCTCAACCCGGAAATACTCGTTCTTGATGAACCGGTTTCAGCCCTTGACGTTTCTATCCAGGCCCAGATCCTGAACCTGCTGGCTGATCTTCAGGAACGTCTGAACCTTGCCTATCTGTTTATCAGCCATGACCTCTCAGTGGTCAAACATATCGCTGATGAGGTGATGGTGATGTATCTGGGAGTACCCATCGAGGCGGCTTCGCGTGATGTGTTGTTCTCAAATCCCCGACATCCGTATACCCGTGCACTGCTTTCGGCAACTCCGATTGCTGATCCTCTCAGGGAAAAACAGCGAATCACCCTGCATGGAGAGTTACCATCACCAATGGATCCTCCGGCTGGCTGTGCATTCAATCCCCGCTGCTCCGAGGCGACCGATATCTGTCTGAAGACACCGCCTGAACAGCGGAAGTTGGGTGAAACCGTGGTTGCCTGTTACAACCCGGTTGGTTGATTTTATCCTGCCTGCAGCTCAAGGTAGCTGATCTCTGGCCGACAATTGAATCGTATCGGCATCAGGTTACCAATTCCCCGCGAAGTGTAGACCAGGCGCTCAGTGTCTTTTATCTTTTGCAAACCGGCCGGATAAATTCTGCCCATGGGGGGCAGAACAGGCGGGCCGATCAATGGCAGGCAAACCTGCCCGCCATGTGAATGGCCCGATAGCTGTAACGGAAGTGTCCTGTTTGCCGTAACGGTCTTATCTGCATAATCGGGTTCATGGACCAATACGATCACCGGTTGTTCTTTGGCGATACCCGAGAGGGTTTTCTCGAGGTTGGGTGAACCATGATAGGCATCATCAAGTCCGGCGATGACCAGTCGCTGGTCAGCCTTTCTCAGGGTGATCGTTTCATTCACCAGCATTCGTATCGGTGATTGATGAAAGATTTTGATGATTTGATCAGCCCCTGCCCAATAATCATGGTTTCCCAACACCCCATATATTCCAGCTGGTGGTTGCAGTTTGCTCAGGTGAGCGAGTAGAGGGACCGCATCAAGAGGATCCTCATTCACATAATCACCACCGAGCAGAATCACGTCCGGTTTGAGGTCCCTGATCATGCTGATGGTACGACTCAGGAATCGATCAAGTACAAGCTTTGAGTAATGAAAATCGCAGAGAAAGACAATTTTTGTACCGTTAAACAATGAACCAAGTCCAGGGATCTGAAGCGTGGTCCGGGTAATGGTTGGAAAATTCGGCTCGAAAAGCGTCGGATAGCCAAGCGCAGCCAGACCACCTAATCGCCCGAGCCATTTTATGAAGGTTCGGCGGTTGGTTTTCATAACGTTTCGTTGCCAGCATATCATAAAGTGTAAATGTGCAGAAGCCCGATCCGGCTCTGAATGCGAATCTTGTGGAATTGTGAAGACTTTGTTCGTTTGAAATAGCTGCTGAGCGATCAAACGTTCGGACCCTTGAAAAGTCAGTTGTTCTGGACATGACCCTGTGTTATAAAAGAATATTGCAATCAAAATGTCCTTGACGGGGGGTAGCGAGGTTGGTTTTGGACAGGCTATTTCCAAAGATGGAGGCAGTAACCGGGATATGAAAACGTAGATCGTGATTTATTTATTATTTTCATCACTTATTCCGGAAAGGATGAGCATAGTATTGGCTATTCCAGGATCGAACCGATTCCTGAAATAATTGTGAGGCAGTCTAAAATCATTTAGGCTGCCTATTTTTTTTACTTTTACCAAAGGAGAGGAAGATGAAGAGATTGATGATGCTGTGCGTGGTCCTCATCATGGCAGGCGCACTGACCGCAGGAACGGTTGCTGCCGGTGCACTTCAGGAAATTCAGAAGCGGGGAAAACTCCGGGTCGGAATGGAACCGGGCTATATGCCGTTTGAGCTGACCAACCAGAAAGGTGAGATTATCGGTTTTGACGTTGACATGGCAAAAAGAATGGCCAAGGCGATGGGCGTAGAGCTGGAGCTGGTATCAACCGCATGGGATGGAATTATCCCCGCGCTGCTGACCGACAAGTTTGATATCATCATGTCCGGTATGACCCTGACCCAGGAACGAAATCTCAGTGTGGCATTTGCTTCACCGTATATCGAAATTGGCCAGTCAGTCATTGTTAATAACAAGGTAGCTGATCAGGTTAAGTCCTATAAAGATCTTAATGATCCAAAATTCACCGTTGCATCTAAACTTGGTACCACTGGTGAGCAGGCGGTCAAGCGGATGATCCCGAAAGCAAAATATATCTCCTTTGAGACCGAGCAGGAAGGTATGCTTGAGGTGGTTAATGGTAAAGTTGATGCGTTCATTTATGACATGCCTTTTAACACCGTAGCGGCAGCACAACGCGGCGGTGGCAAAGTGACCCACATCGATTCCGCATTTACTTTTGAACCGCTTGCCTGGGCTGTAAGACAAGGCGATCCGGACTTCGTTAACTGGCTCAATAACTTCATGTACCAGGTAAAAAATGATGGAACCTACGACAAGATTTACAAGAAATGGTTCCAGGATGACGCATGGATCAAAGAAATTCAGTAATTTAACAAAGGATTGAACCCGTGATTGCCACAGAAAAATTGTGGCCTTGGAAAATCCTGCTGGCAGTTATCCTCCTTGTGATTTCTGCCGGAATCTGGGGCTCTGTATCACGCATTGATTACGAATGGCGCTGGTACAGGGTCCCGCAGTATTTTCTGTATGAGGCCGAGACACCCTTAAAAACACCGTTTGATGGGGTCGTAGAGCAGATAAATGCGAATGGTGCTGACACCACTGTCGTAATGGTTTCAGAGAGTGGTGAAAAGGTTGAAGTTACCGTTGACTCAGACAGTTTAAAAGTCGCGGAGAATGAAGACCTGTTTGAAGATGACACCATTGGCTTTGCATCTGAATGGGTGTTGGGGCCTTTGATGACGGGGCTCATGACCACATTATGGATTTCCGCTGTCGCCAGTGTGCTGGGTCTGATTATTGGGCTTATTGCAGGGCTGATGAAGATTTCCAAAAATTATACGATATCAACACTGGCAGCAATTTATGTTGAGATCATCAGGGGTACCCCGCTGCTGGTGCAGATCTTTATTGCCTATTTCTTTATCGGCACCGTTTTTGACCTCAGTAGGACTGTTGCCGGTATCGGGGCGTTGGCGCTTTTTGCCGGGGCGTATGTGGCTGAAATTGTTCGTTCGGGTATTGTAGCGATTCCGAAAGGACAGATGGAGGCGGCTCGCTCACTGGGAATGAGTTTAACGCAGGCGATGATTTATATCATCCTGCCGCAGGCGTTCAAACGTATCTTGCCACCACTTTCGGGACAGTTTATCAGTCTGATCAAGGACTCTTCACTGGTATCGGTTATTGCGATTACTGATCTTACCAAATCAGGTCGCGAGATCATCACCACAACATTTGCCACTTTTGAGATCTGGTTGGTGGTTGCGGCAATGTACTTGATTGTCACATCGGTATTGTCACAATTTGTCTTTTATCTTGAACGGAGGCTTGCGGTCAGTGATTAAAGCAGAAAATGTAACCAAAATTTTCAGCGGCCGTGGGGTGACCGTCAGAGCGGTTGATGGGGTCACGGCTTCAGTTGATAAGGCAGAAGTGGTGGTAATTATCGGCCCATCCGGTTCAGGAAAATCCACCTTTATTCGCTGTGTAAATGGGCTTGAGCAGTTTAATGAGGGGCACATTTATATCGATGGGGTTGATATTGCAAGCCGAAAAACGAATATCAACAAGATCAGGGCAGAGGTGGGCATGGTGTTTCAGCAGTTCAACCTGTTCCCTCACAAAACGGTATTGGAAAATCTTACCCTTGCCCAGATGAAGGTTAGAAAGCGAAGTCGGCAGGTGGCCGAGAAGAAGGCTCGGGAACTTTTGGAAAAAGTAGGTATTCCAGAGAAGGAAAATGAGTTTCCTTCTCGACTGTCCGGTGGACAGCAGCAGCGTGTTGCAATAGCACGAGCCCTGGCCATGGAACCGAAGGTCATGCTTTTCGACGAGCCCACCTCAGCACTGGATCCGGAAATGGTTGGAGAGGTACTGGATGTTATGAAGCAGCTTGCTCGTGAAGGAATGACCATGATGGTCGTCACCCATGAGATGGGATTCGCACGGGAAGTTGCCGATCGTGTTCTTTTTATGGATCAGGGAAAAATCGTTGAGGTGGGAACGCCTGAGCACTTTTTTACTGCTCCCCGGGAGGAGAGAACCAAACTTTTCTTGAAGCAGGTTCTATAGAACGATAGCGGGAGTATCTTTACGAGTCACTGTTCACCAGAGGTTTTCACCAACAGATCAGCGGCTGGTTCCCGTTGAGGGGAAGCGCCACTGACTGATCAAAAAAATGGTATCGAGCCCAAGAGCTGGTTTCGCCGGTCATGCATCTCAAAGGTATAACCAGGCGACCATTGAATCAGCACAATTTTTGTTATACGTTACACAATCATGGGAACTTCAAAACAATATAAGAAAACGTACCCGATTTCCTGGGATCAGCTTCATCGGGATTCAAAGGCGCTCGCTTGGCGACTCGTGGAGTTGAAAAATATCCGTGGGCTCATCGCAATTACCAGAGGAGGGTTGGTGCCCGCGGCAGTCATTGCTCGGGAGTTGGAGATTCACCGAATCGAGACGATCTGCATATCAAGTTATGCCTGGAAGGACCGTAAAGGGGAGGCGCAGATTTTAAAAGGGTTTGACGGGGATGGCGACGGGTGGCTGCTGATTGATGACCTGGTTGATACCGGCCGCACCGCGCAAATTGCCAAGGAGATGGTTCCCAAGGCGCATTTTGCCACTATTTACGCCAAGCCGGCTGGCCGACCACTGGTGGATACCTTTATTACCGAGGTCAGCCAGGATACCTGGATCCTGTTTCCCTGGGATACTGAATCTCAATTTGTCCAACCGATTGTTAATAACCAGACATGAGTGATACAGTGAGCCAGAATCAACCGGAGACATCAGTTCCTCCCGTCTCCAGTATCCTGATCCCTATTGATACCCTTGAGGCGTACCAGCGGTTGCTTCCAGTAGTCGGGACCTTGATTTCTGGAAGGCAGGTTCAATCGTTTGAGAAGATTCGCCTGCTCCATGTGATCGAAGGCTCGTTTCTTTCCGGCTACATGGACACCATTGATATATCTTCGGGTGAGGTTCCTCCTCCCTCAGAGCTGAAAAAATTACGGGGCCAGCATCTTGAAAACTATGTGAACCCATTGATGCACCAGGCAAAAGAGCTGCTGTCAGAAGTGGTGAAAGGTGAGGCGGAGCTGGAAATTATTGATGGTGACCCGGTAAAAACCATTGTTGAAGTTTGTCAAAACGACCAATTTTCTTCCCTGGTTATGAGTCGTCGGAATCTGGCGGAAATCACCCAGAAACTGACCGGCAGTGTGGTCTCCGGGGTATTGCACCGGCATGTTAATGCTACCATGTACTTGATTGGCGACGAACCGCTGCCACCTTCGACATCGCCTTTTGCCCGTTGCCTGATCGGTGTTGACGGTTCTCCAGCCAGTATCAGTGCCGTTCATGAAGCGGGTGCACTGCTGGTTGGCCGAGAGAATGAGATCGAAAAGATTTTGCTTGTTCATGTGCTTGATCAATCTTGTTACTACGACGAGGATGGATTATCCTGCATGCAGGCCAGTGAAGCAGGACAACAGGCACTTGAGGTAGCAGGGAACATGTTGCTTGAGGCAGGAGTGGAACCCTCAAAACTCACCACCGTCATCCATTTTGGCAAACCGGGCACCGTACTTGCCGAAGAGGCAATGGCCTTTGATGCGACACTGATTTTTATCGGTCGAAGGGATCGTTCAAGAATGGCGCAGGTCTTTCTTGGTTCGGTTTGTACCGATATGATACAACACTGCAGAGAACGAACGATCATCCTCCCGCGATGATCATCTCACTTCATTTCTGATCCCTCAGAGAACCACAAGTATGGAGGATCGATCATGAAACAGTCCACACGAGCCTATTTTCAGGAAGCAAAACGGATGGGCAGGTATGGGCTCAAGGAGCGATTACACGGTTATATTTATGCCCGCTGGCCCTATCTGTATATCGGTATCGGTACTGGCTCACACCCGTCGTTTAAATGGCTCAAAAGGATGAGCGACCCGCTGATCAGGCTGTTTCGTTTTCTGACAGGTATAAGGGGGGCTCGAAATAGTAATAAAGATAACACAGTCTCCTTTGCTGATACCTACCATGGCAAGGTGTTAACCCTAGAAGGGGCCCGCCAGTTGGTCACCGTTAACCAACCGATACGGTTGGAGAATCTGGAGAAAATCATTCCCTATCAACGGGCCCGGGACATTGTCATGCTGAATCCTGATAAGCTTGCGGTGATGGAATGTCCTTGTCGATCTACACGGGAAAACCCCTGCCTGCCCCTGGCCGTCTGTTTGGTGGTCGGTGAGCCGTTTGTGAGCTTCATAGTTGAGCACCATCCGGACAAAAGTCGTCGGATCACCCCGGCTGAGGCCATTGAAATTCTTGAACAGGAGAACGACAGGGGGCATGTCGCCCATGCCTTTTTCAAGGACGTGATGCTTGACCGGTTTTATGCCATCTGTAATTGCTGCAGTTGTTGTTGCGGGGCGATGCAGGCACAACAGAACGGGACACCAATGCTCGCCTCGTCAGGTTTTGTCTGTGAGGTCGACGAGGAGTATTGCACCAGTTGTGGCAGCTGTGTAGAGGTCTGTCAATTTGAGGCGCTTACCCTCTCAGATTTTGCAGTAATTGATGAACAGAAATGCATGGGGTGTGGCGTTTGTGAGACTCATTGCTCCGTTGATGCAATCACTTTGCGTAGGGAGCCAAGCAGGGGAGAGCCACTTGAAATCGAAAAATTAATGGCAACGTACCAGGCAAGGGTCCGGAAGTCGACAGAAGATTAGTGTGTCGGGGTGGTGGAATCATGCGATCAGATCGAGGCCGCTCTGTTCTGAGAGATCTGAAAGTTCTTTGAGATGTGCACGCTGTACCTGGGCCACGATTGCCTCAATTTTGGAGGCGACCGCTCTGGTTACCAGGTCAAATTGGATGCCAACCAGGTACTCAGTACCTTTCTTGCCCCTGATTTTGGAGATATGTCTCACGGTAGCATTAACTCGCGCCATCATCATATCATCGCTCAATAATTCCAGCGTTCGAGTTTCATCGATTCGGAAGAGTTCCTGCTGCTCCTTGGCAATGGCAAAGGCCATACCGGAGGCACTGATATCCTTGATCTTGGTTTTAAGGGTTTTATGTTTTCGTTTGCCAACAATTAAGGCAAAAAGCTCCATCTCTGCCGGAACTTTGGCTCTGAACTCCCGGGCTCCCCTGACAATGCGGCCGATCACGGGAAAGTCCAGCCGCAATACCGGCAGCTCACGAATCTCGGTTAATTCCTGAAAAAACGTGCCAAGTTCCACCGCATAGGTTGCGGTGAAGATTCTCAGAACAATGGTTTTGACATTACGAATAAATACATTGCCGATACCCGGCTCCACCGGCAAGGTAATCAGGTGGGAAAGCTGCTTGAGGTAATCTCCTGCGGTGTATTGCGGTTCAATCAGGATCGCGTTGCCCTCATCATCGCTACTCTCTTCCAGTTCAGGCAGATGATCATGAACCCGGCTGAAATAGACCCGGGTCAAACCGTCAAACTCTACCTCGACAATCTTTTCATCAAACAAGGCGGTTTGCAGATAAGGCAATATTTCCGTTGGCTTATAGAGTATATCACCAGCCTCGACCGCTTCTTCCAGCATGCTTAATGTGAAGATCTCCTCAGGGAAGAAGGTCGTCATTCTTCGCTGGATACGGGTGATACTGCTTTCTTGATTATTTTGAGTCATCGAGATTGTAAGAGTTGGCTCAAAGAAACGTCCCGTTCGAGGTCCCTGGAAAATTTGTCACAAAGACAGTTGTCGCACAGCCAATAATTATATAAGTATAGACAAAATAAAATAAAAAGCCAGAAAACTCAAATGAATTACCCTGCAGGTGCAGGGGGGTACTGGTGGTTACGGGAGTTTGAAATGAATTGGTATGGTCCTAATATTCCGTTGAAATTATTGTTGCTTTCACTCACGCTCATGCTGGTGATACCGTCCATCTCGACGGGTGCTGATGTGGAGTTTCGGTGGGCAGTACTCGCCGGGAGCAAAGCTGAAGGTATGGAGCCGCTCGATTTCACCGGCTCACCCATTGTCTTTTCCGGAACAGATTTACAAATTTACGTGGAGCATCTGAATAATTGTTACATCTATCTCTTCCTGCTCGATTCAGGGAGCGAGTTAACCCCTCTGTATCCATCTGAAAAAGGATATTATGATTATGGGTTTCCACGAGGACCGAAGTTTATACCGCCCGGGGACAATACCTTTTCCTTTGTACCACCCGCCGGTCTGGAGCGGATATACTTGATTGGCTCCGAAGTGAGACTTTTTCAAATTGAGAAACTCACTGAAATCTACAATGAAAGCTCAACCAATGCTCAAAGAGATCTTCTGCTCAGTGAAATTAAAACAATTCTGGACGAATATGAGAGCGCTTCATTGAAAGGTGAGAAGAGAAGAAAGGCCCAGCGTAAATCCAGAACTGCTGAAGGTATTGTATCCACCTCTTTTTATGCGACGGAGGTAGCCGTTTCAGAGCGTTATGGTCGGGTCATCACCATTGATCATCGCTGATTTATTGCTCGAATATAAACGTTCCCGGAGTACTCTATGAAATTATTGACAACCCCGCGAATGGACCGCTGTATTGGCTGTCATTCGTGTGCACTGGCGTGTGCCAGATTAATACATAAACGTCTATCCTGGTCTGAATCCGGTATCCGTATTCACTCCTCCGGTGGTCTTTCGACCGGTTATGTGGCCGTACGCTGCCTGGCCTGCGACACGCCGCCCTGTGCCAGCGCCTGTCCGACCGGTGCTCTTACCCCGAGAAAAGGTGGGGGGGTGGTGGTCCGCAAGAAACATTGCATCAAGTGTGGAGAATGTGTGCAGGCATGCCCGGTGGATGGGGTGTACCAGGCCGATGACGGTAATGTTTATATCTGTATCCATTGTGGCAGGTGTGTGGAGTTCTGTCCCCATAATTGCCTGGAATTGCAGAAAGTGCATGAGATTGGGGAGGTTCTGTTATGAGCAGGGATCATTATCGGGTTCTGGTTGTTGACCTGGAGTCCGGAAAAAGCAGAATAGAAAAGCTTGACGGGCGTGATAAAACGGCAGGCGGCAGCGGGTTGGCGGCGCAATTGTATCAAAATTATGGCAAACCTGAACTTGACTGGAACCATCCCGAACAGCCGTTTATTCTGGCAATTGGACCACTCACCGGTATATTCCCTCTGATGTCCAAAACGATCTGCTCGTTTATTTCGCCCTACCACAGTCAATACACCGAGAGCCACGGTGGCGGGCGGTCGGCACTGGCGCTGTTTTTTGCAGGATATGATGCTCTGGTGCTAATCGGACAGGCGTCCGTTTTGAGCTGTGTGTCGGTGGGTTCAAATCATGTCCAGATCAAAGACACGTCATTTATGAAAGGCATGAATGCAATGGGAGCGGGTAAATTAATCAGGAGAATCTTTAAAAAAGCCTCCGGTCATCGCTCTATTCTTCGCATTGGCCCCTCCGGTGAAATAGGCTCTGCCATGGCCTGCATTAATGTCGACAGTTACCGCCATTTTGGCAGGATGGGCGGAGGCGCTGCCTTGGGTGCCAAAAGGATTAAGGGGATCATCATTAATGGGGACAGCGGCCGTGAAATTTCCCAGGACAAAGCATACGCTCAGGTGTTCAAAGAGGTTTATCATAAAGTAACCTCAACGAGCATGATGAAAAAGTATTACAACCTGGGTACGGCGGTCAATCTCCAGGGGCTCAACGATATCAGGTCACTCCCCTGGTATAACCTCCAGAAAACCGCTGATCCTGCCATCAGCCATCTGACCGGCGAAGTTTTTGCCGACCAAACCCTATTGAGAAATGGGGCCTGCTCGGGTTGTCCGGTTGGTTGTATCCACCTTGGTTTTTACCGTGACCGTTTTAAAGAAGAGGCGCGCTATCTCTACCATCAGGTACCTTACGACTATGAGCCGATCTTTGCCGCAGGCACTATGCTTGGGGTTACCAACTGTTTTGATGTTCTAAGGGTTCTGGAAGAGTTGGAGTTGGTCAGCCTGGACGCCATGTCCGGAGGCGTTGCTCTGGCCTGGGCTACTGAGGCAACCGAGCGCGGTCTGATCGACGAGTGCCAGACCATTGTTCCATTGCGCTTTGGCGACGCCACTGCGTACCAGCAAGCCGTGCAGCATCTGGGTCGTGGCAGTAATGACTTTTATCAACTCCTGGGTATGGGAACCCTCAAAGCGGCACAAGAGTATGGGGGTGAGGAGTTTGGCTGTGTGCTCGGTCAGGAAATGGCGGGGTATGCCACCGGTGAATTGTTCTTTGCGGCGCAGTCGTTAGGATTCAGACATTCGCATCTTGATACCGGGGCCTACTCCTGGGACCAGAAAAATGACCAGAAGGATGTCGAAAAAGGTGTGCAGTTTCTCCTCGACGATGAACCAGGGCGTGTTTTTCTCACCTCTATGGTTGCCTGTCTCTTCGCTCGATCTGTCTACGATAATGAGCAGTTGGCTAAATGTTTAGCGGTTGCCGGCTACGAGAACCTTGCCCAGAACCGTACTGAGATTTCGGAACACATTCGTAAATTGCGCTGGCAGGTACGGGTGCAAACTGGGTTTAATCCTGATGAGATAACCATTCCAAAACGATTTCATGAGGTGGAAACCTGGAAAGGAAAGATCGATCCATGCTTTCTGGACGAGGTGAAATCGGCGTATGGGAAACGGATCATGGAGCTTGCTGCGAAATAGAGGAGTGCTATGTGGTTCAGTTTCTATGAACAGTCTAACTTGTGCGGATGCACAGCTGACTGTCATGTTTGAGGATTAAGGTTTTGATGTTCTCGTGTTTTCACCCCGTTGTCACGAAGCTGAGCACCGGAGAAGTTGTCGAACTGGAGTTTGAACTGTTTGAGCAAAGCGAGTTTTCAAACTCCCGACAACTTTGAGGAGCGCAAGGTGCCCGGAGGGCCGCAGTGACGGGGCGACTTTTCTTTTGGTTCGTTTTCTTTGGGCGAACAAAGAAAATGAACAGGGGAATAATGAATTAGCAAGATCAAGAGAACCTTCTATAAGACGGAATCAAGGAATACCGTTTCCTTTCATTATCTCATCTTTTGGATTTCCATTGTTGATATCGCTTATGTTCATTCTTTTGCTTGCCCAAAAGAACGAACCAAGAAAAGGGCACCCAAGCCACTCCGCCCTGCGGGTCATTGTGCTCCTCGAAATAAACGGATGCTTAAAACTCGCTTCGCTCAGACAGTTAAGCATCTTTTTCGTTTCTTTCTTGTGGTGCTCATTCTACGTGACAAAGGGGTTAAAAAGATTAGGACATAAAAACATTGGCTACGGCGAACATCTGAATATTAGAAGTATTCAGAATGATCTATCGGCCCACCTGTAAAAAAAAATGGCTCGCGCCGGTAACCCGGCAACGAGCCATTAAAATTGAAGGGATTAAGCGATACGCTTATTTCGGGATACTTCCTTCAACACCTTCAACATACCAATTCATTCCAACCAGCTCTTTGTCGGAAAGAACTTCACCTTCTTTGACTACCAGTTCACCCTGCTGATTCTTGATCGGTCCCTGGAAGGGATGGAATGAACCGTCAAGGATTCCGTTCTTGACCGCGTCAGCCATGGCGCGAACATCGGCAGGTACCGCGTCTCCATACGGAGCCATTTCAACCATTTTGTCTTTGAGACCACCCCAGGTATCCATGGATTTCCAGGTACCGTCCATGACCGCTTTCGTTTGTGCAACATAGTAGTCATTCCAGTTGTCAACGATGGAGGTCAGCTGGGCATTTGGAGCAAATGCTTTCATATCTGACGCCTGACCAAAGGCATAGACTCCTCTGGACTCTGCGACCTGAAGCGGTGCAGGTGAGTCGGTATGCTGGGTAAGAATGTCGCAACCTTGATCAATGAGGGCTTTTGCTGCATCACTTTCTTTGCCCGGATCAAACCAGGTGTTTACCCAGACAACTTTGATTTTTGCCTCGGGATTAACTTTTTTCATCGCCAGGGTAAAGCTGTTGATGCCGCGAATAACTTCAGGAATCGGGAACGAGGCAATGTAGCCAACCACGTTGGTCTTGGTCATTTTACCGGCAATGGTGCCAATAATCGCTCGTCCCTCATAAAAACGGGCCGCGTAGGTTGCCACGTTATCAGCACGTTTGTAACCGGTGGCATGTTCGAATTTTACATTCGGAAACTGCTTTGCAACCTTTACGGTCGGGTTCATGAAACCAAAGGAGGTGGTAAAAATGAGATTATGACCCGAGCTGGCAAGCTGGCGAATAACACGCTCTGCATCAGCTCCCTCAGGGACATTCTCGACATAAGAAGTTTTAACCCCAAGCTCTTTCTCCACGGCCAGTCGGCCCTGGTCATGCTGATAACTCCAGCCATGATCGCCAATCGGCCCGACATAGACAAAGCCAACTTTGGTTTCTGCAGAAGCACTGGCACCAAATGCCAGTCCTGCTGCAAGAATCAGTGAAATCAGTGTTTTCTTGAACATGTTTTTCTCCTTTTCATGTGATAAATGACGTGTCAATCGTCATCTTAACGGCTTGGATGAAACGGCCTGCCGAGGCTGGCAGGGGCGTTTAATCGAATCTTTCCCGGGTCGCTGGAAATAATAACCAGCACGATTATGGTGGCCAAATAGGGAAGCATTGACATCACCTGAGAAGGGACACCAATACCAAGGGCCTGCGCATGGAGCTGCAGGATCGTGATTCCTCCAAACAGGTAGGCTCCAAGCAGGACCCGACCGGGTCTCCAGCTGGCGAATACGACCAGTGCCAACGCAATCCAGCCTCTGCCGGCAGTCATCTGTTCGACCCAGAGTGGTGAGTAGGCCAGGGACAGATATGCTCCCCCCAGTCCCGCCATCCCGCCTCCAAATAATATGGCCAGGAATCTTATTTTAACAACCGGATACCCCATTGCATGCGCTGCATCATGGGAATCCCCAACCGCACGCAGGATCAGTCCTGCCCTGGTCTTATTCAAAAAATAATAGATTACGAACACCATGATTAACGACAGATAGACGAGAATATCATGGCGAAAGAATACATCACCGATAAATGGCAGTGATGAAAGTACAGGCAAAGACAGCTTGGGTAGTCCATCATAAGCGATGCCGACCATGGATTGGCCGATTAGGGCACTTAGGCCAATACCGAAAATAGTCAAAGCCAGACCGGTTGGTACCTGGGAGGCGTGGAACTTGAGGACCAGCAGGCCAAAAAGTGCTGCCATTGCTGATCCGGCAAGGATACTTACCAGCAAGGCGACGGTTACGCTATCGGTAAAATGTACCGCCACAAAGCCGAGAATCGCACCCATGATCATCATCCCCTCAACCCCGAGGTTGAGCACACCGGATTTTTCCGTCACCATCTCACCCAGGGCGGCAAACAATAATGGTGTCGCAGCGGTAATGATGGTTAACAGTGCCGGGCCGATCATTTCCATCAGGTATTCTCCACTCGCACGGCTTGTTCGGTGAACTGAATCCGGTAATGAATCAGTACATCACAGGCCAACAGGAAAAAAAGCAGCAGCGCTTGAAACACGCCGGTCACTGCCACCGGCAGGTTCAATTGAATTTGAGCGGTTTCACCTCCCAGATAGGTAAGAGCAAGGAGAATTCCGGCAAGCATGGCTCCGACCGGGTGCAGCCTGCCCACGTAGGCAACAATGATGGCCGTAAATCCGTAACCCGGTGAGATGGAAGGTTGCAGTTGCCCGATGGGTCCGGACACTTCGATGGCGCCGGCAAGGCCGGCAATGCCGCCGCCGATCAACAAGGTGATCCAGATTACTTTTGACCTTCTGAAACCCGCATGTTCACTGGCGGCAGGTGCCGAACCGGCCGCTTTGATCTGGTACCCCAACAGGGTTTTGGACATGACGATCCAACCAATGGCGACAACGGTCAGGGCCAGCAGGGCACCGATATGCAGACGGGTCCCTTCGAGAAGAATTGGCAGCAGGGCTGAGTCACTGAACATCCTTGATTCCGGAAAATTGAAGCCATCGGGATCTTTCAGCGGGCCGTGTACCATCAGGTTCAAGAACAACACTGCAACGTAACTGAGCATGAGACTGGTCAGTATCTCATTGGCATTGAACTTTACCCGTAAAAAGGCCACGATGGATGCATAAGCCATACCACTGACAATACCGGTTGCAAGGATCAGCGGGATTATGTGAAAACCCTGCTGTTCATAGAAATAGAGTGCCATCGCTCCGCCACAGAGCCCACCAATGGTGAGTTGTCCCTCAGCCCCAATATTCCAGACTCCGGCTTTAAAACCGAGCGAGAGCGCGACCCCGATCAGCACCAGCGGGGTTGCTTTCACACCAAGTTCTGCAATGCCATATTTGGTAGAGAGTGGTTCGATGAAGAACGCGTGCAGTCCGCCGAACGGAGATACCTTCATGATTAAAAAGAGGATTACTCCGGCAACCATTGAGAGGATCAAGGCAATTACTGGTGAGAGGTAGACCATCAGGGTTGATGGCTGCTGTCGTTTGACGAGACTAGGAAGCATGTTCGGCTCCCGCTTCAAGGTCAACACCGGCCATTAACAATCCAACCTGGTCAATCGTTACCGATTCCGTCGGGTAAAAGGATGAGACCCGACCACCACAGATCGCCCCGATCCGGTCAGTAATGTCCATCAGCTCATCGAGATCCTGTGAAATGATCAACACGGCTGCGCCCTGTTCTGCCAGATCCCTGAGCGCCTGCCTGATTGTCTGGGTGGCCCCGGCATCGACACCCCAGGTTGGCTGGGAGACTACCAGGATATCCGGTTGCTGGGTGAGCTCTCTACCAATGATAAATTTCTGCAGGTTGCCACCCGAGAGACTTTCTGCCGAGACTGTGGAGCTGGAGGTTTTTACCCCATAATCGTTGATGACCTGCTGGGCGAATGATCTGGTTTTCCGATAATTGATAATACCCCTGATCAATAGCCCCATACGTTGGTATCCGGTCATAAAAGCGTTATCGATCAGATCCATATCCGGGATGGCGCCATGGCCAAGCCGTTTCTCCGGCACACTGGCAAGACCTGCCCGACGGCGATCATTGGGGCCCAATTTACCCGCCTGGCGGTCTTCAATGAGAACCGAGGATGCGTCGGTATTACTTTCCTCACCGTTAAGCGCTTTGAGGAGTTCATCCTGGCCATTACCGGCAACTCCGGCAATGCCGACAATTTCTCCTGCTCGGACCTCGATGTTAATATCCTTCAAGGAGATACCGGTGGCATCGGTGGCCTGGGTGTTAAGATCGTTCACCCTGAGTCGAACCTCGCCGATCTGGCGATTCCTGGTTTTGGATGATTCGGTAAATGCTTCACCCATCATCATATTGGCAAGAGACGTCGTACTCTGCTCGCTGACCGTCACCGTGGCAACTTTCTTTCCCATCCTCAGGATGGTCGCCCGGTGACAGAGTGCCTTTATTTCATCGAGCTTGTGACTGATGTATAAGATGGAAAGTCCTTCCTCGGCAAGTCGGTTCAAGGTCATGAACAGTTTTTGAACCTCCTGCGGCGTCAAAACGGAAGTGGGCTCGTCCATGACCAGCAGCTGCGGCTTTTGAAGCAGGCACCTGAGGATTTCAATACGTTGTCGCTCACCGACCGAAAGTGTATAGACATGTCGATTGGGGTCAAGGGGAAGTCCGTAACGTTCAGATAGTTCGACAACCTCTTTGGCAAGGCTCTTCAGGTCCGAATCAGCGTGGATGCCCAAGGCGATATTTTCGACCACGTTGAGTGATTCGAACAGTGAGAAATGCTGGAACACCATGGCAATTCCGAGCTCACGCGCCTTGGCCGGGTCATCAATCGTAACGGGAGTACCCTTAATTCGGATAGTGCCATGATCGGGCTTCAGGATGCCATAAATCATTTTGACAAGGGTGGATTTTCCGGCGCCGTTCTCGCCAAGCAGGGCATGCACTTCTCCCGGTTTTATCTGCAGATCAACCCCATCATTGGCAAGGACCCCAGGGAAACTTTTGGTCATTCCCTGTATGTCAAGTAAGTAGTTGTTACTGCTCGTCATATTCGTAAACTTCAAACCCTGTTGCGTGAAAAAAACGGATCGAAAGTACCAAGCGTTGCGCTCAGACTTTCGAATTAAGACAACCTATCCTAAATCGTCTTCTTTTTCATCCATTACAGTGCCCCAAAATTATTTTTTTAAGCAGTAAACTGGCAAAGCCGCAATGGCAGGGAAACGAGAGAGTGATCAGGTGGTTGATTGGCAGGGGAGAATTCAGCGCGAAACAGCTTAATTGATGCTCAATGAGGATGTGCTGAGCCGATGAAGATGACAAAGATCAGTCGGCTCAGTCTATATATCATGCCTTGTCACGCCATTCCGGATGGTGATGCCGGGCGTATTCCGCATCGATTTTTCCGGTAAACATTGAGGGTATAAGTGGACGATGATTTTTGAGTAATAACGCACCAACATGAGCAACAACTAGAAGAAGAAAGATACCACCGGCAATAGTGTGGGTGAAGGCAATCCATTGCAGTAACATTGGCTCAAGTACAATCGGGCCGAGGTTTTTAAAGGACTTAATAAGTCCCGTTGCAATAAGAATTGTCGAGAACAAAGCAAAAATTGCGTAGATAACACGTTGCTTTGCTTGGAATTTTTCATGACGAGGCTCTTCTTTCAGACCAAACATGGCAAGGAGTCCGGTAACGGATTCTGAAAGATCATTTGGGCGGGGCACAATAGCAAATTCCTTTCGCTTCAAGTGGTAAACGATATGAAAGAATATCGCAGCCGTGAAGACAGCACCACTGATATAATGGATAAGCAAGGTAATCTCGTAATTTGAAGACCAGGCAAGCCCGGGGATCTTAACCACATTATATCTCATGTACATCGGAAGCTGACCGAATCCTGAAAAAAGCAGCAAAATACCACTCACAGCGACAAGCCAATGGGTAATACGCACAACGATAGAGTGCCTGACGAGATATTTCATGATTGTTTCTCCCGATTATTTTTACCAGCCAGTCCGAGTGCAGCGGCAACCCCGATGATGGGAGCAACCAGGCTTAGTTTTGCCCACGGTTTTTGTGAGGCGAGCACATTTTCAGGTTGGTGCATTGGGACCGGGCGTTGAGCCCCGGTT